>JAUHXR010000468.1 GCA_030426845.1 Polyangia bacterium | reverse complement strand
GGGGCGCACCGGCTCGCCGGGATCTTCGCCGCCATCCTCGTGCTCTGGCTCAGCGAGGCGATCCCGATCGCGGCCACCGCGCTCATGATCGCGCCGCTGCTCGTGGTCTTCGAGGTCACGGACGCCAAGGAGGCGTTCAAGCACTACGCGGACCCGCTGCTCTACCTCTTCGTGGGCGGCTTCTTCATCGCGGAGGCGATGAGCGCCCACGGGCTCGATCGGCGGATCGCCAAGGCGATCGTCGCCGCGCCCGGCGTCGCCGGCGTTCCGTCCCGCGTGCGCATCGCGCTCATGGCGGCGGGCGCGCTGCTGTCGATGTGGATCTCGAACACCGCGTCGACCGCGATCCTCGTCCCGATCCTGCTGAAGATGATCGGCCCCGCGAAGGGCGACGATCGCGCGGGGACGGGCGGCCTGCTCGCGCTCGCCTACGCGTGCTCGATCGGCGGCCTCGGGACGCTCGTCGGGAGCCCACCCAACCTCATCACGCTCCGCATCCTGAACGTCGGCGAGACGCAGCTCGGCTTCCTCGACTGGATGAGCGTGGGAATGCCGACCGCGCTGATCCTCTGCGCGCTCATCTACGTGGTCACGCGCCGGATGTACCCGCCTCAGGTCGGCGCCGGCGCGGACACCCGCGCGCTCTTCGAGGACGTGCCGGTGACCTGGCGCCGCGGCGAGATCGCCACCGCGGTCGCCTTCGGCCTCGCGGTCGTCGGCTGGATCCTCCCCGGCGTGACCCAGGCCCTCGATCTCGAGATCGCGCCCGCGCTCAAGTCCCACCTCCACCCGGGCGTGGTCGCGATCCTCGCCGCCTCGCTCCTCTTCTTCGTCCCCACCGAGGACGGCGAGCGCGCGCTCACCTGGCGGCGCGCCAAGCAGATCGACTGGGGCATCATCCTGCTCTTCGGCGGTGGCATCGCGCTCGGGACGCAGCTCGTCGACACCGGCCTCGCGGCCGCGATCAGCCGCGGCTTCGTCGGGCTCACGGGCATCGCGTCCCTCTGGCCGCTCGTCGCCGTCTGCTGCGTGTTCACCATCTTCTTCACCGAGGTGTGCTCGAACACCGCCTCGGCGAACATGCTCGTGCCGCTCGTCGTCGCGATCGCCGACCAGCTCGAGGTCTCGCCCATCCCGCCCGCGCTCGCGGTCGGCCTCGCGGCGAGCTGCGCGTTCATGCTCCCGATCGCCACCGGGCCGAACGCGATCGCCTACAGCACCGGCCGCGTTCCGCAGGGCGAGATGATCCGCGTCGGCTTGGTCCTCAACCTCACCGGCGCGGTGGTCGTCTTCCTCGTGCTGCGCGTCCTCTGCCCCCTCTACGGCTGGGTCTGACCGCTTTCTTGGGGGCAAGTGTGGTCAGATGTAGGCTGACCTCGCACTATGCCGTCGACCGCCAACCATACCGTGGCCGTGGGCATGCCCGCCGCCGACTCCGGGGTCTTCCAGACCTCCCCCGGGATGCTGCGCCGGCGGGTCCTCGGGCCGTGGGCGGAGGGGGTCAAACAGTACCTCGCGCTGCGCCTCGGCGACGGCCGCCGCGGGCGGGAGGCGTTCCAGTCGCTCGCGCGGATCGTGAACGCGATGCCGCACGAGGAGCTGCTCGCGCCGCCGGGCCCCAAGGGTCAGCTCTACCACCTCGCGCGCGCGGTGGTGGAGACCGAGCGGGTGATGCCCGGCTTCGTGGCGCCGGACCCGGTCGAGCTGCGCTTCCAGACGGGTCGCCGGGGCCGCGCCCTCGCGCGGATGCGCGACGGCCTCGACGCGCAGGCCTCGGAGCTGCTCGAGCTGCGCTACGCGCGCGAGCTCAGCCTCGAGGAGCTCGCCTTCGCGATGGAGCTGACGGTCCCGGACGCGGAGCTCGCGCTCGACCAGGCCGAGGCGAAGGCGCGCCAGCTGCTCGGGAGCTTCGCGCCGGATCCTGCCGACACGACCGCGACCGCCTACGTCGACGCCTACGCGGTGGCCCGCTCGTGGGCCGAGGGCACGCCGCCGCTCGGGATCGAGGACGACGACCGCGGCCTGCCCGCGGGGACGCTGATCGGCGGGCGCTACGAGCTGCTCGAGCACGTCGGGATGGGCGCGTTCGGCGACGTCTACCGCGCGGCGGACGTCGAGGTGCCCGGGCACGTGGTCGCGCTGAAGCTGCTGCGCACGCCGTCGCTCAGCGAGTCGGCCCGCCAGTCCGCGCTGCGCGAGCTCAAGCTCAACGCGGCGGTGTTCCATCCGTCGCTCGTCCAGTTCAAGGACCACGGCTGGTTCGAGCAGCGCCTGTGGTTCGTGATGCCCTGGTACGAGGGCGAGACCCTCGAGGCGCGCATGCGTCGCGGCGCGCTCGGCCGCGCGGAGGCGCGTCGGATCTTCGAGCCGCTCGCCCGGGCGCTGGCCGCGCTGCACGAGGCCGGCATCCGCCATCAGGACATCAAGCCAGAGAACATCTTATTGACGCGCCTCACCGGCCACGAGGACGGCGCGCTGCTCCCCGTGCTGATCGATCTCGGCGTCGCGGCCGAGGGCCACGAGACGATGCTGGGCGGCACCCCGCTCTACTTCTCGCCCGAGGTCGCGCGCCGCTACATCGCGGAGGGGCACGTGGGCCCCGAGGTCGATCGCCCGGCGGACGTCTTCGCCCTCGCGCTCTCGCTGCGCAACGCGCTCGAGCCCTCGACCCAGGCCGAGGTGGTCTCCGGCGCGGTCAGCGCGTTCGTCGCGCAGCGGGCCGAGCACCCGCCGCCGCGCCTCGAGGGGCGAGACCTGCGCTACCTCCGGGCAACCTTCGATCGCTGGCTGAGCCTCGACCCGAGCGAGCGGCCGAGCGCGCACGAGCTGATCGACGAGCTCGCGATCCTGACCCTCCCCGAGGAGCGCCGCGCGCGCCGCGGGCGGATCCTGCGCTGGGTGCTCCCGATCCTCACCCTCGCGCTGGTCGCGGGGGCCCTTGGCGCCTACGCGCTCGAGCGGCGAGGGGCGGAGGCGCGCGAGGCCCGCGCGCAGGCGGCGGACGCACGGGCGGATCTCATCGTCGAGAACGCACGGCGCGAGGCGCTCGAGGAGGGCCACCAGGCGCTGCTGCAGCAGTACGAGCAGAGCCGCATGAGCCGCGGCCAGCTCGCGGCCCAGCTCGCGACCACCGAGGGCCAGACGCGGATCCTGCGCGGCGAGCTGAGCCAGGCGATCGCGAGGCGAGACGCGGTCTCGGCCCAGCTCCGGGCGCGCGAGCGCGCGCTCGACGACACGCGGACGGAGCGCGACGACGCGCGGGCCGAGATCGGCCGGCTCAGCGGTACCCTGCGCGCCACCGAGCGACGCGCCGAGCGGGCCGAGCGCGCCCACACCGAGGCGAGCGAGCGGGCCGCACGGGCCGAGTCCGCGCGCGACGCCGCCGCCAGCGAGGTGAGCCGCCTCACCCACGCGCTCGACCTGGCCGAGCGCCGCGCCGCCGTCGCCCAGGAGCAGGTCGCGGATCTTACCGCGCGGGTGGCGAGCGCCGAGGCGAGCCGGGACCTCGCCCTCGCCGCGGCCGAGGCCGCCCGTCGCCCCCTCGCGGCGCCCGCCGACTCTGCGCCAGCCGAGGGTTCGGCCGAGTCGGCGGAGCCCGCGTCACGCTGAGCGCGCGCGCGCGGCTCCATCGAAGTATGGTGTGACCACGTGACGCTCTGGATCATCGCGGCGATCGCGGGCGCGGTCCTGCTCGCGGGCATCGCGTTCCTCGTGATGCGCCGTCAAGACGCCGGTCAGGACGACGCGTGGGAGCGCCCGCGCCACAGCCAGCCGTGGGACAAGCGCCCCGACGAGCCCGAGGGCACGCGCATGGCCACCGTGCCCCCGCCGGCCGGCGTGCCCATCCTCCACGAGAGCGACGAGTTCGCGCTCGTCACCGCGAGCGACGCCTGGGATCTCGACGAGGAGCCGACCGGCCCGGTGCCGCGGATCCTGCTCGCCGCCTCGGGGGGGACGCACGCCGGGCAGCACCGCGAGCACAACGAGGACGCGTTCCTCGTGCTCACGGCCCACGACGTCTACGCGGTGGCCGACGGGATGGGCGGCTACGCGGCCGGCGAGGTCGCGGCCCGCACCGCGGTCGAGACGATCCGGGACACCTTCGCCGCCGCCCACTTCATCGACCCGCAGGTCGGCTTGCCGGCGCGCGCGGCGGAGCTCGAGGAGGCGGTGCGCCACGCGAACCAGGCGGTGCGCGCGATCGCGAAGGCCGACCCGAACAAGCGCGGCATGGGGACGACGCTGGTCGCCGCGCGCTTCAGCCCGGGCAAGAAGCGCGTCTACCTCGCCCACGTCGGCGACAGCCGCTGCTACCGCCTCCGTGACGGTCGGCTCACCGCGCTCACCGTCGACCACACCCTGGAGGCGGTCGGCATCCGCGGGCCATCGGCCGGCAAGCTCAGCCGGGCCGTCGGGGTCTTCGACGCGGTCGACGTCGAGATGGGGATGGACGAGCCGCAGGTCGGCGACCTCTATCTGTTGTGCTCGGACGGGCTCTACAAGATGGTCCCCGAGAACGACTTCGCCCGACTGCTGATGAACGCGACGAGCCTCGGCGAGGCGGTGGACGCGCTGATCGCCGCCGCCAACGACCGCGGCGGGCACGACAACGTGACGGTCGTGCTCGTGCGGGTCGATCCCCCGGACGCGCGCCCGGACGAGAGCGGCGAGCACCGCCTCCCCATGGCCTGACGGCGACCGGCGCGGGTCCGCGCCCGAGGTGACCGATCAGCTCAGGACCAGCACGAGGCCGCGGGCGCGATCGAGGAACCAGATCTCATCGAAGAACTTCGCGATCCCGGCCGCCTCGCTCAGGCCCGCGACGATCACCGTGTAGGAGCCGTCGGGCCGGTAGGCGCGGAGCTGTTGCCCCACCATCGCGTAGATGCGGACGCCGAAGCGCTCCCCCTCGGTGAACACCAGCCCGCCCGGGGCGAGGCCGTCGAGCCCGGTGAGCACGGGCTCGGGGGCACCGAGCTCGGCGATCGAGGGCACGCGCTCGACCTGCCCGACCCCGGTCGCCGACCTCGACACGAGGTAGAGGCCCCCCGTCCACCGCTCCTCGTTCGG
>JAUHXR010000467.1 GCA_030426845.1 Polyangia bacterium | reverse complement strand
TGTGCGGGCTGCTCTGGGCCTGCGCGCGCGACTCGCCGACCACGTAGTAGATCGCGGGCTGGCCCTCGATCATGTCCGCCTTGACCTGCGCGAGCGAGCGCAGACCCTCGCCCTTGCTCGTCTCGAACCGCAGCAGCGGGGCGAGCGTCTTCGCCTGCCCGGGCTCCGCGTGGAGGCCCTCCTTGATCACCGCGCCGAACGCGGCCCAGAGCTGCGCGTAGTCGTCGGGCCGCTCGTCCGCGACCTCCGCGAGCATGTCGAGGACCTGCTTGACGACCTGACCACGGATCGTGCGCACCACACGCGAGTCCTGGAGCAGCTCGCGGCTCACGTTGAGCGGGAGGTCGTCGCTGTCGACCACGCCGCGCACGAACCGGAGCCAGCGCGGCAGGATCGCCTCGGCGTCGTCCATGATGAAGACGCGCTTCACGTAGAGGCGCACGCCGTGCTGCGCGTCGGGCATCCACAGGCCCATCGGGGGGCGGCGGGGCACGAAGACCATCCCCGCGAACTGCAGCGTCCCCTCGATCTTGAAGTGGCGCCACGCGAGCGGCGCCTCGAAGTCGTGCGCGACGTGCCGGTACAGCTCGGCCGCCTGCTCGTCGTCGATCTCGCCGCGGTTGCGCTGCCAGAGGGCCGAGCCCGCGTTGATCTTCACGAAGCGCTCGACGTAGTCGTCGCCCTCCTTGACCGACGTCTTGAGCTCGATCGGGAAGCTCATGTAGTCGCTGTAGCGGCTGACGATCGAGCGGAGCGGGCCCGGGTCGAGGAACTTGGCGCGGTGCTCCTCGGTGAGGTGCACGATCACCGAGGTGCCGGCCTCCTCGCGCTCCGCCGGCTCGACCGTGAACGTCTCGCGGGCGTCGGAGCTCCAGCGGAAGGCCTCCTCGGCGCCGGCCGCGCGGCTCACGACGTCGACCCGATCGGCGACGAGGAACGCGCTGTAGAAGCCGACGCCGAACTGGCCGATGAGCGAGAGGTCGCCCGCCTCCTTGGCCTCGCGGAGCTTCTGCGCGAGCTCGCGCGTGCCCGAGCGGGCGACGGTGCCGAGGTTCCTCACGAGCTCGTCCTGGCTCATCCCGACGCCGTTGTCCGAGACGGTCAGCGTCCCGGCGTCACGATCGGCGACGAGCCGGACGCGGAGGCCCTCCTCGGGCATCAGCGCCGGCTCGGTGACCGCGCGGAATCGGAGCTTGTCCAGGGCGTCCGCGGCGTTCGAGAGCAGCTCCCGGAGGAAGACCTCGCGGTTGCTGTAGAGCGACTCGATGACGAGGCGGAGGACCTGCTCGACCTCCGCCTCGAAGCGGTGGGTGGTGGTGTTCTCGTCGTCCGACATCAGGGCGAGAAAATGGTCCGCCGAGCGCGGCTGTCAAGACGCGGCGGGCGCGGCCCCCGCGTCGCCGAGCGGGCCGCCCGGGAGGTCGACCGGCGGGCGCTCGCTGAGGCGGGTCCGGAGCAGCGCGCCGAAGCCGAGGCACGCGGCCACCGCGGTCGCGATCCCGCCGATGAAGGGCACGATCGAGGCGACGAAGAGGATGAGGACGCCCGCGCCGAGCTGCGCGATCTCGCGCCCCTTGAGCTGCGCGATGGGGAGCGCGGCGCCGATCACCGTGGCGGCCGCGGCGAGGCCCAGGTAGGTCAGGACCGGCAGGGCGAGCGCGCCGACCAGCGCGACCGGGATGCCGATGATCGTCACGCAGAGCAGGACCAGCGTGACGGCCGCCCCGACGTAGCCGAGCAGGCCCCAGCCTGCGGTGCGGAGGCTGTCCTTGATCATCGTCACCTGGAGCGCGGCGAGGCGCTCGCGGCTGACACCGAGGAAGAGGAGGCCGAGGAGGAAGAGCAGCACGTGGGCCACCGCGCTGCGGGCGGTGGACTTGACCCAGCCGATCGCGTCGTCGAGCGGCCCGTCGGCGTGCCGGCTCGCCGCGGGCGGGGTCGGGGTCTCAGGGGTCTCAGGGGTCTCAGGGGTCGCGAACGGGGCCGGCTCGGTCCGGGAGAAGCCGCCCATCGTGACGATCTCGCCCTCGACCGTGCCGCCCTGGCGGACGACGTCGCCGCCGAAGGCGACCGCGTCGCCGCGCACCGTGCCCTCGACCGTGACGTTGCCCCCGAAGGACACCGCGTCCGCGACCACCTCGCCCGGCCCGACGTAGACGTCGCCGCCGAAGGCCACGCGGTCCTGCGGGGCCTGCGCGCTCGCGAGCGCGGGGGCGAAGGCGGTGCCGAGCGAGACGACGAGGGCGACGAGCAAGGAGGGAAGCGTGGCGCGCATGACGGAGTGCTCCAGGGCCGCCCGGTAGGCGGCGGTGAGGGGTCGGCCGCGGTCCGGCGCGGAGCCGCGGGCGGCGGGGCCGTGTGTCCCCGCGTCGAGCATCCCTACGGGCCCTCGAGGCGCGGTATTTCAGGCGCGCTCGCGTGCGCGGCGGCTACTTCTTCTTGAGCCGGGTCAGGTCCACGCCCGAGCTGCTGTCGAGGACGGTGCGGGCCGCGCTCATGGTGGCCACGCCGCCGGAGACGATGAAGGCCATGAACTGCGCGCTGTCCGCGTCGACCCGCTCGACCGTGTCGACGGGCACGATGATCAGGTTGCCCGCGAAGTTGTAGGCCTGGGGCAGGTACACCGCGACGTGGCCGCCGAGGCGCGGGTCGTCGAAGCGGTCGCAGGTCACGAAGCCGAAGACCCGGCACGCGTCCGTCATCCGCACCATCACCGGCTTGTCGAAGGAGCGCTTGTCGCCCGCGAAGGCGCTGAGGAGATCCTTGAGCGACGTGTAGATGATGCTCACCACCGGGAGCCGCTTGAGCCCGGTCTCGAACCAGCGGACGACGCGCCGGCCGAGCACGTTGTCGGTCAGCAGGCCGAGCAGGAGGATCACGACCACGATCACCGCGATGCCCGTGCCGGGCACCGGCAGCGGGACGAGCTCGTCGGCGGTGGCGAGCACCCACCAGACGAGCGCCACCGTGCCGACCACCGGCACGAAGACGAGCAGGCCCTGAGCGAAGAGTCGGACGATGAATCTCATGACGGTCCCTCGATGAAGCGAAAGCGGCGGCCCTCGAATCGGAGCCGGCGGTAGCTGCGGATGCGGGGCCAGAGGCGCCCGAGGAGCGCGGGGTCGCGCTCGCGGAGATCGTCCCGCTGGCCGACGTCCTCCGCGGAGAAGATGCGCGGTAGGTCGGCGAGGACGTCGTAGACCGCGGTGTGGTCGGGCCAGACGAGCGCGGCGGCCTGGCTGCGCCGGCCGATCTGCTCGCTCACCACCGCGCCGTCGAGCGCGCGCATCCACGGGCCGAGGTCGCGCCGCAGCGCGTCCTCGGCCGCCGCGCGCTCGGGCCCGTCGCCGCGCAGCATCAGCCACGGCAGGACGTAGGTGAGCGACACCGGCGCGTCGTGGACCGCGGGCGCGAGGCCCGGCACGTGGACGACCAGCGGCACGTGGATCTGCTCGTCGTAGACCGAGCTCAGGTGGTGGCGGTGGCCGTGCTCGCCGAAGGCCTCGCCGTGGTCCCCCGCGAACACCACCACGGTCCGCGCGAGGTCGACGCGCGCGAGCACCCGGCCGAGCTGCGCGTCCATGGCGCGCAGCTCCTGGTCGTAGCGCTCGAGCGGCGTCTCGTGCGGCGCGGCGCGGTCGTGCACGCGGTAGTCGTCGTGGGGGCTGACGAAGAACACCCAGCCGAAGAACCGCCGATCCCCGACCCGCGCGAGCTCCTCGATCGCGAGCTCGGCCACGCGCGTGTCGACGTCCGCCCCCGCCGGGTCGCCGCGGCGCTCGGGGACCAGCCGCCGTCGATCGAAGCCGCGCTCGAGCCCCGCGCCGTGCGCGCTGATCGAGCCCTCGAGGTCGTGGCCGACCCAGAACGTGGCGCGCCCGGCGTCGCGCAGCGCCTCGGGGGCGGTCGGCCGCTCGGGTCGCAGCGCGCCGCGCCAGTGCCGAGGCCGCAGATCGACCGGGCACGCGGAGAGCGGCGCCATCGCGAGGACCGACGCGACCGACGGAAAGGTCCCGTTGGACGGCGCGTAGGCGCGGGTGAAGACCTGGCTGCGAGCGGCGAGCGCGGCGAGGTGCGGGGTCGGGCCGCGGGCGCCGCGGGCGAGCGAGGTGCGATCGAAGCGGGTCGCGTCCGAGAAGACCACCAAGAGATCGAGCGCGCCGAGGTCCACGTCGTCGATCCTGGGCAGGCCCGAGCGTCTCGCGAAGCGTGCCCGCGCGTCCGGGTCGGGGCGGACCGCGCGCGGGCCGGGGAGCGACGTCGGGTGGAGGGCGTCGCGGTGGGCGGCGAGCGCCTGGGCGACGCCGTCGCCGCGGCCGAGCTCCGTGTAGGCCCGCACCATCGGGCGCGCCCAGGCCCCGGCCGGGTTCACGAGGCTCGCGACGAGGGGGAGCGCGAGCGCGGCCGCGGCGACCGCCGCCCCGAGGCGCGGGGTGGGCAGGCGCGGGGCGCAGGCGAAGGCGAGGCCGAGGCCGAGGGCGGCCCCGAGGAACGCGAGGCGAAGCGCGCACTCGTGGAGGGTCGGGTAGAGGCCCACGTAGACGAGGTAGTGCAGGCGGACGAGGGCGAGCGCGCCGAGCGCCACGACGAGCCCGGCCGCGGCCGCGGAGCCTCGGGCGGCGCGGGCGAGGGCCACGTGCAGGCCCGCGAGGAGCGCGCCCGCGAGGACGAGCGCGACGTTCGCGCCGAGGTGCGAGGCGAAGGGCGAATAGCCGAGGAGCACCTCGCGCGCGAGCGCGGCCTGCGCGACGCCGAGGCCCGCGAGCCCGACGAGGCGGGCGCGTCGAGCCCGTCCCTCGGCCCGCTCGACGCCGTAGAGCAGCCCGGCCGCGACGAGGAGGAGCCCGGCCGGCACCACGAAGTGGCGGGCCGCGCTCTCGACGAGCGAGAGCCAGGCGCCGAGCACGCGCGCCGGATCCCCGCCGGTGGGGACCCGGGTCAGCTCGACGGCGGCGACGCCCAGACCGGCCACTGGGATCGCCACGAGCAGCGCGAGCGCCCGCATGGGCCATGAGATATCACGCCCCGGCCGGCGCGCCGCCCGTTGAACCCCGCGCGCGATCGCACTACGC
>JAUHXR010000466.1 GCA_030426845.1 Polyangia bacterium | reverse complement strand
TGCGCGCGCCGCTCGGGCTCATCGGGATCATCTACGAGTCGCGGCCCAACGTGACGGTCGACGCGGCCGCGCTCTGCTTCAAGGCGGGCAACGCGTGCCTGCTCCGCGGCGGCAAGGAGGCGTGGCACACCAACCAGGCGCTCGCCCGCGGGTTCACCGCCGCCCTCGAGGCGGAGGGGCTCGACCCGAGCACGGTGAGCCTCCTGCCGACCCTGGAGCGCGAGGCGACGCTCGCGATGATCTCGCTCGACGACGTCCTCGACCTCGTCATCCCGCGCGGCGGCGAGGGGCTCATCCGCTTCGTGGCCGAGAACGCCCGCGTCCCCGTCATCCGGCACTACAAGGGCGTCTGCCACGTCTACGTCGATCGCGACGCCGACCTCGACAAGGCGCTCGCGATCGCGCTCAACGCCAAGACCCACCGGCCGGGGGTGTGCAACGCGATGGAGACGCTGCTCGTGGACGCGGCGGTCGCGGAGGCGTTCCTGCCGCGCGTGGGCGAGGCCTTCGCCGCGGCGGGGGTCGAGCTGCGGGCGGATCCGCGGGCCAAGGCCGCGCTCGCGACCCCGGGCGTCATGGACGCGACCGAGGCGGACTGGGACGAGGAGTACCTCGATCTGGTCTGCGCGGTGAAGGTGGTCGACGGCCTCGACGACGCGATGGACCACGTCGCGCGGCACGGGAGCCTCCACACCGAGGCGATCGTGACCGAGAGCTACTCGCGCGCCGAGCGCTGGCTCCGGGAGGTGGACGCCTCGCTCGTCCTCGTGAACGCCTCGACGCGGTTCAACGACGGCGGCCAGCTCGGCCTTGGGGCGGAGGTCGGCATCTCGACCACCAAGCTCCACGCCTACGGGCCGATGGGGCTCGCGGAGCTCTGCACCCTCAAGTGGGTCGGGCGCGGCGACGGGCAGATTCGGCAGTGACGCGGGGCCGAGGCTTGCCCGATCGGCGAAATTCGCTATGCCACGCGGCCCGGAGGATGTGAGTTGGCCAAAAAGGGACCGAAGGTGGCCGCGGAGCCGCTCGCGGATAGCGAGGCCGAGGCGCGCCGTGCGTCGCAGATCGCCGAAGCGCGTGAGCTCGCGCTGGCCATCGCGGACGTGGCCCTCGGCCGCAAGGCGGAGCAGGTCGAGATCATCGACGTCGTCGGCAAGGTCGACTACGCCGACTTCGTCCTGCTCATGAGCGGCCGCTCCGACCGCCAGGTCGCGGCCCTCGCGAAGAACCTCGCGGGTGACGTGAAGGAGCGCACCGGGGTCAAGGCGCTCAGCGTCGAGGGGCTCCAGCAGGCGAGCTGGGTGCTGATGGACTTCGGCGACGTGATCGTCCACATCTTCCACCGCGACACGCGCGGCTACTACGACCTCGAGGCGCTCTGGATGGACGCGCCCCGCGTGGACGTGCCGACACCTGAGCGCTCGACCCCCGGCGCCTGAGAGGGGCGGGGTGAAGGTCCGCATCGTCGCGGTGGGCAAGGTCAAGGGCCGCCCCATGCGCGCGGTGCTCGACGACTACCTCGGCCGCATCGGTCGCTACGCGAAGCTCGAGGAGGTCGAGCTCAAGGACGGCGGCGCGGCCGAGGTTCGCGCGCGCTTCGAGAAGCACTTAATGAAGCCCGGCCGGGTGATCGCGCTCGAGGTGGAGGGCGAGGCCTGGTCGAGCGAGCGCCTCGCGCAGGAGATCGAGCGGTGCGAGGTCGGCTCGGTGCCGGCGGTGACCTTCCTGATCGGCGGCAGCTACGGCCTGCCTCCCGAGATCAGCGCGGGCGCCGATCATCGCTGGAGCCTCGGCCGCATCACGCTCCCGCACCGCCTCGCGCGGGTCGTGCTGGCCGAGCAGATCTACCGCGCCTTCACGATCCTGCGCGGCGAGCCCTACTCGCACTGAACCGGCCGGTGGAGCGGCTATGCTGCCCGCGATGGACGTCCCCCCGGAGGTGCTCGCGCGGATCGCGGCCACGGTACGCGAGGTGACCGAGGTGCCCGAGCTGGCCGCCTTCGGGATCGGCCGGAGCGAGCGGCCGACCGCGACCTGCCACGAGCTCGGCGCGGACGCGGCGGTCGAGGTGTACCGGGCGGACACCGAGGACGAGGCCGGGACGGTCGAGCTCGACCTCGCGCGCCGCTTCGCGCGTCACCCCAAGTGGCGCAACCCGGGGCCCGCGCGGAGCGAGGGCACCCGGGTCTACGTCGCGCTCTGGGCCGACTCGTCGCTGAAGTAGACCCCGGGCCCGGTCAGCCGGGACCAGCCACGCAGACGTTGCCGAGGCAGGTCAGGCCCATGCCCTCGCAGCAGTCGGCGTCGGTGCTGCACGTCTCGCCGGCCGTGCGGCACCGGTCCGGCGGAGGCGGGGAGCAGACGGGCTCGCCGCCGCCGGCGGGCGGACGGCAGTCGCCGCCGCAGCACTCGCTGCCGACGCTGCAGCTCTCGCCGTCGGGCCGGCACGCGCGCGGCGCCCAGTAGGCGCTGATGTTCGCGCTCTGCGTGTTCTGACCGGGGAGCCAGTAGGGCACGGAGCTCGGGTCGGTGCCGGGCGCGGCGTCGTCGCGGATCGCGGTCACCCAGATCTGCTGCATGCGGCTGGGCGCCCGCGTGGAGTTGCCGATCTGCGGGTTGCCGTAGACGCGGCGCGAGAGGAAGCTCAGCCAGTAGTAGCCGCCCTGCTGGAACGGCGAGAAGCGCGGCTGGTAGTCGAGCCCCGTGCCCGACGCGACCGCGAGCGCGGTCGGGCTCGCGCCGTCGCGCTGCATCACGTAGAGGTTTGCGCTCGCGCTCTCGCTCCGCGCCCCGTTGCCGTTCGCGATCGAGATGAGCGCCGAGTCGGGCGACCACGTCGGGTAGCTGTCGACGGCCGAGCCGGGCACGTCGGTGCCGGCGTGGATCTGCGTGGGCGTGCCCACCGTGTCCGGGCCGGTGACGGGCAGCACGTAGGTGTTGCCGCGCGACAGGTTGTCGCCCCAGCGGTCGCCGTCGCCGGTGTACGCGATCGCGGTGCCGTCGGGCGACCACGCGGGGTAGGTGCCGTTGGGCATCGTGCCGCTGGCCGGGACGTTCGCGCCCGTGAGGGGATCGAGGAACGCGAGGACCGGGTTGTTCCCGATGCGCGCGACGACCATGCGCGACTCGTCGGGGCTCCACGAGGAGAACCACCAGTTCTGCGTCGCCGGATCCCAGAGCGTGGGGGCGGGGTTGCCCGTGAGGTCGGTGGTCAGGTCGAGAACGGAGCCTGTGTTGTCGCCTCCGCCGAAGCGTCCGGCCATGTAGCGACCGCTCGGCGAGACCGAGTGGCAGCCGACGCAGCCCTGCGACGGGTTGGGCATGAACTCGTTGCGGGTCGCGGTGCCGTCGTCGATCCGGACGATACGGCCACGCTCGATGTCCCAGTAGTAGACGCTGCCCGTCAACGCGGCGTGCGCAAAGGTCATCGACCGAGGTGCGCCGCGAACCACCTCGCCCGTCGCGGCCTCGAGGCGATCGACGGTGAGGCTCGCGGGGTCGTCGGGATCGGTCTGGGCGAGCGAGCGCCACGCGGCCTCGTCGACGAGCCAGTGGTTCATCCCGTCGAACGGGACGTAGGCGACGAGGCTCATGTTGGGCTTGTCGAGCGAGACGCGGAACAGGTCGTCGGTCGCGCCGCGCATCCACTGCACGTCCACCGGGTAGACGTTCTGCGGCATGACGACCTGATCGAGCGGGTAGACGACGTCGGCCGCGCGGGCGGCGTCGTCCACCGCGGTCGCGCCCATGAAGCGGGTGGCGGCGTCGGCCGGCGCGCCCATCGCGAGGACGGTGCGCTCGAGCCGGACCCGGAGCATCGCCGTGCCGGTCGCGTCCGCGCCAGACGGGTTGGGCACGGTCGCGGTGATCGTCGCGACGCCGCCGATCGCGCCGTTCGCGGTGAACAGGCCGCCGGCGAGATCGATCTCGCCGATCGAGAGGTTGTCGCTCGTCCACATCGGGCCAGGCGCGGGGCCCTCGGTCCCGTCGCTGTAGAGCGCGACGACGGTGAAGGCCTGGGTGGGCGTCGCGCCGTCGACCGCGAGGAGGTCGGCCATCGGCGGCTCGACGCGCAGCCCGGTCACGGTGCGCGGCGGGCCCGCGTCGACGCCGGAGTCGCGACCGGTCGAGCCGTCTTCGCGGTTCGGGTCGAGTACGCAGCGGCCGTCTGCGCACACCTCGTCGAGCTCGCAGTCGGAGTCCGACGCGCACGGGGTGGTGGGCTCTGCGCTGCAGTCGCAGCCGGCGAGGGAGGCGGGGGTGGCGAGGAGGGCGAGGAGGGCAAAGCGGGGGATACGGCGCATGGAGCCACAGCTTACCGGGCCCGGCATGCCCTGAGAATGGCGCGCTCTCCCGCCGACCCGGGAAACGCGGCACACTGAGGGCAGTGGAGGACGCGAAGCGGCTGCGAGGGCTGCTCGATGGGACGCTCGAGCACGACGAGCAGGCGGAGCTCGAGACGGCCCTCGAGCACCGCCCCGCGCTACGCCGCGCCCTCGCCGACCTCGCGCTCCAGACCGACCGCACGCGGCCGGACCCGAGCGTGATGCTCAAGGCGGACATCCGGACCACGCCCACCAAGGACGTCGGGGCGGGCGTCGACGTCGGCCCGACCCTCGGGCGGGGCGGCATGGCCCTGGTGCGGCTCGGCCAGCAGCTCAAGCTCGACCGCCCGGTCGCGGTGAAGACGCTGCGGGTCGAGCGTCAGAACGATCGGGACATCGGGCGGCTGCTGCGCGAGGCGCGGATCACGGGGAAGCTCGAGCACCCCAACATCGTCCCCGTGCACGACATCGTGCAGGGCGCGGACGGCGTGCCTCAGGTCGTGCTCAAGCTCATCGAGGGCGAGACGTGGAGCGCGCTGATGAGCGACCCCGACCGGGTGCGCCAGCGCTTCGGGGCGGACGACCTGCTGGAGTGGAACCTCTCCGTCATCGTCGCGGTGTCGCGGGCGCTCTCGTTCGCGCACAGCCGCGGTGTCCTCCACCGCGACGTGAAGCCCTCGAACGTGATGGTGGGCCCGTTCGGCGAGGTCTACCTGCTCGACTGGGGCATCGCGCTCGAGCTCGACGAGGTGAAGCGCGACGA
>JAUHXR010000465.1 GCA_030426845.1 Polyangia bacterium | reverse complement strand
CGAGACGCAGGCCGCTGAGCTGCCAGCGGGCGTCGGCGGGGAAGAAGTTGCGGTAGGTCGGCCGCACGTGGCGGCGACGGGTCGCGCAGGAGCCGCCCCGGAGCACGTACTGGTTGGCCATGAACTTGCCGTTGTACTCACCGAGCGCGCCGGGCAGCGGAGCGTAGCCGGGGTACGGGGTGTAGGGGCTCGCGGTCCACTCCCAGGTGTCGCCGAACATGCCCGTCCAGCCGCCCGCGTCGTCGCAGGGGGCCGGGTGGAAGCGCCGGTCGTCCACGAACGACCCCGGCGCGCCCGCGTCCTGGGAGGCGATCTCCCACTCGGCCTCGGTCGGAAGGCGCGCGCCAGCCCACGCCGCGTAGGCGGAGGCCTCGAACCAGCTCACGTGGCAGACCGGCTCGGCGTCGTGCAGCGGCAGGACCCCGCCGAGGGTGAACGCGCGCTCGCCGTCCTCCTCCCAGTAGAGCGGCCGGTCCCAGCCGCGCGCCTGGACGATCGCCCAGCCCTCGGAGTGCCAGAGGCGGTGGTCGCGGTAGCCGCCGTCGGCGACGAAGGCGCGGTAGTCGCCGACCGTCACCGGGCGCCGCGCGATCTCGAACGCCTCGAGGAACACGCGGTGGCGCGGACGCTCGTTGTCGAAGCAGAAGCCGGCCCCGTCGAAGCCGATCCGGTAGGTCCCGGCGTCGTAGCTTCGCCACGTGAGCGGTGGCGCCTCGACCGGCGCGTCGGCCTCGCGCGGGACGTAGGCGGGGCGGAGCGGGCTCACGCTGAAGACGTGCTTGATGTCGGTCAGCAAGAGCTCTTGATGCTGCTCCTCGTGGTGGAGCCCCACCTCGACGACCGCGGCGAGGCGAGGGTCCGGGCCCTCCGCGAGGCGCGCCTCGACCCGCGCGTCCACGTCGGCGCGGTAGGCGAGGACCTCCTTCACCGTCGGCCGGCTGAGGAGCCCGCGGCGCGCCCGGGCGAACTGCTCGCCGACGGTGTTGTAGTAGCTGTTGAAGAGCACCGCGTAGGCCGGGTGGTGCGCCGGCTGCCCGTCCAGCGCGAAGGTCTCGAAGAACCAGCTCGTGTGCGCGAGGTGCCACTTGGTCGGGCTCACGTCGGGCATCGACTGAACGACCATGTCCTCGGGCGCGAGGGGCTCGGCGAGCCCCCGCGTGAAGCCCCGCACCTCTCGAAACCGCGCCGCCAGATCGGTCATCGCGCCGCAGCGTAGCGCCATGGGGTCGCCCGTGGGCGCGATCGGTGCGAACCTCCGCCGCGAGACGGGGTCCCACCCGAAATGCCGATGCCCACGCCCGAGCTCCCCACCGACGCCGACGAGCGCGCCCTCCGGCCGGTCCCGCGCAGCTACTTCGTGGCCGTCTTCGCGGCCGGCGGGCTCGTGGCCGTCCTGCTGGCGTTCTGGTTCTACCGGCTCGAGCAGGCCCAGCCCGCGCCGGCCGCGCCCGAGGCGGCGGCGACCCAGAGCGGCGGCGCCCTCGACGAGTCGGTCCAGCGCGAGCTCGACGCCCTCGACGAGGACGACGGACCGGGCTGGCTCGCGCCGGCCGACTGACGCGGGCGGAACTCGCGCGGGGGGCGGCTGTCTAGAGCGAGATGGCACGCGATCTCCTGACGTCCGCGCTGTTCCTCGCCGGGGGCGCGCTCGCCTCGGCCGCGCTCCTGCGCTGGGCCGGCTACTCCATCCACGTCCTGATGTGGGGCCTCTGATGGGCCTCTCGAGCTGGCAGACCGCGCTGGACGCGCACGACGGCGTCCTCGGCCTCGCGATCGCCCTGACCGCGACCACGCTGCTCGCGGCGGGCTTCGCGTTCGGGCTCGCGCCCCACGCGCGTACGCGGTGGAGCCGGCTCGGGGTGGTCGGGCCGCCGGTGTTCCTGTGCGCGCAGACGCTCGCGGTGCTCGGCGCCCTGGTCGCCGCGTTCCGCACCGAGGCCCTCGAGGCGGCGCTCGGGTGGCCGGCCGCGAGCGCTCGGGGTGCCTCGCCGTTGCTCCTCGAGGCGCAGTCGCTCACCCTCCTCGCGGTGGTGCTCGGCCTCGCGGTGCCGGTCACGCTCCTCGCGGCGTCGCGGACCCGCGCCCGACGGGGCCTGCTGCGGGGCCTCGCGCTGATCGCCGGCGCGGCCGGAGCCGCGCTCGCCGCCTTCCTGTTCCTCCTCCACGAGGCGGGCCCGCTCTGCCTCTGCTGGGGCTCGTGGCACCGCCACGTCCTCGAGACGAGCGCGCGCTTCGACCTCCTGACCGCGGCCCCGTTCGCGGCGGCGGCGGTCGCGTGGGTCGCGCTGGCCTGGGCGCGGCGTCGCGCGCCGGCGCCCGCGCCGTGGCGGCACACCTTCCTCGCGTCGCTGGTGGCCGCGGGCGGGCTCGCGCTGTTCCTCGGCGCGGCGCCCTACGCGTGGGATCGGGACCACCCGGTGTCCCTCCGGGCGGAGACCCTGCCCGCCTCCGTGCCGCGCGCTCGCCCCGCCGCGCGGCCGGGCGAGGGCTCGAGCGCTCGGTGCGCGCCCGCGACGATCGGCCCGGTCCTGTCGATCGAGGCCGACGCGGTCCTCCTCGACGGGCGCGTGATGCGCGAGCCCGCGCGCCTCCGCGAGGACCTCGAGACGATCCGCCGCAACTGGGCCATCCTCCAGCCGCGCGCGCGCTTTCCGGGCACGGTCCTCGTCGCGGCGCCCGAGGCGACCTCGTGGCGCGCGCTCGACGCGTGGCTCGGCGCGGCCCACGAGGCGGGCTACACGCGGGCTCAGATCCTCACCGCCCGGGACCGGACCGTCCACACCGCGACCCGGGACATCACCGTGCCCGAGGGCTGCGCGGTGGACGTCACGCTCTCGCCCTACATCGACTCCGCCGAGGCTGCACCGACTCGGCCGGTGCGCTACGCGCCGGGCCCCTTCGCGGCCGAGCGCTGGGCGACGGTCGGGGACGCGCTCGACGACGCGGCCGACGGCCCGCTCGGCTACGCCTACCTCGAGAGCGTCACCGGCGCGTGGTAGCGGCGCGCCGGCTCAGAGGAAGCTCTCGAAGACGTCGATCGACAGCGCGCTCGCCCAGTCGCGCTGACCGTCGATGCGCATCCGGATCACCCCGTCGGGGTCGATGATCCACGTCTCCGGGTACAGCCGCGTGCCGAAGCGGCCGCGCACGATCTCGCGCTCCGAGTCGAGGAGCACGGTGAGCGGCGCGCCGTCCGGGACGACCGTCCGCACCGTCTCCCAGTCGCCGTCGGTGCTCACGGTAACCAGCTCGATGTCGTCTCGATCCTCGAGCATCTGGGCGAGCGAGACGAGGGTCGGCATCTCCTCGACGCACGGCTGACACGTCGTGGTCCAGAAGTTCATCACGACGACCTTCCCGCGGTGGTCGGCGAGCCGCCAGCTCGAGCCGTCCGCCTGGCGCAGGGTGAAGTCGGGCGCGGTCCGATCGTTGCCCAGGTAGTGCTGCGGGTAGGTCTCGCCCGTGCTCCACGCGTCGTAGGCCGCCGGGCCCATCATCGCGCGGATCGGCGTCGCCTCCCGCCGGACCTCGCCGTCCGCGAAGGCCGCGGCCCCCGCGTAGGTCAGCGGGATGCCGATGAGGGCCGTGACCAGGAACGCGATCCAGTCGCCGCGTGAGCGCATCGGGCGAAGGCTACCGCGGGGCCTCGAGGCTGGCCAGGGCCGCGCGGACGAGGCTCGGTCCGAGCGCGTCGACCCGGGGCGGCCGGTGACGTGCCCCGCCGAGCTCGACGTAGACGCCCTCGTCGTCCTCGCCCACCACCTCCGCGAGCTGGAGCGTCGCGTGAGAGTCGAACCGGGCAGTCACCGTGGCGTCGTCGAGCGGCACGTCGCAGTAGAGCGCCTCGTCGGGCCCGCGGCGGAGCGTCGCCGGATCGAGCGCGACCTCCCGTCCGTCCGAGAGCTCCAGCCAGGCGGTCCCGTCGCGCAGCGCGAGGTCGCGAACGAACCGGCCGGGGCCCTCGACCTCGACGTAGGCCCAGTTGATGTCGTTCGAGAGGCACCAGCGCGCCGATCCGTCCGGGGCGGGCCGGAGCCACGCATCGAACGCCCGGGTGAGCCCCGAGTGGGTGATCGCGACGCCGTCGTTGAACCAGCGACCGGCCGCGTCGCGGCGAATCTTGGTCTCGCGGGTGCGTCCTTGGAGGAGGCTGGCGGGGTCCATCGGTCTCCGGGGGGCGCGCGGCCCTTGCCAGGCGTAGGGCCGGGCTTTTGCCGGCGCCATGTTAACTTGGAACACTTTCGAGGATCGCTTTCGAGGAACCCTGCCCGTGGGACCGCCCAGATGGCCCGAGCGAAGACGTGGAAAAGCTGGCGACGCTGGGCGCTCGTGCTCGGGTTCTTCGCCCTCGGGATCCCGGCGTCGACCGCGGCCCTGGTGCGGAGCGGGACGAGCCGTGAGCGGCTCCACGCCCTCGCCGCCGGCGCGATCCGCGACGAGCTCGGCCTGAGGGCGACGATCGGCAGCGTCCAGCTCCAGCTCGTCCCCTTCTCCCTCGTCGCCCGCAACCTCACCCTCGACGACCCGGTCTACGGCCGCTTCGCCGAGGCCGAGGAGCTCCGGATCAGCCCGAGCTTCCGCACCCTGGTGCGCGGCGGCCTCGACATCGACGAGATCACGATCCGCGGCGCCGACCTGCGCCTGGTCGTGCGCGGCGGCCAGATCCGCAACCTCCCGCGCTTCGAGGGCGGCGGCGGCGGCGGCCAGCCCACCGTCCCGTTCGACGCGCTCCACGTCCTCGACTCGACCCTCACCGTGGACGCCCAGCCCCACGCCTCGGGCCAGCTCCGCCACGTCGACCTCCACGTCCGCGGCACCGCCGACGGCATCGGCATCGACGCGGAGAGCCGCGACGGCTGGGCGCAGCACGCGGGCGGCCGCGAGACGATCACCCTGGTCGACGGCGCGGTCGAGATCACCGAGCACGAGCTGCGCGTGCCCAACCTCGACGTGCGGAGCCCCGAGCTGCGGGTCGCGGTGCGCGGCGGCGGCGCGCTCCTCACGTTCCCCGAGTACGGCTACCGCGGCGCGATCGACGTCGACTACGACCTCACCCACGTCGCGCGCCTGCCCCTCCCCGAGGGCACGA
>JAUHXR010000464.1 GCA_030426845.1 Polyangia bacterium | reverse complement strand
TCGACCGCGGCCACCCGATGGCCGGCTTCGACGGCTACCTCGACGAGGCGAGCACCCGGGCGCGCGTGCTGCGCGACGTCTTCGAGCCCGGCGACGCGTGGTTCCTCTCCGGCGACCTGCTCCGCCAGGACGCGGAGGGCACCTACCACTTCGTCGATCGCATGGCGGATGTCGTCCGGACGGACGCGGGGCCCGTGTTCACCCGGGAGGTCGAGGACCTCCTCTACCGGCTGCCCGACGTGCAGATGGTCGCGGTGCACGGCCTCGGGCGCCCGGGCGAGGACGCGGTGGTGGCGACCGTGGTCCCGCGCGACGGCGACCTGCACGGCGAGGTGGACCTCGACCGGCTCGCGCGCCTCGCCGACGAGAAGCTCGAGGCCCGCCAGCGCCCGCGCTACGTCCGCCTCGTCGAGGCGATCCCGATGACCGACGGCTACCGGCCCCTCAAGCGGGCGCTCGTCGACGCGGGGCTCGAGGCCGAACGGGCGCGCGTCTTCGAGCGGCGGGGTCCGGGCTACGCCGCGCTCGGCTCGCCTCCCCCCGCGGTTGATCCTACCTTCGCCTCGTGATGAGCGATGTCCCCCCCGCGCGCCCCTCGGGCCTCCCCGGCGGGATCGCCGCGCCCGCCGTGGTCCTCGTCCTGAGCCTCGGCCTGTTCGTGTTCGCCTACACGTTCCCCGGGGTCATCAACCTCGGCGGCAGCGTGCACCCGGGGGGGCTCGGGGTGCTCGGGGCGGCCGCGAGCGCGTTCTGGCTCCTGATCGCGATCGGGAAGCGACGCCCGCCGGCTTGAGCCTGGCCCTGGCATCTGGGATACGGTGGGCCGATGTCCCGCCTTACAGCCCCCTGTCTCCTCGCTCTGACCCTGGGCGCGTGCGCCGCGGACCCTGCCGCCTCCTTCGACGAAGAGAACGGCGACTACTTCGAAGGCCACGCCTACGACGAGGGCCAGATCGACGCCCCGGCCGGCTTCGTGAAGGCCGATCGGGTCGCGCCCTACGAGCGCCCGGAGGTCACCGAGCTGGTGCGCCCCGAGATCATCGTCTCGCTCGAGCAGCTCACGGTCCACGTGTTCGACCGCACGACGGGCTTCTCGCGGGTCTACCCCACGGGGGTCGGCGAGCTGGGCCGCAGCGGCCGCAGCATCACCCCGACCGGCCACTACGCGACCGGCCCCGACACCTCGCAGGGCTGGTGGTACGTCGCGACCCGCTGGGAGCCGGCCTACTTCGAGGGCTACCCGTTCCTCCGCCTCACGGTGGAGAACTCGAACGGGTACAACACCTACGGGTTTCACGGGCCGATCACGAACCCGCTGAGGCGCGGCTACGTCAGCCACGGCTGCATGCGGATGGCCAAGGCGGACATCGTCGACCTGTTCTTCCACGTGCGCCGCTTCCCCTCGACCCCGGTGACCATCCAGCAGGAGCCAGAGCTCGACGCGGCCGGCAACGTGGTCGACCTCGACTCGGACGTGACGCTCTGGGCGGTCGGCGAGGAGATCACCTACGGCGCCAGCGTCGGCCCGCGCGACGACCGCCCGGTCGGCTTCGTCGGCGACGCCTGCGAGACGGCCGAGGACTGCGGCCGCTGGGGCGACGACGCGTACTTCTGCCACGAGGCGGGCTTCTGCACGACGCTCTGCGAGGGCTACTGCCCCGACCGCGCGGGCTACCCCTCGACCTTCTGCGTCTCGGACGCGAACGAGTTCGCCCAGGGCGTCTGCGTCCAGCAGGTCGACGGGCGCAACGCGGAGTGCGCGCTCATCCCCGGCACCGTCCCGGGCGAGCGGGACCGCTTCGTCGGCACGAGCGAGGCGCCGGCCGCCACCGCCAACGTCTGCGCGGTCCCCGAGTAGACGCCGACCGTGAGCCACCGCGCGAGCGCGCCCCGAGCCGAAGCTCAGGCGGGCTCGTCGGGGACCTTCGCGGGGGCCTTCGAGACCCGGGCGACCGAGCCGACGCGGTGCTTGTTGCGGAAGCGCATGTTGAGCAGCTCGACGAACAGGGCGAAGCCCATCGCGGCGTAGACGTAGCCCTTGCTGATGTGCTGGTCGAAGCCCTCGGCGACGAGGAGCACGCCGATCAGCATCATGAAGCTGAGCGCGAGGAGCTTCATCGACGGGTGTCGGTTCACGAAGTCGCCGATGTGCCGCGCGAAGATCAGCATGATCACGACCGCGATCACGATCGCGGCGATCATCACCTCCACCTGCTCGACCATCCCGACCGCGGTGATCACCGAGTCGAGCGAGAAGATGATGTCCATGATCGCGATCTGCGTGACGATGCTGACGAGCGTCGCGCCGCGCTTGCCCGACTCGTCGTCCTCGTCCTCGTCCTCGAGCTTCTCTACCTTCTCGTAGATCTCGTGGACGCTCTTGCCGATGAGGAACATCCCGCCGACGAGCACGATGATGTCTCGCCCCGAGATCTCGTTGCCGAGGACCGTGAAGAGCGGAGCCGTCAGGTGCATGACCCAGCTCAGGCCGAGCAGGAGCAGGATCCGCGTGATCATCGCGCCGGCGAGCCCCAGCCGGTAGGCGAGCGGCTGCTCGGCCCGCGGGAGGCGGTCGGTCAGGATCGCGATGAAGACGAGGTTGTCGATGCCGAGGACGATCTCGAGCAGCGCCAGCGTCAGGAGCGCGACCCAGGCCTCGGGGTTGGTGAGCAGCTCGATCATCGCGGGGGGCTGAACCTCCCAAGCCTTCGGAGGTCGCGCAAGCCCAATGCCATCCTGGTACGCTCGCGCCTCGATGGCGCTGCGGCTGGGAACCCAGGGCGACGGGGAGCCGATCGAGCTGCCCGCCGAGGTGCTCCTCCGGCACGTCATGGCCCTCGGCTCGAGCGGCTCGGGCAAGACCGTCTTCTGCAAGGTCGTCGTCGAGGAGGCGGTGTGCGCGGGGCTGCCCGCGATCTGCGTCGATCCGCAGGGCGACCTCTGCAGCCTCGCCGCGGGGACGCTCGACGATGACGAGCTGCGCGCGCAGGGCGTCGACCCGGCCTGGGCGCGCGCGCTGCGCGAGCGGCTCGAGGTGGTCGTCTTCACCCCGGGGAGCGAGCGCGGGGTGCCGCTCTGCGCGGACCCGGTCGACCCGGGGCTCGCCGACCGCGAGGGCCGCGAGCGGGTCCAGGCGATCACCCAGACCGCCGGCGTGGTGGTGGGCCTGCTCGGGTTCGACCTCGACTCGGACGACGGCGCGGGCCTCGCGGCGGTGGTCGACCGCGCGCTCTCGGCCATGATCGAGCGCGGCGAGCGGCCGAGCCTCGCCGCGCTCAGCGCGCACCTCGACGCCTCCGGGGAGTCCGGACACGAGGCCTACGCGAGGCTGCTCGACCCGAAGAAGCTCCGCCTCGCGCAGCAGCGCCTCGCCCGCCTCGACATCGGCGCGCGCCGGCTGCTCTTCCACGGCGGCGTGCCCCTCGACGTCGACGTCCTCCTCGGCCGCGACCCCCGCGCGCCGGTCGCCGACGGCAAGGTCCGCGTCGCCGTGATCTACGTGAACACGCTGCACCAGCAGGACGACAAGGACTTCTTCGTCGCCGCGATCGCGGACCGGCTCTATGGCTGGATGCTCGCGAACCCGAGCCCGGCGCCGCAGCTCCTCTTCTACATCGACGAGGTCGCGCCGTTCATCCCGCCGGTGCGCAAGCCCGCGTGCAAGGAGGGGCTCTCGCTGCTCTTCAAGCAGGCGCGCAAGTACGGCGTCTGCTGCGTGATGGCGACCCAGAACCCGGGCGACGTCGACTACCGCGCGATGGCCCAGTTCGGGACGTGGGCGCTCGGCCGGCTCACCACGCGCCAGGACCTCAAGAAGGTCGAGCCCACCCTCAAGAGCCTGGCGCCGGACGAGGCGGACGCGATCGCGGGGCGGCTGCCCGCGCTCCGGCCGGGCGAGCTGGTGCTGCTCTCGCCCGATCAGCTCGAGGCGCCGGTCGAGCTCAAGTCGCGCTGGCTGATGACCCGCCACGAGACGTGGAGCGAGGAGCGCATCGAGGCTTACGCCGACGCGCTGCGCGCGCGCTTCGAGGGGTTCACCGAGGCCGGCGATCCGGCGCCGGACGCGAGGGGCGAGCCGGCCGAGGAGCCCGCCCCCGCCTCGGGCGCCGACGCGGCGCACCTGGCCCACGGGGGCGGGTCCGAGGACGCGGCCGAGGACGCGGTGGAGACCGCGCGGGAGGACGCGCCGCGCCCCGCGCCCTCGCGCGCGGCCGACACGGTGCCGGACCTCGAGCCGCCGCTCCACGCGGAGGAGGCCTCGGAGCCCGCCGAGGACCCGGCCGACGAGCGGCCCGAGGAGGCCCCGGAGGTCGCGCCGGTCGTCGAGGCGCCGGCGGTCGAGGCGGCGCGCGACCCGCGTGAGCAGGGGCTGCTCGACGCCCTGGCCGACGGCGGCGCGGCCTCCGCCCAGGAGCTCGCCGATCGCCTGCGGATCTCCCCCGCGGCGGCGCGCCGCGCGCTCAAGCGCCTCCTCGACGGCGGCGAGGTGCGCGCGTTCAAGCAGGGACGGGCGCAGGCCTACTGGGCGCCCGGCGCGGGCGGTCGGCCCGACCTCGGGCTGCCCGACCCGACGCTCGCCTTCGCGCGCCACATCGATCTCGCGGCGGCGCGCGGGCTCGCCGACCGGGAGGCCCGCACCAAGGTGCTCGGGCTGATCGGCGAGGCCGAGTCGCTCGCCGAGGTGCGGCCGCTCCACCGGCTCGTCTACCGCCTCGAGTTCGAGGAGGAGGTCCCGCGCGGGCTGCTCGCCAAGGTCTTCGGCGGCGGCCCCGACGAGCGGGTCGGCCACGTCTACCTGCACCCGCACGATCTGTCGCTCGTGACCTACTCCCACGAGCGCGGCGTCCGCTTCGGTGACCCCGGCGAGCGCGCGAGCGACGTCCGCGACTTCGACGGGGTGACCGAGCTCGAGCCGGCGCGCCCGGGGAGCCTCGACCTCGAGGACGCCGACTGGCTCCGCCGCAAGTCGGAGGACGAGGCGCGCGCCGCCTTCCGCGCCCGCTTCGCGGCGACCTGCACCGGGCTGAGCCACGCGTTCGTCCCGCTCTGGGTCCTCCTGCTCGAGGGCGACAAGGGCACCCGGCGGCGGGTGACCCTCG
>JAUHXR010000085.1 GCA_030426845.1 Polyangia bacterium | reverse complement strand
CGGTCGGCCAGGTCATCCCGGGCCGGCGCCAGGCGCTCGGAGAGCGACCAGGCGGGGATCGCCGAGAGGGCCCCGAAGAGCGCGCTCATCAGCGTGAGCCCGAGGGTCGGCGAGGCGAAGGGCAGGTGCGCGAACGGGAAGCCGACGAGGGTGTGGAGCGGCTGACCGATCGGGTGGCCGACCCCGAGCTGCTCGGCGACCAGGGCGAGCTCGGGGCTGTCGTAGAAGGTCAGCGAGCGCGCCATCGTCAGCGCGTAGAGGGCGAAGAGCGCGCCGGCCGCAGACCACGCGGCGCGCGGGGACGAGACCGTGAGCCCCAACCGCGCCGCCTCGGCCCATCGGAGGGCGGGCCGCGTGGTCACGAGGCGCGCGCCTCGCCGCCGACGGGGAGGACGAGCTGCAAGACGCCCCCCGGCGCCGCGAACGCGAGCTGCGCGAACCAGATGAGGAGCGAGACCGCGAGGGCGTCGGCCCGCTCCATCCCGAGGGTCGCCGAGCAGAGCGCGACGAAGGCCGTCTCGCGCGCGCCCGCGCCGCCGACCGACAGCGGGAAGAACGCCGTCGCCATCGCGAGCGGCACGAGCACGAAGGCGTCGGCGAGGCGCACCGCGCCGCCGCTCACCGAGTCGAGCAGCACCCAGCCGGTCACCGCCACCGTGGCCTGCGTCCCCAGCGACAGCAGCAGCGCGCCGAGGAAGGGGAGCGGCCGCTCGATCGTGGGGAGGGAGGCCGCGACGCGCTTGAACGGACCGAACAGGTAAGGCGCGATCCGCTGACCCATCGCGAGGCCGCCCACCGCGACCGCGGCCGCGGCGAGGAGCGCGGCGGAGTAGGGGATCACCGCCTCGGTGCCGGGCAGCGGGCGCACGAGGGTCGTCACGCTGACGAGGATGAGGAGCCCGCTCAGGCCGAGCGCGCGCTCGACGAGCACCACGGTCATCGACGCGGTGGTGCCGCGCTCGCCGAACGACTCGCGGGTCACGACCCCGCGCACGACGTCGCCGCCGATGCCGCCGGGGAGGAAGTTGTTGTAGAAGAAGCCGACCCAGTAGACCCGGGTGAGCAGCAGGAGCGAAGGTCGGTTGGGCGCGCCGTAGGCGCCGAGCAGGAGGCGCCAGCGCACGGCCGCGATGAGGAGGCTGCTCCCGGTGAGCGCGACTGCGCCGACGAAGGCCCAGGGGCTCACCTCGAGGATCGCGCCCTTCAGATCCTCGAAGTCGACGATCGAGGCCACGTAGCCGAAGCCGATCGCCGTCCCGCCGATGCGCAGCGCCCAGAGGAGGGCGCGCTTCAGCTTGGCGCCGCGCTTCGGCGCGTCACCCTCCGCGCCCTCCGCGGAGTCGGCCTCCGCGGTCTCGTTCGGCTCAGCGCTCACCCGGGGCTCACTGCAGGCGGATGGCGCGCCGCACGTGCTGGCCGGGCTGCACGTTGATCGTCACGCGCTGCTCGCCCGCCTGCGGGTTGCTGCACACGACGGTGTGCCGGCCGGGGCTGAGCGAGAAGCCCACCACCGGCGTCTGCCCGGCGCTCCGGCCGTCGATCGTGACGTTGCACCACGGGGTCGAGCTGAACGTGAGCTGGCCCGGCTCGTCGGACGTCGGCGGAGGCGTGTCGCTCGGCGGCCGTCGACCCCCGCCGCCGTTGGAACGGCGCTCCGTCAGCTCGACCGAGAGCTCGGTCACCTCTCCGCCGCGAAGCCGCACCGTGCGCTCATCGCGCCGGTACCCCGTCTGGGCCACGACCAGCTCGTAGTCGCGGGTGGGGACCCGGAACTCGTAGGGGCTCCCCGTGTCGTGCCACTCGCCGTTGAGCTGCACGCGCGCGCCCGGCGGCTCGGTGCTCACGCGCAGGATCGACTCGTCCGCGCCGAGCGGGGTGCGCTCGAGCTCGTAGGAGAGCTCGCTCACCTGGCCCGCCTGTGCGGTGAACGTCTCGTTGCGGGTGACGTAGCCGTCGAGGGTGAGCGCGAGGGTGTGTCGCTCGCCGGGCGAGACCTCGGGCACGTTGGCCGGCGTCGTCAGCTCGGTGTCGCGGCCGTCGAGCAGCACGCGGGCGCCGGGGGGGACGGTCGTCACCCGGACCACCGCGAGGTCGGCCGCGGTGGGTCGCTCGAGGGTTGCGGCGATCGCCGCGCGCTGCGACGCCTCGCTCAGCTCGACCCGCTCCGTGTACGGGGCGTAGCCATCGCGGGTGAGCTTGACGCTGAACGCGGCGCCGAGCGGGAGGCCCTCGATCGTGGCGGGCGTGCGCTGACCGCGGCGGTCGCCGTCGATCCAGATCGCGGCGCCCTCGGGCTCGCTCGTCACCTCGATCACGCCGGGACCCGTCGCCGCGCCGGTGGGGGGGCGGGTGAAGAACCACGCCCCCGCGCCGGCCGCGCCGAGCACGACCAGGGCGAGCAAGATCCACGGCGCTTTGGACGCCGGCTTGGGGCGCACGCCCGACGCGTAGGCGTTGGGGAGCGAGCCGGTGCGCTCCTCCTCCGCCGCCTGCTCCGCGAGGACCTCGGCGAGCTGCCGGCCCTCCTGCAGGAGCTGCTTCTGCTGGTCGAGCTTCTCGGAGAAGAGGTCCTGCATCCACGCGCCGAGCGAAAGCGCGCTGACCTTGAGCTGCTCGGAGCGGATGTAGTCCTCGAGGTCCGCCTGCATCTCCCGCGCGCTCTGGTAGCGGCGCGAGGTGTCCTTCTCGAGCGCGCGGAGGATGATCTCCTCGAGGCGCGCCGACAGGTTCGGGTTGAGCTCGCGCGGCCGCGGGTACTCGTCCTCCACGATCCGGCGGAGGGTCTCCATCTCGTTCTTGCCGCGGAAGAGCCGTCGCCCGGTGCACAGCTCGAAGAGCATGATGCCGAGCGAGAAGATGTCGGAGCGGCCGTCGAGATGCAGGCCCTGCGCCTGCTCCGGGCTCATGTAGGGGACCTTGCCCTTGAGCTGGCCCGAGCCGGTGTCCTCCATCTGACCGCGGCCCGCCTTGGCGATGCCGAAGTCCACGAGCTTCACGTCGCCGGTGAAGGTCACGAGGATGTTCTGCGGGCTCACGTCGCGGTGGACGATGCCCATCGGCTCGCCGTCGAGGTCGCGCTTGTCGTGCGCGTAGGCGAGGCCCGCGCAGCAGCCGAGGACGATCGCGAGCGCGTGCTCGAGCGGGAAGGCGGTGACGCCCTTCTTCTTCATCTGGCGCACGAGCGAGCGGAGGTCCTCTCCGTGCACGTGCTCCATCGCGATGTAGTACTGACGCTGGACCTCGCCGACGTCGTAGATGTGCGCGATGTTGGGGTGGTTCAGCGTCGCGGCGATGCGCGCCTCCGACAGGAGCATCTCGATGAAGCTCTCGTCCTTGACGAGGTGCGGCAGGACGCGCTTGACGACGATCAGCTTCTCGAACCCCGCGACCGATCGCTGCAGCGCGAGGAACAGCTCGGCCATCCCTCCCGTCGCCAGCTTGCGGATGAGGGTGTACTTGCCGAACCGCGCCGGCATGTTCTCGTTCCCCTCGGGGCCGACCTCACCGGGAGGGTGCGGAGGCGGGGGCGGGGTTGCCCTGGCTTGGGCTTCAGACACTCTCAAATCCCCGAAACGTCACGTGTTCAGCGCGTGCCGTCAGTATGGCACGCGCGGGCCGGACGCTGTCAACCGAGCCGCGCGGCATCGATCACCTCCGCGAGGAGCGGCCCGACGAGCGGGCCGAGCGCGGCGCGCGTGCGGGTGAGCCAGGGGAGGATGCGGTCCTCGTCGCCGTCCGCCATCGCGAGGCGTGGGCGGGGGGCCAGGATCTGGCGGAGGCGCCCCGCGACCGCGGCGGGGGAGGCGTAGTCGGTCGGCAGGTCGATCTCGCGGAGGCGACCGAGGACTCGGTCAAGGTCGGCTTCGGAGCCGCGCGCGAGCTCGATCCCGAGGTCGCCCTCGATCGCCAGGGCCGCGCGATACGCGGCGGCGGCGTCCTCGCGGTGCAACAGCAGGCCGTCGAGGAGCAGCTCGGTCCCCACGTGGGCGACCGCGGCGGCGGTGCCCGACCCGACCCCCGCCGCCTCGAGCGCCGGGGCACCCTCGGCGCAGAACGAGCGGAACGCAGGGGCACGGTGAAACGCCGTGTCGGTCCGATGGTGACAGGCCACCCCGGTGGCGACCCGTGGGTGCGCGACATCCCCCAGCCGCCCCCGGCTCATCGAGGCGAAGTCGGGCAGCATCGAGCCCAACACGAAGTGGGGATCCGGGTCGATCGCGACCGCCACCGTGGCGTGCCCGAAGAAGTTCACCGAGCGAACCTACCGCCCGCGCGGGGTGCTTGCATCCGCTCTGGAGGATTGGGCATAGTCGCGCGCATGAGCGACTCCACCCACACCCTGGTCTACCAGCGCTTCTTCGCCGTGCTGTTCTCGGTGCTTCCGGGTCTGAACCTGATCCTGGGCCTCTCGGCGCTGACGCTCTACCTGCTCGTCGACATGGGCGGGCTCGAGTGGGGCTGGGGCGTGGGCATCAGCGCGATCGTGCTGTCGATCCTCTTCCTCATCTGGATCTTCGTCGGCCTCGGCGTCCAGAAGTGGGCGGAGGAGAAGCCGGCCGGGATGCTCTTCGGGCTCAACGCGCCGTTCATCGTCGTGGACCTCGCGCTGCTCGGCTGGCTCTTCAAGGTCTCCGTCATCAACTTCCTGATGGGCGGCGAGGAGGAGTCGGCGCGCGTCGTCATCGAGGCGCTCAGCTCACTCGTCTAGCGCTCGCCAGCGGAGCCGGCGCCCGCCGGGGCCTCGCTCGAGAGAAAGCGCTCGATCGTCGCGACCTCGTCCGCCTGGACGAGGTCGTCTGCGTTGGTGGTGATGACCGGCGTCGGGTCGCTGCGGAACCACGTGCGCTGGCGGCGCGTGTAGATCCGGGTCGCCTTGTAGGCGCGGCGCGCGGCCTCCTCGATCGGCACGGCGTCCTCGACGTGCTCGCGCATCTGCCGGTAGCCGACGCTCCCCATCGCGCGCACCTCCGGGCCCCAGCGCGCGAGGAGGGCGCGCACCTCGTCGACCCAGCCCGCCGCGATCATCTGGCCGATGCGGGTCCGGAGCGCGTCGTGGAGCGCCTCTCGCGGCTCGCGGTCCAGGAAATAGGCGTGCGTCCGGTAGCGCGGCTCGCCCTTGGCGTGGGCGTCCTGGAGTGCGCCGAGGGGCTCGCCGGTCTGCCGGTAGACCTCGATCGCGCGCCCGATCCGCCGGGCGTCCTGCGGGTGGATGCGGCCCGCGGCGGACGGGTCGAAGGCGGCCAGCGCCGCGTGCATGGCGGCCGGCCCGCGCGCCTGGAGCTCGGCGTCGACCGCCTCACGGATCGCCGGGTCCACCGGGGGCAGCGCGACGAGGCCTCGAACGAGGGCCCGGATCCAGAGGCCCGTCCCGCCCACCACGATCGGCACGCGACCGCGCGCCGCGATCTGCGCGATCGCCGCGTCGGCGAGGGCCGCGTAGCCCGCGGCGTCGATCGCCTCGTCCGGGTCCACCACGTCGAGGAGGTGATGCGGCACGTCGCCGAGCTCCTCCGCCGACGGCTTGGCGGAGCCGACGTCGAACCCGCGGACGACCTGCACGCTGTCGGCCCCGACCAGCTCGCCACCGAGCCGGCGGGCCAGCGTGATCGCGGCGCGCGTCTTCCCCGCGCCGGTCACCCCCGCGACGACGACGATGCGGGGCCGGCTCACCGCGCCCGCCGGCTCATCGACCCGGCCGCCTCCGGGCGGCTCATCGACCCGGCCGCCTCCGGGCGGCTCATCGACCCAGCCGCCGCTCGAGCTCGCCGAACGCGACCGAGTAGACGACCGGCCGTCCGTGCGGGCAGTGCCCACCGAAGTCCTCCACCGCGTCCATCGATCGCAGGAGCGCCCGGCACTCGTCGAGGGACAGCGGATCCCCGGCGCGGATCGCGCCGTGGCAGGCCATCGTCGCGAGCGCCATGTCGATCGCGTCCCCGAACGCCCGCTCGCCCTGACGCTCGAGCTCGACGAGCACGTCGCGCAGCAGCCGCTCCGGGGGCGCGCGGCGCACGAGGGCCGGGACGCCGTGGACGGCGGCGGTGCGTTCGCCGATCCGCGCGACGTCGAGCCCCGCCGCGAGGAGGGCGTCGCGCTGCTCCTCGACGAGGGCCGCCTCGAGCTCGGTGAGCTCGACGCGCTCGGGCACGAGCAGCCGCTGGATCGCCACCTCGCGATCGCGGTGCGCGCGCCGAAGCCCGTCGAAGCGGACGCGCTCGTCCGCCGCGTGCTGATCGATGACGTGGAGGCCGCCCGGGCCCTCGCAGACGATCAGCATCTTGCGGACCTGGCCGAGCACGCGCAGCGACGCGAAGAAGCCCGCGTCGGCGAGCAGCGGGGCGTCGGAGGCGTAGGGCACCGCGTCCATCGGCGGCTCTGCGTAGGGGCGCACGGGGTGGGGTCCGGCCGGCGCGCTCGGCTCGCCGGTCCCCGCGAGGCCCCACGGATCGTCGCCCGGGGCGAGGGAGTCCGCGGCCGGCCCGGGCGCGGCGGCTGGCGGGTCCGGGGGCCGGGGCTGCCAGAAGCCGGGGCCACGGGCGGCCGGGCCCGACCAGGCGCTCGTGCCGAGCCCGTCCGCGAGCACCCGGGTGATCGCGTCGAGCACCGCGCGGCCCTGGGCGAAGCGGACCTCCATCTTCTGCGGGTGCGCGTTCACGTCGACGTCCTCGACCGCGACCTCGACGTGGACGACCCCCGACGGGTAGCGACCAGGGGGCAGGACCGAGCCGTAGGCGAAGGACACCGCGCGCGCCAGGGCGCGGTCCTTGACGGGGCGTCGGTTCACGAACAGGTGCAGCCCGCCCGCGCCGGCGCGGGCCTTCTCCGGCGCGCCGAGCATCGCGCGCACCCTGACCCCGTCGCGCTCGCCCTCGATCGCGTTGAGCCGCTCGGCCGCGAGCACCCCGGCCGCGCGCGCGTGGAGGTTCGGCGCGGGGAGGTACTCGGCGCCCAGCCGGCCGTCGCGGCGCAGGGTGATGTGGAGCTCGGGGTGGGCGAGGGCGGCGCGCCGGCAGACCTCCGAGACGCGCGCGCTCTCGGTGCCCACGGACTTGAGGAACTTGCGCCGCGCCGGGACGTTGAAGAACAGGTCCCGCACCAGCACGGTGGTGCCGGGCGCGCAGCCGATCGCTTCGACGGTCGGAGCATCGCCGCCCTCGATCCGGATGCGCGTGCCCTCGTCCGAGTCACGCGGCCGGGAGATCAGCTCGAAGCGGCTGACGGAGGCGATGGACGGAAGCGCCTCGCCGCGGAAGCCGAGCGTGCCGATCCGCGCGAGGTCGGCCAGCTCGCGGATCTTGCTCGTGGCGTGGCGGCGGACAGCCAGCGGGACGTCCTCTCGGCCCATCCCGCTCCCGTCGTCGGAGACCCGGATCGTCCGCGTCCCGCCGGCCTCGATCTCCACGTCGATCCGGGTCGCCCCCGCGTCGATCGCGTTCTCGAGCAGCTCCTTGATCACGCTCGCGGGCCGCTCGACCACCTCCCCGGCCGCGATCTGATCCGCGAGGGCGTCGTCCAGGACGTGGATGACCGCACCCATGGGGGACGGTTATCAGAGCCGTCCCCCTCGGTCGAGCTGCACATCGCTTGCTCGCGCCGCGCGCCGCCCGGTACGATCCGCCCACGCCCGTCCCGCCCGGGCCAGCGGTCACGAGCGCGCCCGCGATTTCGGCGTCAGCCTCCAGCAGACCTGCCTCCTTACCCCCGCTTGCTTCGCCCCGTGCGCCCATGAACAAGATCTGCCCGGCCTGCAAGAACGAGTACGAAGGGGGCGAGGTCTTCTGCCCGAACGACGGCGCCCGCCTGGTCACCGCGTCGCAGTGGGAGGCGCCGGCGCCGGGGGAGCGTGAGGACCCGCTGGTCGGGACGATCCTCAACGAGCGCTACGCGATCAACCGCCTGATCGGCGAGGGCGGGATGGGCCTCGTCTACGAGGCGATGCACGTCGCGATCGAGAAGCGGGTCGCCCTCAAGGTCCTGCGCGACGACTTCTCGGGGCGGCCCGAGGTGGTCGAGCGGTTCAAGCAGGAGGCCAAGAGCGCGAGCCGGATCGGCAACGATCACATCGTCGACATCTCGGACTTCGGCGAGACGCCGCGCGGCGCCGCGTACTTCGTGATGGAGCTCCTCGAGGGCGAGGACCTCGCCAATGTCCTCCAGCGCGAGGCGACGCTCCCGGTGGCGCGCGCGGCCGACATCATCCTGCAGTGCTGCACCGCCCTCTCGGCGGCTCACCGCAAGGGCATCGTTCACCGCGACATGAAGCCCGAGAACATCTTCTTGACGGAGCGTGACGCGCGCCCCGACTTCGTGAAGATCGTCGACTTCGGCATCGCGAAGATGAGCGACATCGAGACGGAGGGCGCGCCCGGCCGCAAGCTCACCAAGACCGGGATGATCTTCGGGACGCCGGAGTACATGTCGCCCGAGCAGGCCGCGGGGAAGGACCTCGACCACCGCGTCGACGTCTACGCGCTCGCGGTGATCCTGTTCGAGATGGTGACCGGGCGGGTCCCCTTCGTGGGCGACACGTTCATGGGGATCCTCACCCAGCACATGTTCGAGGATCCGCCGGCGCTCGCCGACGTGAACCCGAACATCGAGTGCCCCGACGCGATCGCGGGCTTCATCTACCGCGGCCTCTCCAAGGACCCGGAGCAGCGCTACGCGGACTGCGACGAGATGGCGGCCGCGCTCAACGCCGCGCTCGCGGGTCGCGCGGTCGGCTCGGCCACCTACGTCGGCTACGGCGACCCCGTGCCATCCGCGCCGGGTCGCCCCCGCGTGCTCGCGCCGAGCCTCGACGCTGACGTTCCGCCGCCGCCGCGCTCCCGCGCTCCGATGGTGGCGGGCGCGATCGCGCTCCTCGCGGTCGCGGGCCTGGGCGCGGCGGGGTGGTACTTCGCGCTCGGCCCGGGCGCCGATCCGGCGACCCCGACCGCGGGCCACCAGCCGGCGGCGGACCCGGACGCGGGCCTCGCGATCGCCGAGCCGCCTCCTTCACCGCCCGACTCCGGCGCGCCAGCGCCGCTCGAGGACGCGGGCCCGCGCCTCGTCACCCTGCGCGTGAACACGAACCCGAGCGGGGCGCGCGTCTACGTGGTGGGCCGCGGCGAGGTCTGCAGCGCGTCGCCGTGCGAGTTCCAGCTCCCGGCGTCGAACGAGCCGATCACCGTCCGCGCGACCGCGGGGCGCGCCTCCGGGGAGCTGCAGGTCATCGCCGCCGACGACATGTCGCTCGGCCCGATGAACCTCTCGCGCGGAGCCCAGGCGGGCGGCGGCTCGCGGCGTCGATCGTCGGGTGGCGGCGGCGACACGCAGACCGGCGGCGGCGCGCGACGCCGCGGCGGCACGAACGACCTCAAGTTCCCCGAGATGTTCGAGGACCCCTGATCCGGGGGCTCGCGCCCGCGGCCGAACCCGAGGAGCGCCGCGTCGGTCTTCGCCGCGCGTGCCTCGGGGGACCGGCCGCGCAGCCCCCGAGGTCAGCGCAGCCCCGGAATCAGCGCAGCCCCCGGGGTCAGCGCAGCCCCCGGGGTCAGCGCAGGCCCCGGGTCAGCCGAAGACGGCGAGGTAGACGACCATCGCCACGTACACCGGGGCGAGGGTCAGGACCGCGCGGGCGGCAAAACCGAAGAAGGAAGGCATCTTGTAGTCCATGGACTCGCTGATGGCCTTGACCATGAAGTTGGGCCCGTTGCCGATGTAGGTGTTGGCGCCCATGAACACCGCGGCGGTGCTGATCGCGACCAGGAACACCTCGGGCAGCGCGCCGTCGGTCAGCGTGATCATCGCCGCGCCCGACTCGTGGACGTGGAGGCCCATCGCGGTGGCGAGGAACGTCAGGTAGGTCGGCGCGTTGTCGAGCATCGACGAGAGGCCGCCGGTGATCAGGAAGAACTGCCACGGCTGATCGAGGCCGAGCTCACCGCCGCGCGCCTCGAGCAGCGCGAGCGCGGGGACCATCGTCACGAAGATGCCGGCGAAGAGGATCGCCACCTCGATGATCGGCTCGTAGTTGAAGCCGTTGGCCACGCGCGCGGGCTTGGGGGCCAGGAAGACGCTCACCAGCGTGAGCCCGACCATCGCCGCCTCGCGGTAGGGCGTCGGCAGGAAGATCGCGCCGATCACGCCGATGAGGAGCGGCACGTTGAGCCAGCCCTGGACCTGGAGCGGCACCTTCTCGGTCGCGTCGCGCGCGATGTCGGTGGCCTTCTCGCGGGCGTAGGCGCGGCGGTCGAGCACGAAGAACACGGTGAGCAGGTAGCCGACCGCGAGGAGCCAGAACGGCCAGAGCTTCAGCGTCCAGACGAAGGGCACGCCGCGCAGGTAGCCGAGGAACAGCGGCGGGTCGCCCATCGGCGTCAGCAGGCCGGCGCAGTTCGAGACGATGAGGATGAAGAAGAGCGGCAGGTGGGCGACGTTCTTCCGCTGGGCGTTCGTGCGGAGCAGGATGCGGATGAGCAGCATGCTCGCGCCGGTCGTGCCGATCAGGTTCGCGAGCACCGCGCCGACCGCGAGGATCGCCACGTTGGTGCGCGGCGTGGCCTCGAGGTCGCCGCTCAGGTGGATGCCGCCCGCGATCACGTAGAGCGAGCCGAGCAGGGCGAGGAACGAGACGTACTCGTGGCCGCTGTGGAGCAGGCCCTCCGGGTACTTCATCGCCAGGTAGATCACCATCGGGGTGGCGACGATGGCGGTGAAGATGCCGCGGTTGCGGTTGCTCTCCCACCAGTGATGGGCGACCAGCGGGAGGATCGCGATCCCGAGCAGCATGATCGCGAAGGGGATCACGGCCCAGAGCGGCACCGACTCGCCGAAGTGCTCCATCCGGGTGGCTGGCTACTACGTGGGGCCCGTTCGCGCAACAGGCCCGCGGTGGGTCAGCCGCACGTGCCGCTGGTGCACACGTCGGGCGACGTGCAGGCCGCGCCGCCGCTGCCGCACCGGCAGGTCGCGCCGCTGCAGCGGTCGCCCTCGACCCCGTCGAAGCACTGGTCCCCGCCGGACCCGCCGCAGAGGCACGCCGACGACACGCAGCTCGCGCCCGAGACGCAGGCCATGCCGCAGCCGCCGCAGTTGCTGTCGTCCTCGGTGACCTCGCAATCGGTCGGGTCGGCGTCGCAGTCGAAGCGGCCGGGCATGCAGGTGTATTCGCAGCCGCTCACCCCGCACGACGCCACCGCCCCCGGCCCGGCCACGCAGGAGGTCCCGCAGTCGAGGCAGGTGGCCACGCTGCCGAGATCGGCCTCGCACCCGTTGCCGCTCATCGCGTCGCAGTCGTCGAAGCCGCCGACGCAGGTCGTGTTGCACGTCATCGAGGAGCACGAGGCCACGGTGTTGGATGGCATGGGGCAGCCGTTGCCGCAGCCGCCGCAGTTGCTGACGTCGGTCGCGAGGTCCGCCTCGCAGCCGTTGACGGCCATCCCGTCGCAGTCGTCGAACGTGCCGTTGCAGGTGAAGCCGCACGAGCTCGCCGCGCAGGTCCGGGTCGAGTTGGCGGGCGTCGGACAGCTGTTGCCGCAGCCGCCGCAGTTGGCCGGATCGCTCGCGAGCAGGGACTCGCAGCCGTTGACGGCCATCCCGTCGCAGTTGCCGTAGCCGCTCGTGCAGGTGAAGCCGCAGGTCCGGGCGGCGCACGTGGGCAGCGCGTTCGCCCGCGACGGACAGCTGTTGCCGCAGCCGCCGCAGTGGCTGACGTTGGTGCGCACGTCCACCTCGCAGCCGTTCGACGCCAGGCCGTCGCAGTCGGCGAAGTTGGCCAGACACGTATAGCCGCAGGTGCTGCCCGAGCAGGTGCGCGTCGAGTTCGGGGGCGTCGGGCAGCTGTTGCCGCAGCCGCCGCAGTGGTTGACGTCGTTGGCGGTATCCCGGCAGCCGGCCGAGGGGCAACACGTCGTGCCGCCCGTACAGCGCGGCCCGCCGCCGACCCCGCCGGTGCCGCTCTGACCGTCGCAGCGGCAGCTCCCGCTCGCGCAGGTCTCCATCGGCCCGCAGCTCACCCCGCAGGCGCCGCAGTTGCTCGTCTGGTTGAGGTTCCGGCAGGTGCCCGAGCAGCAGGACTCGTTGGTGCCGCAGGCGCGCCCCGTCCCCGGGGCGGCGGTGGTCGAGCCGCACTGGCACTCGCCCGCCGGCGTGCAGGACTCCATCGCGCCGCACGACATGCCGCACGCGCCGCAGTTGGCGGTGGTGAACATCGTCTCGCACCACGGGCGGCCCGCGGCGCAGTCGAGGCGCTGCGAGTTGCATTCGCAGTACAGCGAGCCGGCGTCGTTCACGCAGTGCGCGTCGGTCCCACAGGGGTTGCCGCACATGCCGCAGTGGTCGTCGTTGATCGCGGTGACGTCCACCTCGCAGCCGTTGCCGCCGTTCGCGGCGACGTTGCCGTCGCAGTCGAGGAACTGCGGAGTGGCGGGGTCGCACCGGCAGACGCGCCCCTCGCACACCGTGTTGGGCCCGCACTGGTGGCCGCAGCTCCCGCAGTTCCCCTCGTCCTGAGTCACGTTCACGCACGCGCCGCTGCAGCACTCGAGGTTGCCGCCGGCGCAGGCCTCGACCCCCGGGGACGGCGCCGCGGTGCTCCCGCACCGGCAGACGCCGCCCATGCATGTCTCGTCATCGCCGCAGCGGTTCCCGCAGCCGCCGCAGTTGTTGGGGTCGCTGTCGAGGTCCGCGCAGCCCCCGCAGGCCGCGTCGCAGACCGGGCGGACCGGCGCGGAGCCGTTCCGCATGGTGAGGATCGCGATGCAGCCGCCGGTGCCTGCCTCCGACTGGCAGTCGCAGACGCCCATGACGCACTGGTCGGCCTCGTCGGGGTCGCAGGCCAGCCGGCAGCCCCCGCAGTTGAGGAAGTCGCTGCCGAAGAAGTCGATCGGAGAGCCCTCGGCGCAGCCCGTCCGCATCGTCGGGTCGAGCACCTCGTCGGTGATCCCGTCGCAGTCGTTGTCGACTCCGTCGCAGACCTCCGCCGCGTCCGGGTTGCGAGACGCGTCGCCCTCGCAGCTCGCCGGCACGCGCTCGACGTAGCCGTCCCCGTCCGTGTCTTCGCTGCACGGGCGGTCGCCCCCGGCCTCGCAGTTGTTGGGGAAGCCGTCCCCGCAGGTGTCGATGTCCGGGAGCACGAAGCCCGGCGCGCCGGTCCGATCGTAGGCCAGCGGGTTCATGTCGTCGCAGTCCTGCGGCGAGACCTGGCCGTCGTTGTCCATGTCGCCCGCGGGGCAGCCCTCGTCCGTCATCGAGTCGAGGTCGTTGTCGAACCCGTCGCCGCAGATCTCGCGGGCGGTCGGATCGAGGCCGGAGTCGCACTCCGTCTCCTCGCTCTCGCACGGCGCGCCGTCCGGAGTCATGGGGTGCCCGCACAGGAACGCGCCGTCGTTGTCGAAGTTCGGGCCGCGGCACTCGCTCAGCTCGTCGACCAGGCCGTTGCAGTTGTTGTCGACGCCGTCGCAGGTCTCGGGCGCGCCCGGGAAGACGCTCGGGTCGGTGTCGTCGCAGTCGCCCGACCCGGGGCCGTCCGACGAGCACGAGCCCGGGATGATCATCTCCTCGGGCGAGCACGAGGCGTCGTTGATGCAGCGCATCCCCACCCGATCTGCGGGGACATCGCCCATGGCGACGCAGACCCGGCACAGCGGGGTGCCGTCGCCGTCCGCGTCGCAGCAGGTGTCGAAGGTGTCGCAGTCCTCGTCCACGCCGTTGTTGCAGACCGGGTCACCGTCCGCGTCGACTCCGTCCGCCGGCTCCTCGGCGCCCGGGTTGATCGCGGGGTCGGTGTCGTCGCAGTCGCAGCTCTCGTCTTCGCCGGGAGGGCACGCGTTGCTCCCGTCGCCGTCGTCGTCCGCGCACGGCTCGTCCTCGCCGTCGCAGTCCTGGTCGATCCCGTCGGCGCACTGCGTGGGCGCGCCCGGGAAGTACAGCATCTGCATGTCGTCGCAGTCCTGAGCCCGCGAGACGTCGCAGAGGTGGAGGTCCGAGTCGCGGCACGGGCGCTCGCCCCCGTCGCCGTCGGGCTCGAGGCAGAACGCGGAGGCGTCGACCGGGAAGGTGTCCTCGTCGAAGTCCTGGTCCCCGAGCGGGCCGGCGAGGATCGCGTCGTCCTCGATCGTGCCTTCGACGTCGTAGCACCGAGTCGCCACCAGCACGCCGCCCGCGCTGGTCCTGCCCGTGACGTGGACGGCCACGATCGCGGCGCTCTCGAGGCGGACGAGCACCCGGATGTCGTCCGGGTCGCGCACGCTGAGGTTGCGCTCCTCCTGCGTCGGCCCGCGGCCTTCCAGGGAGCTGACCCGGACGCTGAGGCGCTCGACCGGCACCTGCGCGCGGAGGCGCAGGAGGATGGCGTGCTCCTCGGGCGCGCAGCCCGTGGCGGCGGCGAACAAGGGCGCCAGGAGCGCCAGCGCAAGGAAGATGGGGGACCCCGAACGCACCGCTGAGGAGCATACCACCGAGGGCGGCGTGCGACTCGCGGAGACCGTGCCAGAGTTGTCCCGCGATGGGTGGCGGCTGGGTTGGATACGTCTACGTTCTGCTGTCGTGCGGGGTGGCCTTCGGGCTCATCGCCGCGTCGACGGCCGTGATCTACCTCTACGCCCGGGTCCGCCGGCGGCGAGGCCCCGAGCCCCGGGTGACGGTGACGCGCGTCGGGGGAGGCGACGATGCGCCCTGACGCCAGCCAGGACGGCCGGGACGAGAGCTGGGCCAAGACCCTGCACGACCTCGCCTGGGGCGACGTCAGCGCTGCGGTCGCCGAGCGCTGCACCGGGCCGCTCCGTGAGCGCCTCGGCCTGGTGCCCATCGCCGAGACCTACGCCGAGGCGGAGACGCTCGCGCGCGAAGCGCGGGAGGCGCACCGGCTGCTGGAGCTCGACGAACCGCTCCCGCTGGCCGGCGTGCGGGAGGTCGGCGCGGCGATCGACCGCCTCGAGCGCGGCGGGGCCCTCGATGGGCCTGAGCTCCGCGGGATCGCCCACACCCTCGGCGCGGCCCGGGTGCTCCGGCGCTTCCTCGCGCGGCAGAAGTCGGTCGCCCCGAGCCTCTACACGGCGTGCAGCACCGACCCGACCCTCGACGAGCTCCAGGCCGAGCTGAACCGCGCGGTCGAGCCCGACGGGACGCTCAGCGACTCGGCGAGCCCGGAGCTCGGCAAGCTCCGCACCGAGGTCGGCAACCTGCGCGCGCGCATCGTCGCGCGCCTCGAGCAGCTCCTGCTCAAGCACGCCGACATCATCCAGGACCGCTTCCACACCCTGCGCGAGGGGCGCTACGTCGTGCCGGTCCGCACCGACGCGCACGAGAAGCTGCCCGGGATCGTCCACGGCACGAGCGGCAGCGGGGCGACGGTCTTCGTCGAGCCACGCGCGGTGGTCACCCAGGGCAACCGCCTCAAGATGGCCCAGGCGGAGCTCGACCGGGAGGTCGCCCGCATCCTCGGCATCCTCAGCGGGCGCGTGCGCGACCGGCTCGCGAGCGTGCGCGCGGCGGTCGAGGCGCTCGACCGGGCCGACCTGCGCCACGCCTCGGCCCGGCTCGCCAAGGACCTCGGCGCGGTGGTCCCCGAGCTGCGCGCCGAGCCGACGATGAAGCTCGTGGGCGCCAAGCACCCGCTGCTCCTCCTCGACGGGGTCGACGTCATCGAGAACGATCTCGAGATCGCGCGGGGGCGGGCGCTCGTCCTGTCGGGCCCGAACGCGGGCGGCAAGACGGTCTCCCTGAAGCTCCTCGGGCTCGCCGCGCTGATGAGCCGGGCCGGCCTGCCGGTGCCGGCGGGTGAGGGGAGCGAGGTCGGCTTCTTCGGTCCGGTGCTCACCGACATCGGCGACGACCAGTCGCTGGAGAAGAACCTCTCCACCTTCAGCGCGCACGTGCGCAACGTGGTTCGCGTGCTCGACGAGTCGGGGGAGCGGGCGCTGGTGCTCCTCGACGAGCTCGCCACGGGGACCGACCCGAACGAGGGCGCGGCGCTCGCCTGCGCGATCGTCGACTCGCTCCTGCGCCGGGGCGCGGCCGTCGCGCTGACGACGCACTACGAGCGCCTCAAGGCGATGGGCGTCGAGGACGAGCGGGTGCGCAACGCGTCGGTCGGCTTCGACGTCGAGGCGATGGCCCCGACGTTCGAGGTGCGGCGAGACGTGCCCGGCAGCTCGAGCGCGCTCGCGGTCGCGGCGCGCTTCGGGATGCCCGAGGTCGTCGTGGAGCGGGCGCGGGCGCTCGTGCCCGAGCAGAGCCGGACCTTCGACGCGCTCGTCCGTCAGCTCGAGGAGCGCTACCGCGCGCTGGACGACGAGCGGCAGGGGGCGATCGCGGCCCGGCGCGAGGCCGAAGAGCTCCGCGTCAAGGCGGCCGAGCTCCTCGAGCGTCACCGGGCGCGCGACGCCAAGAAGCTCACCGAGGAGGCGGCCGAGCTGATGGGCAAGCTCCGCGCGGCGCGGGCCGAGCTCAAGGAGGCGCGGCGCGCGCTGCGGCGCGACACGGCTCACGACGAGGCCTCGCTCCGCGCGATCCGCGAGCAGCTCGATCGCGTCGAGGGCGCGGCCCGCCAGGGCGAGGCGCCGCCCGAGCCGACCCCGGAGCCGGCGGTGGGCGCGCCGCCGAGCGCGCCGCTGACGATCGGCCAGCGCGTCTACGTGCCGCGCCTCAAGAGCGAGGTGACGGTGACCGAGGCGCCGTCGAAGGGGCGCGTGCGGGTGGCGTCGGGCCCGGTGAAGCTCTGGGTCCGCGTCGACGAGGTGCGCACCCTCGACGCCCCCGCGCCGGCGGCCAGCGAGGCCCCCGCGCCCGCGTCCAGCCCGGCCGCCCCGCCCGAGGAGCGCCGCACCAGCGACAACACCCTCGACCTGCGCGGGATGCGGGTCGAGGACGCGCTCCCCATGGCCGAGAGCTTCCTCGATCGGCTCTACGGCGCGAGCCAGTCGGTCGGCTTCATCCTCCACGGCGTCGGGAGCGGCGCGCTGCGCGACGCGGTGCGCGAGCACCTGAGCAAGCACGCGTCCCAGTACGTCCGGCGCACGCGCAGCGGCACGGTGGAGGAGGGCGGCGAGCGCTGGACGGTCGTCTACCTGCGCTGATCCGACCGCCCGCGCGCGGTCAGTCCCATCGCTCGTAGTCGTCCCCGTCCGGGCCCGTGGGGGTCGGGTCGGGCCCGCCGGCGGGGTCCGGATCCCGCCGACGCCGGCGCCCGGTCGACGGGCCGCGGCGCTCGTCCGTCGGCTCCACGCGGGTCGGCGGATCCGCGACGGCGCGCGTCAGGGTGAGCACGCGGGTCGCCGGGTCGCCGGGGGACAGGATCAGGTCGCGCGCCTCGTAGCCCGCGAGCTCGACGCGGAGCGAGAGGCCGGCCTGGCCCACCGGCACGTCGGCGGGGGTCGTGCCGAGCGACGCCCCGTCCTCGGTCGTCAGGGACGCGCCCTCCGGCGTGGTCTGGACGTGGACGAGCCTTGGCTGGAGCGCACCTGGCGGCGTCGGGGCGGGATCGGGCGCCGGCGTGGCCGACGGCGGGGTCGGCGGCGGCCCGCTCGCGACGGGCTGTGGCGGCTCGCTCAGCACCACGAGCGCGATCGCGGCCACGATCGCGAGGAGCACCACGACCGCGCCGATGATCAGCGGGACGCGCGGCAGCTCGCGGACGGTGGTGACGAACGAGCTCGGGCGCCCGCTCGCCCATCGCTCCGCCTCGAGGGCCACGTCCGGCAGCGCGTCGGCGAGGGCGGCCTCGAACGCGTCCGCGTCGGGGTAGCGATCGCGCGGCTCCTTCGCGAGCGCCTTCTCCACCACCCGCTCCAGGCTCCGCGGGATGGGGCGCTCCGGCACCGCGTCGCGGACGGGGACCGGCTCCTCGCGGATGTGCTTGGCCATCACGACCACCGCGTCGTCGTCGACGAAAGGCGGCTTGCCGGTGAGCATCTGGTAGAGGAGCACGCCGACCGAGTAGAGGTCGCTGCGGTGGTCGAGCTCCTTGCCCTGGGCCTGCTCGGGCGACATGTAGCGCGGCGTCCCGAACACCGTGCCGGCCTGGGTCTCGAGCTGGTCGATCTTCTCCTCGGCGCGGAAGACCTTGGCGATGCCGAAGTCGAGGACCTTCACCACCGGCTTCGCGCGCCCCTCGACCCGCGCGAGCATGATGTTGTCGGGCTTCAGATCGCGGTGGACGAGGCCCTTGCTGTGCGCCTCCGAGAGCGAGCGGAGGATCTGCATGGTGGTCTCGACCGCCTCGTCGATCGGCGGGCTGCCCTCGCGCTCGATGAACGCGGTGAGGAGCTCGCCCTCGAGCAGCTCCATCGCGAGGAACAGGTGCCCGTCGTCGTCCTCGCCGAAGTCGAAGACACGCACCGTGTTCGGGTGCATGAGCATGCTCATCGCCTTCGCCTCGCGGTGGAACCGCGCGACGGTCTCCTGGTCGGCGATCAGCTCCTTCTTCAGCACCTTGAGCGCGACCGGGCGATCGAGCCCCGCCTGATCGGCCCGGTAGACGGTGCCCATCCCGCCGGCCCCGATGCGCTCCACGATCGCGAAGCGGCCGGTGAGGTTGCGCCCGAGCAGCGGGTCGTTCGTGGCCGCGGCCAGCTCCTCCGCCTCAACGAGGCGCGCGCCGTCCTTGGCGCAGGTCGAGCGCCCGCGGCTAGGGTACGCGGTCCGGCATTTGGGGCAGATCCTCATCCCCGAGACGCCCGGAGCTTACCACCGTCGTGGCTCGGCCACCCCTCTGGCGGGCACTGGCGCTCAGCCGCCGCCGCCCGCCCCGAACGTGCGCCGCGGCAGGCAGAGGCTCTCGTAGCGCCCGCTGATGAACGTCGGCCGGCACTGCTCGGCCTGCGTGCACTGGGAGTCGCTGCAGCAGACGCGGCGGCACACGCGATCGCTGGGCTCGCCCGCGGGGACCACGTCGCGTCCGAGGTCGTCGACGCAGGCGTGACTCGCGCACTCGCCGTGCGAGCCGCAGGTGGCGCCCACCCCCGCGCCGCCTTCGTAGCTGCAGACCTGGAGGGTGTGGAGGTTGTTGGAGAGGAACGTGCTCACGTGCACGCAAGCGCCGTCGGGCCGGCCGACCAGGTTCACGCAGTCGTCGTCCGAGCCGCAGGCCTCGCGGCAGCGGCGGCCGAAGCACATCCCGGTGGAGCACTCGGCGCCGCCGTTGCACTCGTCCCAGTAGCAGCCGCCCCCGAGGCTGCAGCTGCCGTCGTACCTCGAGCACGTGAGGCCGGGACACGAGAGCCGGCTGAACACTGCGTTCCCGCACCCGGTGGTCACGCGCTGGGGCACGCGGTGCACGTCCTCGACCACGCCGCGACAGAGGTCCGAGCCGCTGCAGTCGGACTCGACGCTGCACGACGGGGTGCTCGGCGGGTCCGCGGCGATGAACGCGTCCGGCACACACACCCGCGAGCCGCTCCCGGAGTCCCAGCACGTCTGGCCCGAGGCGCAGTCCGCGTTGGTGCAGCACAGCCGGCTGCACACCCCGTCGCCGCCGACGTCGTCGCGGGTGAGCCGCAGCGCTCCGTTGGGCACGCAGAGGGTGGAGACGCACTGCGCGTCGGTGAGGCAGGGCGTCCCGTCGGGCTGCGGGGCGGCGCACTCGCCGGTGTCCGGATCGCAGATCGGGGTCGCGCCGACGCAGGGGCCGCCCGTCCCGAGGCAGCTCGTGTCGCGGTTGCGGCACACCGCGGGCTCGACGCCCATGTCGCAGAACTCGAGGGTGGGGTCGCAGAGCCCGGGGCTCGTCGCGCAGGTCACCTCGACGCAGCCCTCCGGCGGCATGCAGATCTGCGGAGCCATGCACTGGCTCGATCCGTCGAGCGTGGCGGGGTCGCAGTCGTTGTCGATGCCGTCGCAGACGTCGGCGACCTCGGGGTGGATCTGCGGGTTCGTGTCGTCGCAGTCGACCGCGAACATGCTGCCTTCGCAGCCGGCGTAGCCGTCCTCGTCGAGGTCGATCTCCTCGTCGATCCGCGTGTCGCAGTCGTTGTCGGTCTGATCGCAGACCTCGACGCTGCCCTCGTCGGTCGCGCCGTCCTGGTCGTCGTCGATGTCGTTGCCGCAGATCTCGGGCACCGACGGGCGCGGGCTCGCGCACTCGCCGACCCCCTCGCCCGAGGTCACCACGCAGCGCCAGCCCTCGCCAAGGAACGCGCAAGGGTCGGTGTCGCCCTCGGCCGCCGGCACGCAGCGCCGGGTCGGAGGCGTCTCGCCGCCGACGAGGGCGGAGCAGCCGGCCCCGAGCAGCAGCGCGAGCGCGATCGCCGCCCGGGTCACAGACGCCCCGCCATCCCGACGAACGCCCCGCTCGCGCCCGCGGCGAAGATCGGCGCGATCTGCGGGCCTCGCGCTTCGGCCGAGCCCGCCTCGTCGTCCTCGACCGCGCGGACTGGCGCGCGCTCGACGGTGTGGTCGCGCACGAAGTAGAGGAGCCCGGCCGCGACCACCGCGACGCCCCCGACCCCGAGGGCGACGTCGGCCCCGAGGCCGAGGAATCGCGCCTCCTCGTGGGCGCTCGCCTGGTCCGCCGCGGACCCGTCGCCGCCCGCGCTCGCGGGCCCGAGGACCCACCCGTCGACCTGGCCGCGCCGGTCGAGGGCGACGCCCGCGAGGACCCCGCCGATCGCGAGCGAGACCGCCCCGCCGATCAGCACGCCCCAGAACGCCGCGTCGGCGACGCCGTTCTCGCGCACGAGCACCAGGCCCGGGAGCTGCCGGAGCGGCGCCACCTCGCGGGGCGGCGGCGGGGCCTCGGGCGTCGCGCTCGCGGCCGCGCCCTCGAGGCGCCGGATCGTCGCCGCGGCCCGCTCCTGCTCGCGGGCCTGCTGCTGCGGGAGCAGGCGCTGGTACTGCTCGTAGCGCTGGAGCGCCCGGACGGGCTCGCCGAGCAGCTCGTACACGCGCGCGAGGTTGTAGACGAGGGTGGGCGAGTCGGGGTCGAGCATCAGCGCCCGCTCGAGGTCGTCCGCCGCGTCGCGGTACTGGCCGGCCTCGTAGTGCTCGCGCGCGAGCCGGTAGAACTCGACCGCCTCGGGCGGCGAGCCCTCGTCCTGCGCGCGCGCCACCGATCCCGAGAGGATCGCGGCGAAGACGAGGCCGGCGAACAGCGCCGCACGCGGACCGAGCATGGGGGGGACGTTACCGACTCCCGATGGCGAGGACCAGACCCCGCGTTCGGCGCGCCAGGGCGAGGCCCTCAGCGGGGCACGACCACCTGGGGGGTCAGCGCGAGGGGCGCCCCGGCGCCGGCGTGCCGCATCGTGACCACCGCCGCGATCGCGGCCCGCAGCTCGGGGGCCACCCGCTCGAGCGCGACCGCCGCCTGCTCGGCCGCGATCGGGTCGGTCGGCGACGCGCCCAGCCCGAGGAACGAGAGCACGTAGTCGAGCAGGGTCGAGGGCCGGCCCGGGACCACGAAGAAGTCGACCTCGGGCCCGACCCCCGCCGCGTGGCGGGCCGCCTGGAGGGCCGAGGCGAAGCCGCCGAGGTGGTCGACGAGGCCGTTGTCGATCGCCTGGTCGCCCATCCAGAGCCGGCCGCGCCCGAGCGCGTCGACCTCCTGGACGGTCATGCCCCGGCCGCGGGCGACCCGCCGCAGGAACGAGCGGTACCAGTGGCGCACGCTGTCCGCGAGCACCGCGCGCTCTTCGGCCGTGAACGGGCGGTACATCGAGGTCGCGCCCGCGTGCTCGCCGCGGGACACCGTCTCGAGCTCGACCCCGATCATCCGGCCGAGCGGCGCGAAGTCCACCTTGCCGAACCACACCCCGATCGAGCCGGTCATGGTGGTCGGGTCGGCCCAGATCTCGTGGGCGGGCGCCGCCACGTAGTAGCCGCCGCTCGCCGCCACCGCGCCGAGCGAGGCGATCACAGGCTTGCGCCGCCGCGCGCGGAGCACCGCGCGGTAGATCTGGTCGGAGGCGAGGACCGAGCCGCCGCCCGAGTCCACGCGCAGGACGATCGCGGGCACCGCCGGGTCGGCCGCGAGCCGATCGATCGCGCGCGCGACGGTGCGGCCGCCGCTGCCGTGGATGCCGAGGATCGGGATGTCGACGTTCTCGCCGTCGACGATCGTGCCGTCGACGACCACGACCCCGATCCGCGGGCGGTTGCCCCAGCGCTCGGGCATCCGCCACGGCTCGCCCCCGGCGCGCGGGTAGCCGTCGCCGAAGGCCTCGCGCAGCTCCGCGTCCATGTCGTTCTCGTCCGCGAGCGCCTCGGCGAGGTGGTGCTCGAGCGCGGAAGACGGAAGGTGCGGCCCGTCGTCGACGATCGCCTCGAGCTGCCCGCGCTCCATCTCCCGGTCGCCCGCCGCGTCGAAGATCATCCGGCGGTAGGCCCAGTCGAGCACGCCCTGGCGCTGGCGCCGCTCGGTCTCGCTCATGCGCGAGCCCATGTAGGCCTCGATCGCGCTCTTGAACTGGCCGATGCGCACGAAGTCCGCGCGGACCCCCGCGTTCCGGAGCAGGTCGCCGAGGTGGTAGAGTTCGCTCGAGACGCCGGTGACCCGCACGCCGCCCGCCGGGTCGACCAGGATCCGGTCCGCCCCCGCGCACATGTACCACTCGCTCCCCGACGCGTCGTCGAGGTGGCACACGACCGGCTTGCCCGCCCGCTGGAGCTGCTCGATCACGACCCGCAGCTCCTGGGCGTAGGCGATGCCCATCCCGCTGCCGCGCGGCCGCAGCAGGACGCCCGCGACGTCGTCGTCGTAGACCGCGCGCTCGAGGAGCCGGACATAGGCGAGGATGCCGCGCGAGCCGACCCCCTCGATGGGCAGGTCGAGGACGCGCCGCCCCGTCGGGATCCCGCGCCGCTCGGCGCCGTCGAACCGTGCCGAGACGTACCAGCCGGGGGCCTCGTCGTAGCCGTCGCCGACCCGCACGCCGCCGCCCGCGCCGATCTGACCCCAGTCGACCGCGACCCCGAGCACGCCGCGCAGCGCCGGGTCGCCGGTGTCGAGCGCCTCCGCCTCCGCCGCCGCGAGGAGCCGGCCGAAGAACGGCACCGTGACCTCGCCCGCGACCCGCGCGCCGATCTGACCGCGCTCGTCGATCGCGCCGGTGAGGTCGAGGGTGAGGCTCCGATCGCCGAACGGGCGCAGCGCCGCGCCGAGGAGGAACGAGCGAGCGACCGCCTCGGTGGTGCCGCCGAGCCGCGGCCCGACGACGTCGCGCGCCTGGAAGGAGAGCGCGAGCCAGTTGACCGGGCGCCAGCTCGCGGCGAGGTCGAGCGTCGTGACGCCGGCGAGGCGCGGGTCGCCCGAGGCGAGGAACCGCACCGCCGCGCCGGCCGACAGCGCGTCTTGCATCTGATAGGCGAGCGCGAGGGAGACCATCGTGCGCTCGCCCGCGTCGGCCGCGGGGGTCGGGCGCACGCTGTCGATCGAGAGGCCGGCCGCGATCCCGAACAGGATCGGCGTCGCCGCGTAGAAGCCGTCGCCCCGCCCGACGAGCGGCTGGTCGTCGCCCGCGTCGGAGTGGACGTAGCCGAAGCCCCACGACTCGAGGAACGCCATCGCGGCGGGGTTGAGGTTGACCGACTCCGGCCCGTCCGGCGCGGTCAGCGAGTAGCCGGGCATCGCGACCGGCGAGGTCTCGCGGGTGAGCTGAGCGGACGCGGTCGCCGGCGCGAGCACGGCGAGCAGGGCGAGGAGGCAAGAGCGGTGGGTGCGCATGAGCGACCCCCAGTGAATCAGATCGAGCGGTAGAGCTGGGCGGCAAAGTCGCCCTGGCCACGCACGACGCGCACCTCGATGCGGAAGCTCCCCGACTCGGACGGGCAGATCGGGCGCATCTGGCCGACGTAGGGCTGCGGGTCCTGGGTCGTGTCGCGCTGGAGCAAGATCCCGTTCGGGTCGTAGACCCGCAGGTCGAGATCCTCGATCCCGTCGCCGCCGAGGCCGATGACCTTGTAGCACCAGCCCGGGTGGAGCAGCCGGCTGAAGTCGCGGGCCCCGCCCGCCTCGGCGTCGCCGCGCATCGCGTCCTCCTCGCGCACCATGTACGGCGCGACCTCGCGGCCCCGCGCGCGCAGGCGCTCCTCGAGCGCGTCGGCGGGCGGGGTCTCGGGGGGAGGCGCGACGGTCTCCTCCACCGGCGGCTCGCCGATGATCGCGTCGCAGCCCGACAGCAGGAGGGCGAGCCCGAGCAAGAGCCGGGCGAGGCGGAGGGGTCTCGGCATCACGTCGTCGGGTGGGACACGCCGCGGCCCCCGTCGTTCCGGAGAACGGGCCGCGGCGCCCCGAGGCTCACATCGACGGGCCGGTCATCTGCGCCATGACCGGCTCGCTGCGGTCGGTGCGCGAGCCGTCGCCGAGCTGGGCGCTCTCGTTGTTGCCCCAGCACCAGACGCTGCCGTCGGCGCGGAGCGCGCAGGCATGGCTCGAGCCCACGCTGATCGCGGTCGCGTCGTTGATGTTGGCGACCGTGACCGGGGCCGGCGAGCAGTCCTCCATCACCGAGCCGACCATGCACTGCTGGCCGTGGTCGAGCGACCCGTCGCCGAGCTCGCCGTAGCGGTTGAGGCCCCAGCAGCTCACCGTGCCGCCCATGTGGAGCGCGCAGGAGAAGTCGCCGCCCGCGCTCACGTCGATGATGTCGGTCATCCCCGCGACCGGCGCGGGCAAGCGGACCGACGCAGCCACGTCGGCCTGGCCGGCCGCGCCCCCTCGGTTGTCGCCCCAGCAGACGACCTGGCCAGGCGCGGTGCCCTGGATCGCACAGGCGTGGCGTCGCCCCAAGGCGATGTCCGCGGTGGCCCCGAGGCTCGTGCCCATCGGGTCGCCGACCACCACCGGGCTGCTTGAGCAGTCAAAGCTCTCGGTGACGTCGACGACGCACACCTCATGACTGCTCGAGTCGCCCAGCTGGCTCTCGCGGTTGACACCCCAGCAGTAGACCTCGTCGCTCGTCCGCGCGCAGACGAACCCTCCGAAGCTCACCTCGGCCTGCTGGACGTCGTCCAGCTCTGCGGTGCCCACCATCACGGCCGCGGGCATGTTCTCCATGTCCCTGGGGCGCTCGCCCCGCCCGAGCTGACCGTAGTTGTTCACCCCTGCGCAGCTCAGCGCGTTCGTGGCCCCGCGGGTGAAGCAGATCAGCGAGCCCGAGACGCTGGCGGTGCCGACGTCCGAGATGGTGGGGAAGAGCTGCTCGGCGACCCGGAGGGGCTCCGGCTCGCCGCCGCCCGTCGGGTTCACCACGGCGTTGCTCCAGCACCACAGCTCGCCACCGCGCAGCGCGCAGTGAGAGGTGAAGCCGCGCGCGGTGATCGCGGTGGCGTCCTCGATGCGCGGCCGGGTCGCGCCCGACTGGTAGCGCACGTTGATCGGGCGGCCGCTGCAGTCCTCGGGGTCCTGGCCCGCGGTCGCGCAGTCCATGTGGCGCAGCGAGCCGTCGCCGAGCTGGTACTCCTGGTTGCGGCCCCAGCAGAGGACCTCGCCGTTGCCGCGCCGGCCGCAGGTGTTGACGATCGAGGTGGTGATCTCGACGAACTCGCAGCCCGCGCCCTGACAGCCCGTCGGGCCCGCGTCAGGGGTCGGCGGCCCGGCGTCGGGCGGCCCCGCGTCCGTCCGCGGCGGCCCGGCGTCGGTGACCGACCCGTCCACCCCCGCGTCCTCGTCCATCCCGTCCCCACAGGCGACGAGCAGCCCCGCGAGCGCGGCCACGGTCAACCAATTCCAAGTCGTTCGTCCCATCAATCCCTCTCCGTAACCGGCGAACCCTAGTGGATGGCAGGTGGCCGTTCAATCAGACCCGGCGGGGCTCGAGGTCTCCGGCGGCGCAGGCGCCAGGAGCACCAGGACCTCGCCCGCGCGGGGCTCGCCGTCGCCCGAGAAGGTGTCCACCGCGACGTACCAGGTGCCCGGCTCGAGCGCGCGGACGATCTCGCGATCGGCCCGCTCCACGCAGGCCCCCTCGGTGGGCTCGCCGCGCAGCAGGTGGACGTCCACGTCGGCGTCCTGGCGGCCCACCGCGAGGGCCCTCAGGCGGAGCGGCGCGTCGATCACGAGCCGGTAGACGACCTCGCGCCCGCCCTCGACCTGCTCGCCGCAGGAATAGCGTTCGAGCTCGCTCGAGCCGTCGGTGCGCGTGTCGACCAGCTCGGCGAAGGGCAGGGCCCGCACCGCGCGCGGGGCGCTCACCGTCGCGTCCCCCTCGACCGGCGGCTCGGCCGGCGCCGGGGCGTCCTCGCCCGCGACCACCGTGCGGCGGAGCGCGTCGAGCGCGCGGATCGCCAGGAGGTTGCGCGCGTTGTGCCCGAACTGGAGCCCCTCCTCGGTGAGCTGGCAGGCGTGGCCGCGGTTGCCCTCGACGAAGATGTTCGGGTGGACCCCGTCGCCCGCGAGGCCGCGCCGCGGGAGCGCCTCCATCACCTGGCGGTAGTCGAGGTAGGGCAGGCGGTGGGCGCGCGCGACCGCCCAGCTGATCTGGTTGTAGCGCTGGGCCCACGCGTCGGCGTCGGCGTCGTCGGCGCGCGGCGGCAGCGAGTTGAGGACCGGGATGACCCCGTTCTCCTCGAGGATCTCCACGATCCGGAGCATCCGGGTCGCGTAGGTGTAGTCGTTGTGGCCCTCGACGTCGTTGCCGCCGTTCATCACGAAGGCGAAGCGCGGGCGGATCGCGCGCACCTCGCGCAGGAGCGGCGACGGCCGGCCCTCGAGGACCTGGCGCGCGCTCCAGCCCTCGGCCGCGGCGAGGCTCGTGCGCCGGTAGGAGTCCCGGCCCCCGGCGTGGCGCTGGCCAAAGAACGCGATCGTCTCGCCGAGCTCGTCGCGCCCGTCGAGCGCGACCTCGTCCGCCTCGGCGAAGCACTCGAGGAAGCCGCGGCTCACGGTCGACGAGTCGCCGACCTTCATGAACACGTCGTCCTGCCGACGGTCGGAGACCGCGCGGATCGCCCGCAGCCGCTCCACCATCGCGGGGGTGAACGGGCTCAGCGGGGCGAGCGGACGGACCTCCACCGCCGGCTCGGGCGCGGCCGCCTCGCCGCCTTCGGGCTCGGCCTCGGGGGCGGACGGAGCCGGTCGGTCCGCGCGCGGGGCCCGGTCGCCCTCGGCGGGCGGGGGGGAGGTCGCGCCGCCGCCGGACGCGGGCGGCGACGAGCCGCACCCCGAGAAGACGGCCAGCGCGAGCAGCAGCGAGTGGGACCAGGCGCTCACGCGCCAAGCGGTAGCAGATGACCGGCCGTCGTCCATGGCCCGGGCGCACGCGCGGGGCGAACCGGTGAGACGAACGGGTGGGACAGACGACCCGGGCGGGCTGCTAAGGTCCGCCGCCATGCGACGCGCCGACAAGGCCGCCCGGATCCAGGCGCAGCTCGACGAGCTCTACCCCGATCCGCCCATCCCCCTCGACCACGAGGACGCGTTCCAGCTGCTGGTCGCGGTGGTGCTGAGCGCGCAGACGACGGACAAGAAGGTCAACGAGGTGACCCCGGCGCTCTTCCGGGCCGCGCCGGGCCCGGCCGAGATGGCGGCGCTCGGGCGCGAGGCGATCCTGACCCACATCCGCCAGCTCGGGCTCGCCCCGTCGAAGGCCAAGAACCTCGAGGGGCTCGCCGCGCTCCTGCTCGAGCGTCACCAGGGCGAGGTCCCCGACGATCTCGACGCCCTCGAGGCGCTCCCCGGCGTCGGCCACAAGACCGCGTCGGTGGTCATGGCCCAGGCGTTCGGGGTGCCGAGCTTCCCCGTCGACACCCACATCCACCGCCTCGCGACCCGCTGGGGCCTCTCCGAGGGCCGCAACGTCGCCCAGGTCGAGCGCGACCTGAAGAAGGTGTTCGCGCGCGAGCGCTGGAACGACGCCCACCTCCAGATCATCTACTTCGGGCGCGAGCACTGCCCGGCGCTCTATCACGACCTGACGACGTGCCCGATCTGCGGCTGGGCCGCGACCAAGAAGCGCGTCGAGGCCGAGCGCCGCGAGAACGCCGCGCGCCGCAAACGCTGACGCGGCCCGCGCGCTACATGCAGGTGAGGAGCTGGGTCGCGCAGCCGGCCTCGTCGGAGCCGTCGGGGCAGTTCTCGAAGCCGTCGCAGCGGACGGTGCCGCGGAGCTCCCGGCCATCGCCGCAGGTGTGCACGGGGCAGCCCTCCTCGTCGGAGCCGTCGGCGCACTCCGTGAAGCCGTCGCACCGGGTCGCGCGCGTGCACCGCAGATCGGCGAACGTGCCCGCGTCGCCGGGCGTGGGGCAGCCCTCCTCGTCCTCGCCCATCGGGCAGTGCTCGGTGCCGTCGCACACGCGCTCGGTGGCCACGATCCCTCCGCTCGGGCACCGGAACGCGCAGCGCGCGTCGCAGCGGATGGCCAGCGCGGTGCTCACCCGGCAGATCGCGTCCGCCAGCTCGTCGCAGCTCGCCTCTCGGTAGCAAGCCTCGTAGCAGCCGTCCGGGAGGTAGAGCCCGCCCGGGAGCCGGCGCACCTCGCCGTCGGACAGGAACCCGCACTCGCGCATCCGCTCGCCGACCGAGCCGCCTTCAGGGTTGCAGCCGGCCGCGGACGAGGCGGTGAGGGCGAGGAGGAGGAGCGCGAGGGGACGCGGCAGCGGGCGCATGGCCGGGCCCGCTTCAAGCCCCGTGCCGCCGTCGCCGGTGGGCGAGCCCGCCCGCGCGGCCGCCGCGACCTGAGCCACCCTGTGTCGAGCGCCGGGCGCGAGCGGGCGATCCGAGCCTGGTCCGGATCCTGCTCTTCTGCTCCGCATGCGCTACCTCTTCCCTGTCTCGGTCCTCGCGGCGTTCGGCGCCGCGCTCCTCGTCGGCCCGGCGGACGCCTACGCGTGCGGCGGGTTCTTCTGCAACGCGACCCAGCCCGTCAACCAGGCCGCGGAGCGCATCATCTTCGCGCGTGAGGAGGACGGCTCGGTCACCGCGCTGATCCAGATCCGCTACCAGGGTCCGTCGGAGCGCTTCGCGTGGATGCTCCCGGTGCACGGCAGCCCGGAGATCGCGGTCTCGTCGAACAGCGCGTTCGACCGCCTCCAGCAGGCGAGCAACCCGATCTACCAGCTCACCACCACCGTCGAGGGCACCTGCCGCGAGGACAACTTCGACTTCTCGAACGGCCCGTTCCCCGCCGCCGGAGCCGCGGACGGCGGCGCGGCGCGCGAGGACGACCCGTCGGTGATGGTGGTCAACCAGGGCTCGGTCGGCCCCTACGACTTCGTCGTGATCAGCGTCGACCCGACCGCGACCAACCCGGCCCAGACCGCGGTCGACTGGCTCGGCAGCGAGGGCTACGACGTCAACGACTTCGGCACCGACCGCCTCGCGCCCTACCTCGAGGGCGGGATGAACCTGCTCGCCTTCCGCCTCACCAAGGGCAACGACGCGGGCTCCATCCGCCCGGTGCGCCTCGGCTTCGGCGCGGGCCTGCCGAGCATCCCGCTGCGCCCGACCGCGGTCGCCGCGACCGACGACATGGGCGTGATGGTCTGGGTCCTCGGCGAGAGCCGCGCGATCCCCGCGAACTACCACGCGCTCGAGCTCAACGAGGCGCTCATCAACTGGATCAACCCGAACGCGAACTACAACGCGGTCGTCACCCGCGCGGCCAACGAGGCCGGCGG
>JAUHXR010000084.1 GCA_030426845.1 Polyangia bacterium | reverse complement strand
GGCACGCAGTCCGCGTCGACGGTGCAGGCCGCGCCGATCGGCACCGACGCGCTCACGCAGGTCCCGGCCATGCAGGTCGAGCCGGCGCTGCACGCCATCCCGCAGCCGCCGCAGTGCGCGTTGCTCGTCTGGGTGTCGACGCACGCGCCGCCGCAGAGGGTCATCGCGCCGCAGTCCATCACGCAGCTCCCGGCCATGCAGACCTGGCCGGACGCGCAGGTGTTGCCGCAGCTGCCGCAGTTGGCGGTGTCGGTCTGGGTGTTCACGCAGCTCGAGCCGCACAGCATCTGGCCCGCGCCGCAGCCCATCCGGCAGGCGCCCGCCACGCAGGACTGGCCGCCGGGGCAGGCGTTGCCGCAGCCACCGCAGTGGGCGGTGCTCGTCTGGGTGTCGACGCAGGCGCTGCCGCAGCGGATGGTCCCCGTCCCGCACTCGCACGAGCCCGCCACGCAGTTCTCGGTGGCGCCGCACGCGCGGCCGCAGGCGCCGCAGTTCATGTCGTCGGTGTTGAGGTCCGCGCAGGTACCGCCGCAGGGGGTGGCGCCGAGCGCGCACTCGCAGGTCGAGTTGACGCAGGTCGCGCCCATGCCGCAGTCGGTGTTGCAGCCGCCGCAGTGCATGCGGTCGCTGGTGGTGTCCGCGCAGCTGTCGCCGCAGCGGACCTGCGGGTCCGTGCAGTTGATGACGCAGACGCCCGCCTCGCAGGCCTGACCTGCGGGGCACGCGTTGCCGCAGGCGCCGCAGTGCAGGGCGTTGGTCTGCCGGTCGACGCACTCGCCGTCGCAGCGCTCGCTCGCCGGGCAGGTGCACGCGCCGGACTCGCAGATGAGGCCCGCCATGCAGGTCGCGCCGTCGTCGACCCGACCGTTGCAGTCGTTGTCGACGCCGTCGCAGAGCTCCTCCTCACCGGAGGGCGAGCACTGGCAGACCAGGCCCGCGCCGGGGAGCGAGCCGCAGGTCCAGCTGTCGGGGCAGGGGTTGGCCTCGTTGCAGCTCGCGGTGCAGCGGCCGATGTCGAGGCACAGCCCGGTGTCGCAGTCGGCGTTGCGCGCGCAGACCCCGCCGACCTGGCCGGGCGTCGGGCCCATGCCGTCGTCGCCGGTGCAGGCGCCGAGCGCCCCGAGGGCCGTCAGACCCAGGACAAGACAGATAGTGTTCGTTCGCATGTTCAACCCTCGCTACTACTGACAACAGACCGAGCCCAGGCGGCACTCGGAGCTGGATGTACAAGGACAGTCGCCGCACGTCCCGTCCGCACGGCAGCACTCGCCGGCGGTGCAGTCGGAGTCGCCGCCGCAGGGGCATCCGCCGCACTCGCCATCGGGGCCGCAGCACTCCCCCGCGCTGCACTCCGCGTCGGAGCGGCAGGGGCAGTCGCCGCACGCGCCGTCGGACCCGCAGCACTCGCCCGCGTTGCACTCGGAGTCCGAGCCGCAGGGGCAGCTCCCGCAGCGGCCGTCCGCGTCGCAGCACTGGCCGGCGCGGCACTCCGCGTTGGAGGTGCACGGGCACTCGCCGCACGTCCCGTCCGGGTTGCAGCACTGGCCCGCGTTGCAGTCGGCGTTCGACGCGCAGCCGCACTCACCGCAGCGCCCGTCGCCGAGGCAGCACTCGCCCGCGTTGCACTCCGTGTCCGACGCGCAGGCGCAGGGACCGCACCGTCCGTCCATCCCGCAGCACTCGCCCGCGTTGCACTCCGCGTTCGAGGTGCAGCCGCACGCGCCGCAGGTCCCGTCGCTCAGACAGCACTCGCCCGCGTTGCACTCGGCGTTCGAGCTGCAGGTGCACGCGCCGCACTGCCCGTCGGGGCCGCAGCACTCGCCCGCCTGGCAGTCGAGATCGCGCCGGCAGGCGCAGGCCCCGCACTGCCCGTCGGTGCCGCAGCACTCTCCCGCTCGGCAGTCCGTGTTCGAGCCGCAGCCGCACGCGCCGCAGGTCCCGTCCGCGCCGCAGCACTGACCGGCCCGGCAGTCCGCGTCCGCGGTGCACGTGCAGGCGCCGCAGGAGCCGCCGTTGCAGCAGGTGCCGGCGGTGCACTCGAGGTCGGAGCTGCAGCCGCAGGCCGAGCACTCGTTCGTCGCGGTGTCGCAGCACTGGCCCGCGCGGCAGTCGGCGTTCTGCATGCAGCAGGGGACACACTGGTTGCCCCGGCAGCACTGCCCCGCGGCCATGCAGTCCGCGTCGACGCAGCACGCGCCCGGCTGGCAGGTCGGCGTGTCCGGCTGCTCCGGGGGTGAGCCATCGCACGCCGAGGCGAGCAGGATCAGCCCGAGGGCCGCCGCGAGGGGGGCGAAGGAGCGGGGGCTCATGACGGCGCAGCGTACGGATCCGCGCGAGGCATCTTCCTTCATGGGCGGCCAGTGGTAGGTGAGGCTCCGGGCTTTGTCCATAGGACGGCGCGGTTGTCGCCCTACGCGCGCGGCCTCAGGCTTGGCCGATGCAGACCGCCGCCTTCCTCGCGTGGCTCGGCGTCACCGGAGTCCTCCCGACGCCGCCTCCCACGACCCTCCATCTCAGCGACCCGCCGATCGCGACCGAGGAGGGCGGCGAGGCGCCGCCGGAGGAGCCCGAGCGTGAGGAGACGCAGACGGGAGACGAGGAGCCGGGCGCCGACGGGGGGGCCGACCGGCAGAGCGAGGATCTCCGCGCCGCGCTCGCGCTCCGCCGCGACCTGCGGATCCCCCACATCATCGCGGGCAACGCGACCTTCGGCTCGATGACTGGCGCGTTCATCTTCGGGTGGATCCACTTCGCCGACCGCTACGGCTACACCGGGAACGAGGCCGACTCGGGCTGCTTCCGCGGCGACCCGATCCTCGGGACCGAGATGTGCGCCAGCCAGCCGCCCTGGCCGCACGTGATCGGCTCGGCGATCGCGGTCACCGCGTTCAGTGCCGCGATCCTCATGGGATCGGTGATGCCCGACCCGCTCCACCTGGCCGACCAGGAGGGCGATCGCGCCATGTGGCTGAGCGTCCACCGCGCGGTGCGCTGGGGCCTGTTCGGCCTGCTCGTGGCCCAGGTCGCGCTCGGCGTGGTCAGCGTCGCGGTCGACCTCGGCAACTTCGAGGACGAGCGCGCGCTGGCCACCGCCCACCTCGCGCTCGGCGCGGTCACCTACGCGACGCTGATCCCGCTCGCGGTCACCGGCTGGCTCCTCGCGTGGGGCTGAGTTAAACCCGCGCCGAGATGATCGACGCGAAGTACCTGGTCACCCTGCCGCAGGCCCTCGAGCGCGCGGCCGAGCGCACGGGATACGGCTTCACCTTCGTCCGCGACGACCGCACGGAGGAGGAGCACACCTGGGCGGATCTGCTCACCCAGGCGAAGTCCATCGGCACCGCGTTCGTCGACCGCGGGATGAAGAAGGGCGACCACGTCGCGCTGATCCTCCCGGAGGCGGGCGAGTTCGTCCCCGCGTTCCTCGGGGTCATCCAGGGCGGCGGCGTCCCGGTGCCGCTCTACCCGCCGATGGGCATGGGCCAGCTCGGCGGCTACCTCGACCACTGCAAGCACATCGTGAGCGCGTCGCGCGCCCGGTTCCTCGTCACGAACGCGCAGATCAAGGCGGTCCTCGGCAAGCTCTACGACTCCGCGCCGGACCTCACCGCGATGCTGCAGATGACCGATCTCGAGGGTGACGCGAGCCAGTGGCGCGACCCGGGCCTCGGCCTCGACGACACCTGCTTCATCCAGTTCACGAGCGGCTCGACGAGCAAGCCCAAGGGCGTCGTCGTCACCCACGGCAACCTCGCGCACAACAGCTACGCGGTCATGAAGCTCGGCCTCGACACGAACGACGAGGACCGCGGCGTGAGCTGGCTGCCGCTCTTCCACGACATGGGCCTCATCGGCTTCGTCATCGCGCCGATCCACCACGCGGTGCCCGTGTCGTTCATGTCGCCGATGACCTTCCTCAAGCGCCCCGCGACGTGGCTCGAGGTGCTCAGCAAGCACCGCGGGACGATCACCTACGGGCCGAACTTCAGCTACGCGATCACCCAGAAGCGCGTGCGCGAGCGCGACCTCGAGGGCCTCGACCTGAGCTGCGTGCGCGTCGCGGGCTGCGGCGCCGAGCCCATCCAGGCCGACACCCTGCGCGCCTTCGCGGATCGCTTCGCGCGGATCGGCTTCTCCGAGAGCGCCTTCGTGCCCAGCTACGGGATGGCCGAGAACACCCTCGCGATCGCCTTCTCGCGCGGCATCCCGACCGACCGCGTGCAGCCCGAGCGGCTGTGGACCGACGGCGTGGCCGCGCCGGCCGCGGAGGGCGAGGACGACCTCGAGATCGTGGGCTGCGGCGGCGCCTTCGAGGGCCACGGCATCCGGATCGTCGACGTGGAGAGCCGCGAGGTGCTCGAGGAGCGCCGCGTCGGCGAGATCGAGATCTCGGGCCCCTCGGTGATGGAGGGGTACTACGAGCTCCCCCACGTCACCGCCCAGACGATCAGCGAGGACGGCTGGCTGCGAACCGGCGACCTCGGCTACCTCGCGGACGGGCAGATCTTCATCTGCGGCCGCGCCAAGGACGTGCTGATCGTCAACGGCAAGAACTACTACCCGCAGGATCTCGAGTGGGCGGGCAGCGACGTGCCGGGCGTGCGCGCGGGCAACGTGGTCGCGTTCCCGAGCTTCAAGGCGGGCCTCGGCCGCGAGGCGGTGGTCGTGATCGCCGAGACGAAGGAGCCGGACGGCCACGACGTGATCGCTCGCGAGGTGAAGGCGGAGATCGCCAAGGCCACCGGGCTCACGGTGGACGAGGTCGTGGTCGCGCCGGCCGGCACCATCCCCAAGACGTCGAGCGGCAAGCTCCAGCGCCGCCGCGCCCGGCAGCTCTACGAGGCGGGCGAGCTCGAGCAGCGCCAGGACGAGGGCGCGCTCAAGGTCGCGGGCCGCCTCGTCGAGTCGCAGCTCGCGCACCTCAAGCTCGGCATCTTCGGGCGCAAGAACCGCTCTTGAGCGAGGGGCCTCCGCGCTCCTCGAGCCCTGGGGCCTCGAGGGTGGCCGAGGCGGTCCGCGTCGCGCGCGCGGACAACCCGGCCCTCCGCGCGATCTGCGCGCCACGCTACGAAGCCGCCCTCGCGCGCGACGCCGATCTCGCGCATGGAGACCCGCAAGGTCCGCTGCATCGGGTCCCCTACACCCTCAAGGACGTCTGGGACGTCGCCGGCCTCCCCACGTCGTGGGGCCGACCCGGCGCGCCGATCGCCGCCGCGAGCGGCCCGGTCCACCGCGCGTTCGAGTCGGCCGGCGCGGTGCTCCTCGGCAAGAGCAACCTGAGCGACCTCGCGATCACCCCCGAGTGCCAGAGCTCCCTCGGCGGCGTGACGCGCCACCCGCTCGACCCGTCCCGCACGCCGGGCGGATCGTCGGGCGGCGCCGCGGTCGCGGTCGCGACGGGGATGGCGCGCTTCGACTGGGGCAGCGACTACGGGGGCAGCGTCCGCCTCCCCGCGGCGTGGTGCGGGGTAGTGGGTCTGCGCCTCGCGTCGCGCGCCTGGCCGGTCCCCGGCGACCGGCCCCCCGACGGAGTCGCCGCGCTCTTCGCGATGGGCCCGATCGCGGCCGATCTCGCGACCTGCCGCGCGGTCCTCGACGCCGCGCGACCGCTGCGCGCCGCGGCGCCGGTCCCCGCGGGGGAGGTCGGAGTCCTGCGATTCGGGCCCGACGTCTGGAGCGCAGGGCGCTGGCGCGACTTCGACTTCGAGCTGGCCACGCGCCTCGCGGAGCGCGGCGTGCCCTCGTGGCCCGCGCCGCTGCCGGCCCCGCGCGCCTTCGACCGCGCGTTCGTCGCCCTCCTCGCGGCCCACGCCCCCGCGCTCCTCGCGCGCCGCGGCGTCACGGTCGCCGACTGCGCCGCCGCCCTCGCGGGCCGGCCCGGCCTCGCCCCCGCCTCGGCCCGGGTGGCCCTCGAGCTCACCGCGCTCCACCGCCTCGTCCACCGGGATCGGCCCGGCGCCGTCGCGCGCGCCGAGGCGCTCCGGGCGAAGGTCGCCGCGCTGTTCGAGGGCGGCTTCGTGATCGCGACGCCGACCACCACCGTCCCCGCCCCGCGCCACGGGCGGGCCCTTCGAACCCCGGGCGCGACCGCCTTCGTGAAGCTCGGGAGCCTGGTGGACGCGACCGCGCTGAGCGTCCCGTTCGGTCGCTTCGCGGGTGGCCTGCCGCGCGGGCTTCAGCTCCTGGGGCCGGCGGGGAGCGAAGAGAGCCTGCTGGATCTGGCGGAGCGCATCGCGGGACCAAAGTAGGTCCGAGTCAATGTCGTGTGCGGGCACCCATGTGCGCGTTCTCGTGGGGTTGCACGTCCACCTGCCTGGCCGCGGCGACCGCGTCGGTACCCCGGACGAGCTCGGACCGGGAGGCGGGGCCGGAGGCCGGGGCCGGAGGCCGGGGTCGGGGCTGGGGCTGGGGCCGGGGCCGGATCCCGTTCCGGTTCCGGTCTCTCAGCTGACCACCGCGAGCGAAACCTCGGCTGCGTGGCCGTGTCGGGTCGGGCGGTCCCCAGATGCGCCTTCGTCCTCCGCGCGCAAGCGGAACTACGGCTTGCGCGCGGAGGACGAAGGCGCGGGGGGACGGCATGACCCAACCCTTCCACTCCACCGCGCTCTCGCTCTACATGGAGATTCTCCCTCGGCTGGCTACGGCCGGGAGGACGGTTCGTCGAGCGAGCCGCAACCTCTCCTCTCAGCTGGATCGCGCCGCCCAGTCGGTGGCGGCCAACCTCGCCGAGGCCGACACGCCCTGCAGCGGCAACTCACGGAGCCGACTCGAGACCGCCTACGGATCGCTCCGCGAGGTGCGCACGCACCTTCGGATGGCCTGCATCTACGGGCACCTCGAGGCCGAGGAGGCAGAGGCGATCGACGCGGTCCTCGACCGAGTCGGCGCCATGACCTGGCGGCGCATCCAGACACGCCAGCGACGATGACCAGACCCGCCGGGGTCGACGCGGCGGCCCCGGCGGCATCACCAGGCTCGGGACGCCGACCGCCACTCGTGCACGTGCTCGTGGACGTACTCGTGGACGTGCACGTACTCTTGCACGTCTGCGGGGCCATGCCCGGGGCCGCGGGCCGGCTCCGGACCCGGACCCGGACCCGGACCTGGAGCCGGAGCCCGCACGGGTGTTCACGTTCTCCGAGGAGGGCGGCTCGGGCTCAGCGCGACACGCGGACGTACATCCCGTGCGCCGCGAGCCGCGCCGGCTGACCCTGGAGCTCCGGCGGCACGTCGAAGGTGAGCTCGAGGACATCGCCGCGGGCGAGCAGGAGCGAGGCGCCGTCCTGGCCGCAGAACAAGCCGCCGCGCTCGCACTCCCGCGGCCGGATCCGTCGCCCGCCGACCTCGAGCCACACCGCGTCCAGGTGCGTCACCTCGGGCATCTCCTCTGCGATGCGCAGCGACACCACCGGCGTCGCCTCCCCCACCCCGAGCGTCTGGAGCGCGGGCGCGTCGCGCACGTCGCGGAGGATCTCCCCGAGCCGCCGCGTCCCGCCTGGCGCGATCCGATCGACGAAGGGGCAGGCCGGCAGGTCCTCGCAGGTCGTGTGGTCGCGGAGGCGGCGTCGCGTCGCGGAGCGCACCTCGCCGGCGTCGGTCACTCGCACGACGACTTGACTGAGCCACGCGCGCTCGGGGTAGTCGAGCCGGTCGCAGGCCTCCCACGGGCTCTCGTCGATCCGGATCGTGCCGTCCCCCGGCAGTCGGCTCGCGCGGCCGAAGGTGGCGACGATCGGGTCGCGGATCTCGCGCAGCGCGTCCGCGCGGATCAAGAAGAAGCGATGGAGCCGCGGCGGGTCCTCCTGGCCCGCGGCCTGGATCCGGAGGTCGAGCACCTGCCGCGCGCGCGAGAGCGCCCCGACCCGCAGCTCCGGGGGCGCGGCGCCCTCGTGCGGCGTGTCGATCGCGTTGTCGGTCGGGATCCGGATCTCGAGCGCGTGCCCCTGCCACCGGAGCCTCGCGGGCCGCCGTCCTTCGCGCGCCTCCATCGGGGTCACCGGCCGCTCGAGGATGAGCTCCGCGTCGTCGCCGCGCGCGAGCACCTGTCGGCCGAAGACGCAGGCGCGGGCCTCGCGGGTGCACGCGCGCGGCCCATCGTCGCATCGCGCGAGCGCCTCCGCGCAGCGGTCGACCTCGGGTGAGCGCGCCGCGCCCTCGACCGGCGACAGCGCGTAGGCCTCGGCCCGGTAGCGCCGCTCGAAGACCCCCGCCGCGCGCTCCCCGTCGAGCCACACGCCGCGCTGGACCACGCGCGCCGCGCCGTCGTCTTCGCGCTCGACCGACGCGAACAGCACCTCGCTCCCCGCGTCGCGCGTCCGGTGCGCGACCCAGCGCAGCACCTCGGCGTCGGTCTCGTTGCGCCAACGCGCCTGCGCGTCCTGGGCGTGGGCGCGCTGAGGACCGAGAAAGCCGAGTGGACCGGGGAGTCCGAGTGGACCGGCGAGATCGAGGGGTCCGGCCAGCCCGAGGGCCGCGAGGAGGGCGAGGCTCGCGACGGAGGCGCGCATGCCCGGGCGAACGGCGCGTCGCTCGACAGCTATTCCGCCGTGTCAGGCCCGCGCGGATCGGCCGGGCCGTGTCAGAAGCAGGCGGACACGTAGGCGGCGCAGCCCGCGTGGCCGACTCGGAGGCCGCACTGCTGGAGCTGGAGCTCTTCGAGCCCGCAGGCGCCGTCGGCGCAGCCGAGCTCGGCGATCGGGTCGGCGGGGCAGCGCTCCTGGCGGCAGCAGTCGAGCGCGCCATGCTGCGTCTCGCAGCCGGCCTCGCGGATGCAGAGGAGCTCGTTGACCGTGAAGCAGGTCTCGCAGTCCGGGCTCGGGTCGGCGGCCACGCAGGCGTCCACGCAGGCGGTGGTCCGGCATGCGCTCCAGCAGTCCCGCGTCGAAGGAGCGCAGACGGAGGTCATGCGGGTCAGCAGCGGGGTGCAGAGCGCGCCACCGTCGGGGCGCCCGGCGTCGCCCGGGCCCGCATCGGGGGCCCCTGCGTCCCGTGGGCCGGCGTCGCCCAGCACGATGATGCGGCCGGCGTCGGTCGTTTCGGACGGGGAGCAGCCGGTCACGAGGGACGCGGCGAGGAGGAGGGTCGAAGGTCGCACGGCCGGAGGTTCAGCACCGGCCGTGCCAGCCGCGCCGTCAAGGTGTCTCACACGCGTCGAGAGGTGGCGGCCCCGCCCGCCGGGAGGCTCGTTACGCCGGCCGTCACCGCGCTGACGGGCGGACCGCAGCCGAGGAACCCGTCTGCAATCGACCGCGACGCAGCCCTCGTGGCATCGTCGCCGAGTGATGCATCGCGCCGGGTGGCTCGCGGGGTTGATCGGGATGCTGGCCGTGGGCTGCGGCTCGGAGGCGAGCGCGCCCGCCTGCACGCCGGGGCGGAGCGAGGCCTGCGCCTGCCCGGACGGCGCGCAGGGCGCCCAGGTGTGTACCGAGCAAGGGACGTTCGGAGCGTGCCGCTGCGAGGCCCCGAGCCCGCCCCCGCCAACGCCGTCCCCGATGGCGCCGGCTCCGGTAGCTCCCGCGGCCGTGGCCCCCACCGAGGCCGCGATCGAGCCCGGGGACCCGGACCCCGCCTGCCTCGCCGTGCCCGCGCTGGACGCGGCCGGCCGCGCCTCGACGCGGTTCGAGATGGAGGTATCCGACGAGGAGGCCTCCTCCGAGGAGGTCGACTCCGACGGCGACGGCGTGGCCGAGCTCGTCGTGCAGTTCCCCGACCTCTGCGGCAACGCCCCGAGCTGCGGCGCGTGGGTGTACCGCGTGGTGCCCGGCTGCGGCTACGTGTTCCAGCGGTTCTGGGAACGCCCGAGCTACTGAGCCGGTCCGAGCGGAGCCGGTCCGAGCGGAGCCGGTCCGAGCGGAGCCGGTCCGAGCGGAGCCGGTCCGAGCGGAGCCGGTCCGAGCGGAGCCGGTCCGAGCGCTGGACCGGTCGGCCGCCGAGCCCCGCTCCGGAGAAAGTTGCGTTCTGTAAGTTTCACGACGAAACTTTTGCCTCGGCCCGTGGTCAGAGCGGCGGAGGTGAGGACATGAGCAGACCGACGTGGGCGGGGGCGTTCGAGGACCTTCCGCGCGAGCACGGCTTCGAGCCGCTGGAGATGGAGGGGGCGATCCCCGCGGAGCTGCGCGGCACGCTGTGGATGAACGGCGCGGGGCGGTGGCAGTGGCCCGGGCACCGGAGCCAGATGTGGCTCGACGCGGACGGCGCGGTGACCGCGATCCGCCTCGGCGGGGGCGCGGCCGAGGGCGGCTCACGCCTCGTGCGCACCCGGTCGATCCGACGCGAGGAGGAGGCGGGGCGCATGCTCTACGGGCGGTACGGTCGACGCTCGCCGCGGGTGCTGCGCGAGATGTGGCTCGGCGACCGCCGCAACACGGGCAACACGAGCGTCTGGGCGCTCGGGGATCGGCGCTTCGCGCTCTGCCCCGAGGGCGTGCCGGTCGAGATCGACCCGGAGACGCTCGAGACGATTGGGGAGCACGACTTCGGCGGCCTGGTCCCGGCGGGCTTCAGCGCCCACGCGAGCCACGGGTGGAGCCGCGGGGTCGACTACAACTTCGCAATGCGCGCCGGCCCGCGCACCTGGATCGACCTCTTCGCGTTCGCGCCGGGCGAGGCACCGCGGGTGCTCACGTCCTTCCAGCTCGAGGCGCCCTGCTTCATGCACGACTTCACGGTCACCGAGCGCTGGGCGGTCTTCGTGATGCAGCCGCTCCTCATCAAGCCGCTCCCCCTGCTGTTCGGCCTCGCGCCCTTCGGCCGGTGCTTCCGCTGGGAGCCCGCCCGCGGCTCCGAGGTGATCCTGGTCGACCTCGACGCGCCGCACGACCTCGTGCGCTTCGAGGTCCCCGCGATGACCTTGCTGCACTGGGCCAACGCATGGGACGAGGACGGACGCGTAGTGGGCCTCGCCCCGGTCGGGCGCGACATGCCCGGCACCTGGGCCTGGCTCGAGAGCCTCGCCGCCCACGAGGCGGCGCCGGTGCCGGACGTGCGGATGTCGCGCCTCGAGATCGACCCCGCGCGTCGCACGCTGAAGGTCGAGCCGCTCACCGACGAGCCGGGTGAGCAGCCGCGCGTCGATCCCTTCGACGAGCAGCGGCCCTCGCGCTTCGTCTACCACACGGCGTTCTCACCGGAGGCCCGCGCGGGGGCGGGAGGCCCGACCGATCGGATCGTCCAGCTCGACGTGGAGCGAGGGACGAGCGTCGACGTACGCTTCGGCGACGGCGTCTACCCCGGCGAGCCGGTTTACGTGCCCCGCTCGCGCGAGGCCGGCGACGGTTGGCTGCTCAGCTTCGTCTACGATCCGCGCGCCGATCGGAGCGGCCTCGCGGTGGCGGACGCGCAGCGCCCCGACGACGGACCGGTCGGGACGGCGTGGCTCGACCACCGCGTGCCGCCGCCGTTCCATGGCACGTGGGTCGGGGTGGGCGACCGCGCGGCGTCTACGCCGGGCTGAGGCCGTCGAGCAGGTCGGTGTGCACGCGGTCCGCGAGGCTCCTCGCGCGCCGCTCCCCGATCGGCCCGAGGCGCCCGCTCGCGAGGAGGCTCGCGAGGCCGTGGGTGCTCGTGAAGATCGTCAGGGCGAGCTCCTCGGGCGGGCCCTCGCGGAGCAGCCCCTCGGCCTGCCACCGCTCGACGAGCGCGAGGAGCGCGCCGAACGGGGTGTCCGTCGGGAGGTCGGCCAGCTCGTTCGGGTCCTTCACGCCGGGGCTCGCGAACATCAGGCGATAGCGGTGCGGGTGCCGCATCGCGTAGCGCACCACGCTCCACCCACCCGTCAGGAACCGCGCCCGCGCGTCGTCCCCGCGCGAGGCCGCGCGGCGCATGGTGTCGCGCAGTTCGTCCATGCACGCGGCCGCGAGCGCCTCGAGGAGCGCGGGGCGCGCGCCGAGGGTCTTGTACACCGCCGCGTGCGTCACCCCCGCGCGGCGCGCGATCTCCGACGCGCCGACCCCCTCCGCGCCTCGCTCGTCGAGCGCCGCGAGGCCGTGCTCGATCGCGGCGCGCGCCAGGTCGCCGTGGTGGTACCCCCGCGCGCCCATCACCCGCCCCTCGGGGGTTCCGAGGTCTTCGGGGCCGCGCCGTCGCTCGCCCGCATGGGGTGAGGATACCTGGCGGACGCCAGCGTCGCTGGACGGCGGCCGCGTATTCCTATTGACCCGGTTTTTATCCGGGCAATAATCGGCCCGATGAACCCGACCCACTACGTCGCCTTCGCGGGCCCGCGCCGGCTCGCCAGCGGCACCGCCGCCGCGGTCCTCCCCGTCCTTAAGCGCCGCTTCGACGCGGATCGCGCGGACCTGCCGCTCGTGTTCGAGGTCGAGAGCGGCCGGCAGGTCGACTTCGATCTGCGCGGCACGCTCGACGAGGTCCTCGAGCGCGAGGCCGCGCCGAAGCGGCCGAGCCGCGGTCGCCCCAAGCTGGGCGTGACCGGTCGCGAGGTGACCTTGCTGCCGCGGCACTGGGAGTGGCTGGGCCACCAGCCCAACGGCGCGTCGGCCGCGCTGCGGCGCCTCGTCGAGGCGGCGATGAAGGCGCGCCCCGGCGCCGAGCGCGCCCGGCGGATCCGCGCCGCGCTGAGCCGCTTCCTCACCGCGATGGCGGGCGACCGCGCGAACTACGAGGAGGCGTGCCGGGCGCTCTTCGCCGGCGACACCGAGCGGTTCGAGGCGCTCACCGCGCGCTGGCCCAAGGACATCCGCGGCTACGCCGTCGAGCGCGCGCGCGAGGCGGCGGAGGCCGAGGAGGGCGACCGGGCGGAGGGCGAGGGGGCTCAGCGGCGCCCGTAGTCCACGCGCCAGCGGACCGGGGCGCCGAGCTGCTCGTTGTGCACGGTGTAGTCGACGTGCATCGTGCGGCCGTCGCCCTCGGTCGACAGGAGGCGCTGGATGGTGCCGTCGTCGTTCGTGAGCTCCTGCTCGAGCCAGCCGCCGCGCAGGCGCTGCGTCACCCGCCGCTCGTCGCCGTCCTCGAGGCGCACGCGGCCGGAGCCCCCGAGGGGCGTCTCGATCACCACGCGCCGCTCGCCGGTGAAGGTCACGCGCACGCGCCGGCCGTCGAGGGCGACGTCGATGCGGTCAGCCATCGGCAGCCCGGTGGCGATGCGGTCGCGGGCGATGGGCCGCATGATCTCGGGGAACCGAGTGAGGCGCGGCTCGAACGCCGACAGGACGATCGCCCGCGCGCGCGCCGCGGGGACGCTGCGCGTCCAGGTGCCCGCGAGGGTGTCGGGCACGCGCGCGTCCTGGGCTCCGACCCGTCCGCCGCCGATCGAGGCGGCGAGGCAGAGGAGGGCGAGGGAGAGGAGGAGGGAGGCGCGCGGCATGGCCCCGAGCATAGCGCCTCTCGGGCCACCGGGCCGCGGTCGCTGGCGCGCCTTGCGCGTACCCGCAAACCAGCGTATGCGGATATCCGGGTATGCCGTTGAGGGAGCTGGTCGAGGTTCACAAGGCGCTCGCCGACGAGACGCGGGTCCGCATCGTGCGCGTCCTGATGGAGCTCGGCGAGCTCTGCGTCTGCGACGTGGAGACGGGCCTCGCCCTGTCGCAGTCGCGCGCCTCGCGGCACATGACGCAGCTCCGCCAGGCGGGGATCCTCGAAGACCGACGCGACGGCCCCTGGGTCTACTACCGCGTGGCCGAGCCGCTCTCGCCCGTCGCCGGGGCCGCGCTCGAGGCGCTGCGCGAGGCGACCCGCCGCGACCCCCAGGTGCGGCAGGACGTGAAGGCGACGCGCGCGTCCCGCAGGAGCCCGTGCCGTGACGCGTGAGGCCGCGCCGCTCGGCGTCTTCGAGCGCTACCTCTCGGTCTGGGTCGCCCTCGCGATCGGAGCCGGCGTCGGCCTCGGGCTCGTCGCGCCGGGCGCGTTCGAGGCGGTCGCGCGCGTGCAGTGGGCCCGCGTCAACCTCGTCGTCGCGGGGCTCATCTGGCTGATGGTCTACCCGATGATGCTCAAGGTCGACCCGCGCAGCCTGCGCGACGTGGGCGCCAAGCCGCGGGGCCTCGCGCTGACGCTGGTCGTCAACTGGCTCATCAAGCCGTTCACCATGGCCGCGCTCGGCGTGCTCTTCTTCGAGCACGTCTTCGCGGGGCTCGTCCCGCCCGAGGACGCGTCGGAGTACATCGCGGGGATGATCCTGCTCGGGGTGGCCCCATGCACCGCGATGGTCTTCGTGTGGAGCCACCTCACGCGCGGCGACGCCGCCTACACCCTCGTCCAGGTGTCGGTGAACGACGTCGTCCTCGTCTTCGCCTTTGCGCCGATCGCGGGCCTGCTCCTCGGCGTCACCGACCTCGCGGTCCCGTGGGAGACGCTCGTCGCCTCGGTGGTGATCTTCGTCGTCATCCCGCTGGTCGCCGGCGTGCTGACCCAGCGGCGGCTCAAGCGCGGCGGCGGCGGCGCGGCGGCGGTCGAGGCGCTCGCGGCCCGGCTCAAGCCCGCGTCGATCGTCGGCCTGCTGCTCACCGTGGTGCTGCTCTTCGGCTTTCAGGCCGAGACGATCGTGGCTCGCCCCGGCCGGGTCGCGCTGATCGCGGTCCCGCTCGTCCTCCAGAGCTACGGCATCTTCGCCGTCGCCTACGGCCTCGCGAAGGTCCTGCGGCTGCCCCACGCGGTCGCCGCGCCCGCCGCGATGATCGGCACGTCCAACTTCTTCGAGCTCGCGGTCGCGGTCGCGGTCAGCCTCTTCGGGCTCGCGTCGGGCGCCGCGCTCGCGACGGTGGTCGGCGTGCTGATCGAGGTCCCCGTGATGCTCTCGCTCGTCGCGTTCGCCAACCGCACCCGCGACTGGTTCCCACCCGCCCCCGCGGAGGCTTGATGCCCGGCTACGACTTCGACCGTCTCCTGTTCCTCTGCGTCGCCAACGCGGCGCGCTCCCAGATGGCCGAGGGCCTCGCCCGCGCGATCTTCGGCGACGCGGTCGAGGTCCGCTCCGCCGGCTCGCGCCCGTCGCGCGTCCACCCCGACGCGATCCGTGTGATGGCCGAGGCGGGGATCGACCTGAGCGCGCACCGCTCGACGTCGGTCGACGCGGTCGACCCGGCGAGCGTCGATCTGGTCGTCACCCTCTGCAGCGATGAGGTCTGCCCCGCCGCCCTCGCGGACACCCCTCGCCTCGCCTGGCCGCTCGCGGACCCCGACGCGGGCGAGGACGGCAGCGACGCGCAGCTCGCGCGATTCCGCGCCACCCGCGATCAGCTCCGCGCCCGCCTCGAGATCCTCGCCGCCCTCCGCGGCGTCCCGGACGGGCCGCGCCCGCGGGAGTTCCACGCGAGCGTCCGCGTCCCCGATCTGCCGGCGGCGGCCCGCTTCTACGCGTGGCTCCTCGACGTGCCGCCCAAGGAGTGGACGCATCGCTACGTGACCTTCGTCAGCGAGGCGCTCCGCACCAACTTCGTCGTGCTCGTCGACGACGGCATGGAGCTCCACCAGGACACGCTCTACCACCTGGGCGTCGACGTCGGGACGCGCGAGGCCGTGATCGCCGCCCACCGCCGCGCGGTCGACGCCGGCTGGACCCTCCACAAGCCGGCCCGCACGACGTGGCGCGGCACGCCGCTCCACGAGCTCTGGCTCCGTGACCCGGGCGGCAACCTCGTCGAGGTCTACGCCCGCCTCACCCCCGAGGAGCTCGCGGAGATGCCGGCCGACCGCGAGCCCTGGCTCCTGCTCGAGAGCGGAGCGGAGAGCGCAGCCGAGCGCTGACCGTAACCCTTGAGATCATGGGCTTTTCTGGCCCCCACGGCGAATCCGGCTCGCCCTGAGCCGATCCGCGGGGGCCGGGGTACCCACCTCCGTGCACCGATCCATCCGGTCCTTGGCGCTCCTCGCCCTGCTCGCGGGCGGGTGCAAAGGCGAGGTCACCGCCCCGCAACACGACCCCCAGGAGGGCGTGGTCGACGCCGACCCGTCCTTCGCCTGCGCGGAGGCGGCGCCTCCCGACGTGGCCATGCGGCGGCTGACGCGCGATCAGCTCGACAACACCCTGCGGGATCTGCTCACCGAGCGGCTCGGCGCCGCGCGCGCCGAGGCGATCCTCGAGGCGGCCGGCCCGCAGCACTCGCTCCTCCCGGTCGACGAGGCGCCCCCGCGCGACAACAACCGCTTCAAGCGCGACTACCGCCGCTGGGACCAGCGGGTCTCCGAGCTCCACGTCGAGGGCTGGTACACGACCGCCCTCGCGCTCGGCGAGGCGATGGCCGCCGATCAGGACACCCTCCTCGAGGGCTGCGACACCCGGGACTGCGCCGAGGCCTTCCTCCTCGACTTCGCCGAGCGCGCGTTCCGCCACCCCGTCCCGCCCGCGACCGCGACCCGCATCGGCCAGGTCCTCGGGCCGACCCTCACCCCGACGGCGTTCGCCGAGAGCATCGCCTACGTCCTGCTCGCGCCGGACTTCCTCTACCACGTGGAGGAGGGCGCCGAGGCGGTGGGCGACGAGACCTACGCGCTCACCGACCACGAGCTGGCGGCGCGCATGTCCTACGCGCTCTGGGACTCGCTGCCCGACGAGGAGCTGTGGCGCGCGGCGAACGAGGGCGAGCTGTCGGACGAGACCCAGCTCGCGGCTCAGGTCGACCGCATGCTCGCCGACCCGCGCAGCCGACCCGCGCTCGGCCGCTTCTTCGAGGACTGGCTCCAGTTCATGGCCGCCGAGGATCCCTCGGTCCTCGCGGGCGACACCGCGTACCAGGCCTTCGCGGGCGAAGACCTCCCGTCGCCGGAGCTGCGCGAGGCCGGCCTCGACGAGATCCGCGCGCTCGTCCAGCGCCTGGTGTTCGACGAGGGCGGCACGGTCGAGGACCTGCTCACGACGGATCTCGCGCCGGTGACCGACCCCGAGCTCGCCCGGCTCTACGGGATGGACGCGCCGTGGGACGGTGAGGGCGAGCCGCCGCGCTTCGCGGAGGGCGAGCGCCCGGGCCTGCTCAGCCGCTTCACGCTCCTGGCCTCCGCGACGGTCGCGACCCGGCCGATCCATCGGGGCGTGTTCATCCGCGAGATGATCCTCTGCGACGAGCTGCCGGCGCCGCCCGACGGCGCGTCGATGGCGACGATCGAGCTCGAGGGCCTCCACTCGAACCGCGAGTACTACGAGGCGCTCACCGAGTCCCCCGGCACGGTGTGCCGCGGCTGCCACGAGCGCTGGATCAACCCGCTCGGCTTCGTGAGCGAGCGCTACGACGCGCTCGGCCGCCGGCGCGACGAGGAGCGGGTCTTCGACCTCGAGACGGGCGAGCTGCTCGGCACCGTCCCGATCGACACGTCGGTGTCGCCCTCGATCTTCCTCCGCGACGAGTCGCGGGTCTCCGACATGGCCGGGCTCGGCGCGCAGCTCGCCGACAGCGGCAAGGTCGAGGCGTGCCTCTCGCGCAACCTCTTCCGGTTCGTCTTCGCGCGGCCCGAGGCGGTCGCGACCGACGGCTGCGCGCTCGAGGAGACGCGGGTCGCGGGCGTCGACGGGACGCTCCGCGACATGGTGGGCGCGATGGTGCTGAGCCAGGAGTTCCAGCGGCGGACGATCCGCGAGGGTGGGGAGTGAGCGCGATGGGCAGCAAGACGATCAAGACCACGCGGCGCTTCTTCCTCCGGGGGCTCGGCGGCTTCACGCTGACGCTGCCGTTCCTGCCGAGCCTCGCGCCAGCCCGGGCCGACGGCCGCACGCTGATGCCGACGGTGCCGCCGCGCTTCGTCGCGATGACGACGAACCACGGCGCGGTCCTCCAGGACAACCAGGTGCCGACCGGCGTCCCGTGGCTCGAGGAGCGCACGCTCTTCGAGGACTACGTGGTGCGCCGCGCCGCCCTCCCGCTCCAGGCGTCGGGCGGCCAGTCCGAGCTGGCCCCGATCTACCGCGCCCCGACCGACGAGCTCACCCCGTCGATCGCGGCGAAGATCAACCTGCTCACGGGGATCACGATCCCCTGGTACATCGCGCACAACACCGGCGGCCACCTCGGCAACATGGCCCGCAACGACGGCAACGGCGGCGACGGGCAGCTCGCCCAGGGCTTCCCCACGCCGACGATCGACCAGATCATGGCCTACTCGCCGAGCTTCGGCGCCAGCGACTACCACCGCCGCTCGATCGTCACCGGCCCGGTCGGCCGCGTCTCCTGGGGCTGGGAGGTCCCGCCGTCCGGCGGCGAGGCGGTCGGCTCGGGCAACATCGTCGAGACCCAGCGCATCAACCGCACGCAGCAGCTCTTCGACGCGCTCTTCGTGCCCCCGCCGTCTACCGAGAACCCCGAGCCCGAGCGCACCCCGCTCGTCGACCTGGTGATCGAGGAGTACCGCTCGACGCGCCAGTCCAACCGCCGGCTCTCGCGCCTCGACCGCGAGCGCCTCGACGCGCACCTCGCGCGCCTCGACGACCTGCAGCGTCGCGTCACCGCGCTGCCGCGGGCGACCTGCGAGCCGGTGACCGTGCCGGGCGAGGTCACCGCCGGCCGCGTCTATCACGAGACGGTCAACGACATCCTCGCGATGGCCTTCGCCTGCCAGACGACGCGCATCGCGGTGATCGGCGGCCAGGAGGCCCCGTTCGCGGGCGACGTCCCGATCGGCTGGCACGACGTCGCGCACAACGCGGACGACCCGCAGAACCAGGCGTGGCTCGTCGCGGCCCACCAGGGCTTCTTCCGCCACGCGTTCCTCGACCTCTGCCGCAAGCTCGAGATCGACGAGGGCGACGGCACCACCGTCCTCGACAACAGCCTCGTGATGTGGACGACCGAGTCCGGCCCGAGCACCCACAACAACACGTCCCAGAACATCGTGACGGGCGGCGCCGCCGGGGGCTGCATGAACACCGGGATGTTCTGCGACTACCGCGACATGTCGCCGGGCGGCGAGCTCTGGCAGTACAACCGCGTCAAGGCGCTGCGCCCTGGCCTGCCCCACAACCAGGCCCTCGCGACCGTCCTCCAGCTCATGGGCGTGCCCGCGAGCGAGTTCAACCAGGTCCCGAACTGCGGCTTCGCGAGCGCGTCGACGCCGCAGCCGGTGACCGGCTACGGCTTCGCGCAGGTCACGGGCTCCTACCAGGACAGCACGAACCGGAACAACGGCGGCCGCGTCAACGCCCCCGGGCGCACCGAGCGCACGATGGACGACATGAACGCGCTGCTCCCCTTCGTCAGCGCGGTTTGAGCACTGGACGGCCACGCGCGCTAGCGCGCGTGGCCGCCCGCTCCCTCACGGGTCCACGCACACGCCCTCGGTAGGGCAGCTCCCCTCGGGCGCGCAGAGGCCGCAGACCGCCGCGCAGCAGACCTCGCCGTAGACGCAGGTGTTCGGGCCGCAGCGAACGGGCGCTGGGCCCGCGTCGCTCGGGGAGACCGGGCCCGCGTCGTCCGCCGCGTCGCCGCCGTCCGCGCTCGGGCCCGCGTCGCGCCCCGCGTCCGCCGGGGCGTCGCCCGCGTCGGGGACCGCGCCGTCCGTCAACGGCGTGTGCGACTCGGCGCAGGCGACGAGCGCGAGGGCCAGCGTCGGCGCGAGGGCCAACCTCAGCGCGAGGGTCCAGGTCGCGCGCCTCATCGACCCGCCCTCCAGCCGAACACGACGTGGCAGGTCGCCGAGCCGCGGAGCACGCCGTAGTCGAGGAAGTCGGCCCCGAACGCGAAGTCGTCCACCCCGTCGTGGTTGATGTCCGAGCCGCCGACCACGAACGCGCCCGCCGCCTCGCCCTCGGCGAGCGCCTCACGCGGGATGTGCCGGCCGAGGAACGCGATCGCCTCGCGCTCCAGCGAGACGTCGCCGCGCAGCCCGCCCTCGCGGCCCGGGACCACGTACGCCGCGCCCCCGACGTAGGCCGCCTCGTGGCCGCACAGGACGTCGGGCCACCCGTCGCCGGTCACGTCTCCGGCGCGCGCCATCGTCCGGCAGCCGCCCGGGCCGCGCGTCTCGACCTGGTCAGCGGGGAGGTGGAGCTGCGCGCGCGCCGCGACCGACAGATCGACCCCGTCCGGCCACTCCGCGCGCCCGGCCGCGATCACGGTGAGGCCGTCCTCGGTCTCGAGCCCCAGCTCCGCGCGCCCGTCGCCGTCGAGGTCGCCGAGCGCGCCGAGGACCTCCGTGATCCCCGCGATGGATGTCCCCGCGTCCGCGAGCGCGACCGCGCCCTCGAGCCGGGCCTCCTGGCCGGCCACCCGGTGGAGCCGCGCCGCTCCGCCCGCCTCGCCGCGTACGCGCACGAGCAGATCGTCGAGGCCGTCGCCGTCGAGGTCACCGGCCGCGACGCCCCAGAGCTGCGCGTCGTCGGTGAGGTGGATCGTCGCGTCGGCCGCGAGGTCGGCCTGCACCGCCCCGACCCAGCGCGCGGGGCGCCCGTAGAAGACGTGGAGCGGGACGCCCGGCGCGCCGCCGAGCGCGAAGTCCGCGTAGCCGTCGCCGTCGAGGTCGCCGAGGCCGACCACCTTCGCGAGCCCGGTGTTCGCCTCGCCGTGCCGCAGCAAGGGGCCCGCCGACTGGAGCGGCGCCTCGCCCGCGCGCCGCGGGCCGCCGTAGAGCAGCGTGACCGGCGCGGGGCCCGCGTGGGTGTCGAGGCCGACGAGCAGGTCCGCGAGGCCGTCGCCGTCCACGTCGCCCGCGGCGGCGACGTAGAGCGTGCGCCCGGGCACGATCGGGGTGAGGAGCACCGCGTCGGGCGCCCCCTGGGCGACGGCGGATCCACCGTAGTAGATGCGCACCTCGTGCTGCGTCAGGTGCACGCACGAGGGGGGGTCGACGTCGTGGCAGCCCTCGTAGTGATCGTCCCGGATCGCGGTGACGACCAGATCGTCGACGCCGTCCCCGTCGAGGTCGCCGGGCATCACGAGGTGCTCGCCGATCGCGACGTCCTCGTCGCGCAGGACGACGTCCGCGCCCCATGCGTCGATCCGATCGCCGGGCGTTGGGCTCGGTCCGTCGAGCGTGTTACGCGTCACCGCCGGGTCGGTCGCGCGGCCGGATGGGCCGGGGTAGACGATCGGCGCCTCGTCCGGTCCCGGGTCGGCGCCAGCGTCGGCGCAGCCGAGCGCGAGGAGCGCGGTGGTGCAGATCAGCAGTCTCATCGGGGGCCTCTCTCCGTGCTGTGTAGGTTGGGTATAGGGTGCAAGAATCCCTGCGCGGGCCTCCTCGGAGGTCCGTCGGGGGTGAACGCGTCGGGGCGCGCGGCGGCCCAGGGCTCGAGCAGGCCCAGGGCGCGAGCCGGCTCAGGGCTCGAGCCGGCTCAGGGCTCGGGCCGGCTCAGGGCGCGAGCAGCTCGAGCGCGAAGCGCGCGTGGGGGCCGTCCGGGTAGAGGCGCAGGTAGGCCCGCGCGCTCTGCCTCGCGCGCTCGCCGTCGCCGGCGGCCCGGAGCGCCTCGAGCCGCAGCCCGCGCGCCTCGCGAGCCAGCGTCCCGGTGCTCCGGCCCGCGAGGTACTCGTCGAAGCGCCGCACCGCCTCGCGTGGCTCGCCCTCGCTCAGCGCGAGCCGACCGAGGAGGAACGTGGCGAGCCGGGCCTGCGGCGCGTCCGGGTAGGCCGCGCGGAGCCCCTCGAGCCGCCGCGCCTGCTCGACCGGCTGACCCTCGGCCGCCCGCGCCGCGCTGAGGAGCTCCTCGGCCGACGGCCCCGCGGCCTCGCCGCGCCGGCCCGACCCGCGCGCGCCTCCGACGCGAGGAGACGTCCCGTCGGCCACGGAGCGCGCGCCGGTCGCCGAGTCTTCGGCTGCGGCTCCTCGGGCCGCGGTGTCGTCGGCTGCCCGGTCGCTCGCCGCGGTGTTCTCGGTCGCGATCTCGTCCGTCGCCGCGCGGCCCGTGGTCGTGTGGCCCGTCGCCGTGCGGTCCGTGGTCGTGCGGTCCGTGGTCGTGCGGTCCGTGGCCGTACCGGCGGCCGCCGACCCACGGGCCGCGGTGACATCCGCCGCCGAGTCGCTGCCCGCCGTGTCCCCGGCCGCCATGTCGCCCGGTCCGGCCGGCGCGTCGGACGCCTCGACCGCGCAGCGGAGGTGCTCGCGCTGGCCGGCCGTGACCGCGACCGCGCCGTCGAGGCAGGGGCCGCGCACCTCCACGCGCCCCTCGGTCGTCCGCACGTCCAGCCCGCCGTCGGCGTCGCGGCGGAGGGTGAAGCGCGTGCCGGTCACGCGGACCTCGAGCGCGCCGGCCTCGACGCGCCAGGCCCGGGCGTGCGCGCTCACGACGTCGGCCTCGAGCGCGCCGGCCTCGAGCGCGAGGCGCACCTCGCCGGGGGCCACGTCGATCACCCGGAGCCGCCCGTCGGGAGCGACCTCGAACGCGGTGCCGTCGCTGAACCGCAGCGTCGACGACGCGCCGGCGGCCGGCGCGGCCACCCGCGCGGCGGGCGAGCCGTCCACCTCCCAGGTGAGCGGGGTGAGCCGCGCCACCGGCGCGCCGTCGTCTCCGCCGAGCGCGATCCAGAGCAGCCCTGCGGCGGCGGCGGCGAGGACGCCGAGCCCGAGAGCGGCCCGTGCCCGGCGCGCGCCGCGCTCGGGAGCGGGGGCGCCGGCCGCGAGGCGCGCGGCGACCTCGTCGGTCGCGGTGGACCTCTCGAGGAAGTCGTCCTGCGCGTCGCGCAGCGCGCCGGCCACTCGCCGGCTCACGGGGGTGGGCGTGGGCGTCATCGGTCCCTCACGAGGTGGGAGAGGAGCGGGTCGTTGGCCGCGCGTCGCTCGACCCGCTCGGCCGCGCGCGCCACGCGGCGCTTGACGGTGGCGAGCGAGGCGCCGGTGACCTCCGCGATCTCGGGGAGGGTCAGCTCCTCGATCTGGCGCAGGCAGAACGCCACGCGCTCGTCGACCGGCAGCGCGTCGAGGAGCGCGTAGGTCCGCCGCAGCTCCGCGCTCGCGGCCGGGTCGTCGCGGCTCGCGTCGAGGCCGGGCACCCAGGCGGTGAAGCGCCGTCGCCACGCGCGGCGGCGCAGCGTCTCGCGCCCGTAGCGGACGGCGATCCCGACCAGCCAGCTCCGCAGCCGGTCGCGCTCCCGCAGCGTCGAGAGCCCGTCGAGCGCGCGCACCCAGACGTCGTGGCACCGGTCGGCGTGGTCCGGCCCGGGCCCCACCACCCGCACGAGCACCCGCTCGACGTCGCGGCCGTAGCGCGCGAGCAGCGCGTCCACCGCGCCCGGTCGTGACGCGAGCACCGCCTCGACGAGCTCCGCGTCGTCGAGCGCCTCCACGAGCGGCACCACCTTGCCCGGCCGGGCGGCGGGGCGAGCGCGTCGCGAGGTTTCGGGGGCGGCCACGGACCCACAGTGCGCGGGCGCCCGAGACCGGCTCAACTTTCTCCGCCCCGCATCACCACGAGGCGCAGATCGACGAGGATCGGCCCGTAGCGCCCGGTCTCCGTCTCGGTCTCGAGCGTCGCGCGCGCGCCCACCTCGAGCCCGATCCCGAAGCCCGCGCCGACGAGGACCACCCCGCGCGCCACGAGGGCGGCGAGCGGGAGGAACCGCTCGGTCAGCGCGCCGCCCCCGACCGCGCCGATCCCGTGGTCCACGAGCCGCGACGCCCCGCCCTCGAGGCGCACCGCGAGCTCCCACGGCCCCTCGCGCAGCGGCACGAACCCGACCCCGAGCGCGAGCGACTGGACCGCGAGCCGCTCCATCGACGCGTCGCTCGTCCGGTGCGCGTAGACCGCGCCGTCGAGCCGCAGCGACAGCTCGAGCCACGCCAGCGGCAGCACCGAGAGCCACCCGCCGATCCCGACGTCGGGCCACAGCTCCTCGGTGGCGATCGCGCTCGCGGCGAGCAGGCCGAGCCGCAGCTCCACGCCGCCGCCCTCCACTCCGGCGGCCTCCGGCGCGGGTGCCTCGCGCGAGGGTTCGATCGAGTCGCCGCCCGTGTCGCTCGGCGCGTCCTCCACCCCCGCGTCGCTCGGCGCGTCGTTCACCGCGTCCGTCGGCGCGACGCCCGCGTCCGTGCGCGCCTCACCGCGCGCCTCCGACCCCTCCGCGCCGACGTCCCGCGCGCGCGCTCGGACCACCTCGACGAGATCCACGAGCAGCTCCGCCTCGGTCGGCGCCCGCACCTCGTCGCACGGCCCGCCGACCCGGCACACGCGACCCTGGCCCTCTTCGGCCCAGGCCTCCACGCTCACCCGCGGCGGCGTCGGCGCGTCCCAGGCCGCCGGCTCCACCGCGAGGCCGAGCCCCGCCAGCCGCTCGCGGAGGCGCCTCGCGAGGTCGGCGGTCGAATCCCGAGAACGCACGGCCACCCGCGTCGGCTCCTCCTGGGCGCGCGCCGGCGCCGCGACGGTCCACGCCGCGGTCGCGAGCCCCGCGAGGAGGGCGGCGGTCAGGCGAGGCAGGGCGCGCACGGCGGACGGTTGGTGGGCGCGCCGCGCCGGACGTTGCACGGCGAGCGCCGCGCTCATTCGATCCGCAGCACGAGCGGAGCGACGGATGTGTGGGCCTCGCGTACGCTCGCGGAGCCCTCGTAGAGGATCGCCTCGGTGGCGCGGTCCCGCACGATCACGTGATGCGCGCCGACCGGCACCACGAAGTCGCGGATCGCGTAGCCCACCCGCCGGCCGTCGACGTAGACGGGGTTGCCCGCCGCGCCGCGTCCGACCACTCGCAGGACGCCGGTCGCCGCCGCCGCGCGGGTCTCCCCCGGCGGAGCCTCCCGCGGCGAGCCCCCCTGGCCTGAGCTCCCGCGCCGCCGGCGCCGTGTGGGCGTCGGCTCCTCCGCCGTCACCGTGACCTCGGGCGGTGTGGTCGGTGTGACGCGGTCGTCTATGTTCGTTGCGTCGACGACGTCGCCCTCCGTTGGCCGCGAAGCTGGTCCGCCGGTGAGCTCACCGCTGCGCTCGTTGTCCGCCTCCGGCGTCGCGGGCGTCGCGTTGACGGCCGGCGCCCCGGGCGGCGGCGTCACGTCGCCCGGCGTCGCGGCGCCGGCGCCCTCGCTCATCCAGAGGAGGCCGGCGCCGACCCCGGCCGCCAAGGCCAGCGCCGCGAGGCCGACCGCGAGGCTGACCGCGGGGCCGCGCCGCGAGGCCGGCCGCGCCGGCTCCGCGGCCACGGGCGCGGCCTCCGCCTGCGTCGCCGCGGTCGCGTCCCGACGCAGCTCGAACACCCGGCTCCCGGGGCTCGTCTCGACGACCACCGCTCCGGCGAGCTGGTCGATCGCGCGCCGCCGCGCGGGCGCGTCCCGGAGCGGCGCGAGCCACGCGCGGAGCTCGCCGCGACCCGTCTGGGTCGTGCGGGCCTGCCGGAGGCGCTCGGCCTCCTCGGCGACCTCGCGGGCCGACGGCCGCGCCTCGGGCGCCTCGGCGAGGCAGCCCCGAATCAGCGCCTCGAGATCCTCGGGCAGCGGCGGCGGCGCCTCGCCGTACGGCATCCCGTAGAGGACCCCCGACGTCCCGGTGAGCAGGACCCGCAGCGTGACGCCGAGGGCGTAGACGTCCGTCGCGCGGGTCACCTCCTCGCCGCGCGCCTGCTCCGGCGCCATGTAGCTCGCCTTGCCCTTCACCATCCCGGTCGCGGTCTGCTCCTCGCGGAGCAGCGCGAAGGCGATGCCGAAGTCCGAGAGCTTCACGTCTCCGTCCCACGACACCAGGATGTTCCCGGGGCTCACGTCGCGGTGGACGATCCCGAGCGCGCGGCCGCTCGCGTCGCGCCGCGCGTGGGCGTGGTCGAGGGCGTGCGCGATCTCGGAGGCGACGTGGAGCGCGACGGTCGCCGGCACCGGCTCGCCGCGGCGCCGCGGCGCCCGCGCCATGTCGACTCCGTCGACGTACTCGCAGACGAGGAACTCGGAGCCGTCCATGCTCCCGTAGTCGATGACCTGCACGATGTTTGCGTGGTGCAGGTGGCTCGCGATGCGCGCCTCGTCGAGGAACATCCGGCGCATCGCGGCGTCGTCCGCCATCTCCGGCAGGACCCACTTGATCGCCACCCGACGCTCGAACCCCGACGCCCCGGTCGCGATCGCCTCGACGACCTGCGCCATCCCGCCGGCCCCGATCTGGCGCACGAGGCGGTAGCGCTCCGCCGCCCCTCCCGTCGTGGCGGGCTCCGTCACGGGACCACGAACGAGAACTGCGGATCGGGCTGCAGCTCGATCGCGAGGACCGTGGCCGCGACCGCGGCCCCGGCGAGGAGCGCCGCGCCGAGCCAGAGCCACGGGCTCTCGAGCGGCGGCGTCGGCTCGAGGCCGCGCCACAGCGCCACGACCTCGGCGACCGCCCGCTCGCCCTCGCGCGCTGGCGCGCTCGCGCGGGCGAGGACCCCGCGCTCGTCGCGGCTCCGGTCGAAGAGCGCGGCCCGCACCGCCTCGCCCTCGCGCCAGCCGACGACCACCACCGCGCTGGAGTAGGCGTCGGCGGCTGCGCGGAGCAGGCGGAGATCGTCGGGGGTGACGCCGCCGTGGAGCGCGTGCCCGAGCTGGGACCGCGCGAGCGCGCTCGGCGCCCGATCGAGCGCGACCTCCCGCGCCTCGTCACCGGACACCTCGAGCTCGAGCACGCGGGCGCGGTAGCCGAGGTGCTCGGCCACCAGGACGTGCGGCCCGTCGCGGAGCTGGAGCCGACACGGCGCCTCCGCGCAGGTCTCCTCCTCGCCGTCGACCCGCAGGGTCGCGCCCGGCGGGTCGGTGACGATCTCCACCGCGCGTCGCGGCCTCCCGGCGACCGCGCGCCGAGCCTCCGCGTAGAGCGACTGCACGTCCGGCGGCGCGCGCGTGAGCGGCTCGCTCAGGTCGAGCTCGGCCGTCGCCGCGCGGTCGAACAGGGCCCGGGCGATCGCCGCGTCGTTGGCCTGGAAGGCGCACGTCGCGCCCAGCGCGAGGGCCCGGGCCGCGGTCTCGCGGTCGCCGCGGATCAGCAGCCGGTCGACCTGCAGCTCCGGCGCCTGGGCGCGCGCGAGGCAGCTCTGGAGCTCCCCGCGCTCGAAGTACGCCTCCTCGAGCGCGCGCAGCGCGGCCGCGGGCGGAGCGACGACGGGCGGGCGCGTAGCTTCGAGCGCCCTGCCGACCCACCGCGCGCCGCCCGCGTCGCGCGCGCCGCGCAGCAGCTCCTCGGCCGGCGCGTCGCCGACCGCGATCACGACGGCCCGCGGCTCCTGCGCGCGCGCGCCCCCGGCCGCGGAGGCGAGGACGACGAGGGCCCACAGCGCGCTCGCTCGCACCCCCGCAGAGTAGGAGCGACCCGACCTCGTCCGCAACGACGAGGTCGGGCCGCGGGCCGAGCCTGACGGATCGAGAAGAAGGCTCAGCCGTGATCGTCGATCGCGGCCCGGAGGAGCGGCCGCACCGTGCTCAGCCAGAAGACCGTCGCCGGGTTGCGCGAGCCGCCGCCGGGCGCGGTCTCCCGCTGCCGCTGGTAGGGGAGGTACACCCCGACGAGGTCACGCGTGCGGTCGATGAAGGGCATGCAGCCCCACGCCCCGCCCGAGATGAGCTCCTCGGTCTCGCCGGTCTCCGGGTTCCGGTAGAGCCAGGTGCCGATCCCCGTCCGCCACGCCTCGAACTCCGGCGCCACGTCAAAGTACGGGTCCCACGGCGTGAGGCGGACCTGCGCGAGGGGGAAGTCCGAGCGGCTCGTGAACATCTGCTCGATCGTCTCGGGCCGCAGCACCTGGGTCTCGCCGAAGCGGCCGCCGTTGTGGAGCATCCAGACGTAGCGCGCGTACTCGTTGAGCGAGGTCGCGGCCGTGCCGGCGACGTTCGGGTTGTCGGTGGGCACGCCGAAGTTCGGCCCCACGTAGCCGTAGTAGTGCGTGCTCGTCATCCCGAGCGGGCCGAGGAGCACCTCGTCGGCGACGTCGACCCAGGCCGCGTCGCCGTGTCGGATCTCGGCCATCCGACCCGCGACTTGCATCCCCACCCCCGCGTACCAGAGCTCGGTGCCGGGCAGGTACTCGATCGGGACCTCCGCGTAGATGCGATCGACCGCCACCCGCATGTTCTCCAGCGAGTGGACGCGGTGCACCTCCGGCCCGTTGTTCAGGCCGGCGGTGTGGCTGAAGAGCTGCCCGACCGTCATGGACGCCTTGTCGCCCTCCCAGGTCGTGAAGACGTCGCCCGCGCGGAGATCCCACCCGAGCTCGCCGCGCTCGACCAGGGCGCCGATCACCCCGCCGCTGATCCACTTGCTCGCCGACGCGAGCGGCACGACCGTATCGGGCGTGAAGGGGCCGCCCTCGGGCGCGACCCCGACGGTGTGTCGAAACACGACCTGCCCGTGGTGGATGAGCAGCAGCCCGCCGCCGCCGCCGAGGGTGTCGGCGTTGGCGTCGAGCGCGGCCCGGAGCGCGGCGAAGTCGTAGCCGTCGGCGCTCACCGGCGCGGTCTCCCCCAGCGCGGTCTCGACCCCGCCGCCCGTCACCGGCGGCCCCGCGTCGCCCGTCACCGGCGGCCCCGCGTCGTCCGTCACCGGCGGCCCCGCGTCGTCCGTCGGCGGCCCCGCGTCGCCCGCCGTCGGCGGCCCCGCGTCGTCCGGGTCGGGTGTCCCCCCGTCGTCGCAGCCAGCGACGACGAAGAAGGGCAGGAGGAAGAGCACCGCCAGGGGGCGCGCGACGACCGGTCGTTGTGTCATGTCTACGTGGTAGCCGGCGCCTCCGCGCGTCGCCGTCACATCCCGTGCGTCGATGGGCTCGCCCGCGCTGCCGCGCTGGCCCGCGCTCCTACTCGGTCGGCCGCAGGCGCTGGATCGTGGGCGCGCCGAAGGTCGTGTCCTCGAGCAGGTAGCGGAGCTGACGACCCTCGCGGCGCTGCTCGCACGCGCCCTCGTCGAGGAGCAGGCGCAGCGAGGATTGCACCTTGCGGATCGACAGCCCGAGCGCGTCGGCGATCTCGGCCGCGCTCCGGGGCGTGCCCGACGCGAGCACCCCGAGCACGCGCGCCTCGGTGTCCATCGCGCAGCGCGGATCGGGCAGCGCGAGGGCGCGCGACGGAGTGAGGGTCACGACCCCGCCCTCGCGATCGATCGCGCCCCGGTCACCGAGCGCGGCCCGCGCCCGGTAGACCGTGGTGCGCAGCAGGCCGTCGTGCGCCGCCGGCTCGTAAGCGCCGCCGAAGGTGGCGCGGTAGAGCGCGGGCGCGGGGCAGCCGCGCGGGCCCGCGAGGAGGAGGGCGGCGAGCGAGGCGGCCGACCGATCCTCGCCCGGGCCAAGCTCGAGCGCGTCCGGGACCCCACGCGCCAGCTCGGCCGCGGTCGCGAGGAAGCGGCGCGCGCCGACCTCGGGGTCCCATCGCACCCACACCATCGACCGCGTCGGCGTGGCGCGCGGCGGCACGGCGAGCCCGCTCAGCGGGCCCGGCACCTCGTGGGCCTCGCCGCGGAGGAAGCGCGCGGTGGGCTCGTCGGCGCGCGCGCCGCCTCGTCCGTCACGGCACGCGAGCAGCGCCTGCGTCTCACCCGCGACGAACGGCGGGGCCCCCGCGAGCAGCCGCCGCGCCGCGGCCTGTCCGTCGCCCAGCGCCTCGCGGTCGGCGGCGCTGCGGTCGGCGGCGCTGCGGTCGGCGGCGCTGCGGTTGGCGGTGCTGTCGCCTCGCGGGTTGTCGCCTCGCGGGTCGTCGCCGCGCGGGTCGTCGCCTCGCGGGTCGTCGCCTCGCGGGTTGTCGTGGAGCGCGTCGAGGAGATCCCGCGCCAGCCGCGCGGCCGGGCCCTCGCGCGCGGCCCGGAGCGCCCGCTCGGCCCCTGGCGCGCGTCCCACGAGCGCGAGCTCCCACGCGAGCCACCCGCGCCAGGGC
>JAUHXR010000083.1 GCA_030426845.1 Polyangia bacterium | reverse complement strand
GATCCCCGCGTCGAGCCGCGCGCGCACCGCGGGGAGGTCCTCGGGGGCGAAGGCGCCCTTGGGGACGACCAGGAGGAGGCCGAAGCGGTCGTGGAGGACGAGGCACCGCTTGGTCTCCAGCCAGCCGGCGAGGCCCGGGTAGCGGGTCGCCGAGAAGCTCTCGTCGCTGCTCAGCCGCACGCCCTCGTCGTCGAAGCGGATCGCGCCGCGCCGCTTCCACGGGATGTGGGCCCGGCTCTGTGCCTGGGTGGCGGACCGGCTCCTCGGCAGCGCGAGCAGCCCGCCGAGGAGGAGCGGCACGGCGAGGAGCCAGGCGCCGGGGGTGACCGACCCGATCACGAGCTGCCCCATGACGAGCAGCGCGAGGATGGCCACGATCAACCCTACGAGCGCGCGCCGGCCGCCGCGGCTCTCCGCGTAGGCCCGTGCGCCCTCGTTGAGCTCGTCGTCGCTCAGCTCGAACTCGGCTTCGAGGGTCGATCCACCCATCGCGCCCGATCGTACGTCATCGGATGCCGTTTCCCCCTACCATGGGTCCCATGGTCCGCGCTCTCCTCGTCCTCCCGGCCCTCTTCGCCCTCACCGCGTGCGAACCGGCCGAGCCCGACTACATGGACGGGCTCCCGTCGCGGCCCGAGCGCGGCGCCTGGATCCAGGTCGAGCCCGGGGGCGCGACCCGCTGCGCGCGCGGTGACGCGTACCGGTTCTTCGTGCGCGGCGGCGACCCGAACAAGGTCATCATCGACTTCCAGGGCGGCGGCGCGTGCTGGAACGAGTCGACCTGCGGCTTCGCGGACTCGCTGTTCAGCGACGAGACGGGGGACGTGGAGACCTTCCAGCGGCTGATCGCCGAGGGCGTGCTCGGCGGCATCTACGCGGACGGGGAGGACGCCCCGTTCCGCGACTACACCGTGATCCACATCCCGTACTGCACGGGCGACATCCACTGGGGCAACAGCGCCGTCACCTACGGCGACGACCTCACGATCGAGCACCGCGGCTTCGTGAACGCGACCGCCGCGCTCGACTGGATCTACGCGCGCTACCCCGGGCCCGATCGCGTCTTCGTCAACGGCTGCAGCGCCGGCGCCTACGGGGCCGCGCTCCATTCGGCCTACATCGCGCGCGAGTACCCGGACGCCCGCATCGCGGTGCTCGCCGACTCGGGCGCCGGCATCATCACCGACGACTTCCTCACGATGAGCCTGCCGCAGTGGAACGCGCAACCCGCGCTGCCTCCGTTCATCGACGCGCTCCAGCGGCCGCTCGAGGAGCTCTCGCTCCCCGACCTCTACACCGCGATCGGCGCCGCGTTCCCGGACATGCGGCTCGCGCAGACCGCGGCCCAGTTCGACAACGACCAGATCTTCTTCTACGCGGCGATGGGCGGCGACCCCGCCGATTGGACGCCGCGCTTCCGCGCCTCGCTCGCCAGCATCGAGGCCGCCACGCCCGGTTTCCGCGCCTACGTCCCGCCGGGCTCGGTCCACTGCGCGACGATCTACCCGTACATGGATCGGCGCGAGGTCAACGGGGTCGCGATGACCGACTGGGTCCAGCAGCTCGTGGAGGGGGACTCGCCGCCCGACACGGTGACCTGCGAGGGCGCGAGCTGCTGCATGGACCCGATCTGCGACGCCTGCCTCGCGGGCGAGGACGGCGCCCACTGCCGCTTCTGCGACACCTGGCCCCAGTCCTGGGCGGTCTGCGAGTAGCCGGGCTCTCTACAGGATGGGCGAGAACAGCCGCGCGGTGGAGCTCACCAGGCGCTTGAGGAGCGGCCACTTGCGGCACTCGCGCAGGGTCACCTCGCGCGCGCGCGCGAGGTCGTCGCGGAACGCGCGGTCGAGCTGGGCTGCGACCTTGTCGCTGTGGACCGCGACCGCGACCTCGAAGTTGAGGCGGAAGCTCCGGTTGTCCGCGTTGGCCGTGCCGACGATCGCCACGTCGTCGACCACCAGGGTCTTCGCGTGGAGGACCGGCTCGTCGTACTCGTAGATGCGCACCCCGCTCTCGAGCAGCTCGGGGTAGTAGCTCCGCGCCGCCGCCGCGACGAACGGCTGATCGCCACCCTCGGGGACGAGCACCGTCACCTCGGCGCCTCGCAGCGCGGCCGCGTTGAGCGCGTTGACGAGGGTCTCGTCCGGGACGAAATAGGGCGTGGTGAGCTGCACGCGACGTTGCCCCGAGGCGATCGCCACGAAGAAGAGCTTGTGGATCGCGTCGAGCCCCTCGTCGGGCCCCGAGGACACGACCTGCATCGGGAAGCCGGCGCGCTCGAGGCTGCTCACCTCGGGGAGGTAGCGGTCGACCTCGGGCGCGTCGCCGCCCGCGTAGTGCCAGTCCTCGAAGAACACGAGCTGCAGGCCCTTCACGATCGGCCCGCTCACCCGGACGTGGGTGTCCCGCCAGGCCTCGTCGCCGCGGAACTCCGACGTGTGGCACTCGCTCACGTTCATCCCGCCGGTGAACCCGACGACTCCGTCGATGACCACGATCTTGCGGTGCGTTCGGAAGTTGGCCATGCGGGGGCGCCAGCGCGAGAAGCTGAGCTCGTTGAAGCGCCGGACCTGCCCGCCGGCCGTGACGAGCGGCTCCCAGAACCGGCGCGCCGCCTTGGACGAGCCGAAGCCGTCGACCAGCACCCGCACCTCGACGCCCGCCTTGGCGCGCTCGGTCAGCAGATCGCGGAGCCGCGTGCCGACGCGGTCGGGCTCGTAGATGTAGTACTCGAGGTGCACGTGGCGGCCCGCGCCCTGGATCGCCTCGGCGAGGGCCTCGTACTTGGAGCGTCCGTCGAGGAAGATCTCGATCTCGCCCGCGCGGCAGCGGCCCGCCCGGCCGACCGACGACTCGATGAGCGAGATGAGCCCCATCGGGTCGCGCTGCTCGTCGACGACCGCCAGGACCGGCTCGTCGACCCGGCTGGCGGTCTCGAGGACCGCGCCTCGGGCCCTCGCGCGGCGGAGCTTGCGCCGCTCGAACCGGCGGGGCCCGACGAGCACGTAGAGGAAGATGCCGACGAAGGGGAGGAACGAGAGCGCGAGGATCCACGCGAGCGTCGCGGGCGCCGAGCGGCGCTGCAGGATGATGTAGACCGCGGCGACCACGACCCACGCCACCTCGAGCGGCGGCAGCATGAGCATCAGCGCGGCCCAGAGGTCCATGGCGCCGATGGTACGCCACCGACGCGCCGCGTCACGCGTCGCGTCGCGTCATCGCGCGGAGCCTGGCCCGCATGTCGCGGGCCTCCGGCGCCGGAGCGCGCTTGTCGCCTCCGCGCTTGCGCGCGCCGCCGCGCTGTCGTCGCAGGCACGCCTCGAGGGCGGCCTGGTCGATCGTGCCGTCCGGCCGCCGCGCGAGCGCGTAGCAGTCGACCGTGCCGGCCCGTCTCACGGAGCGGTCCCCGCGCCGCAGCTGCCCGAGCGCCGGGGCCTCCGCCGGCTCCGCCTCGGGCGCGGCCGTCGCCGGCGGGGCGGCGCTCGCTCTACCGAAGCCCCCCCCGCCCCGGCCGTAGCCGAGCGCGCCGAGGCCGCCGAGCGCGTCGGCCGCGTAGGGGCTCGGCGCCATCTGCGCGCGCGACGACCCGCTCGCGCGCCGCATCGGCGTCGCCTCCTGACCGGCCGGGACGCTCGCGGGCTGGGTCACGGTCGGCGTCTCGCCGTCCGGCAGCACGCGGTAGCCGGGGTCGATCGCGACGAAGGCGGTCCACTGCGTGAGGAGGTGGTGGCGCAGGCCGAGCTGCGTGACCTCCTCCTGCAGCTCCTCGTTCGGCCGGAGCGCCATCGCGGTCATCAGGTCGCGGATGCGCGTCCGCGCCCAGACTGAGCGCAGCTCCGGGCGCGCGTCGCCGTCGGACGGCAGCGCGACCGTGACCGTCTGCTCGAAGGGGCGCCCGGCCACGCGGCCGCGGATCGTGACGTCCGAGCGGCCGCCGCGCGCGTAGCGGGCGTGCACGAGGACGGGGCGATCGGCGTAGAGGTCGGGGACCCGCCGCGGGTAGGCGCGCTCCACCGCGAGGTCGCCCCAGTCGATCGAGACGTCGGTCAGGTAGGGCCGCGCGATCCGATCCGCGAAGCGATCGGCGGCCGCCTGGGGCGACTCGTCGAGGGTAACGACCTGGAGGTCCCCGCGCCCGACCTCGACGAGGCGGGTGAGGAGGTAGCGGTTGACGGCCGAGCCGACGCCGAACGCGAAGACGCGCGCGTGGCCGAGCCGCTCGTGGACCTCGCGGAACACCTCGGTCTCGTTCCCGATGAATCCGTCGGTCAGCAGAAGGACCACGCGCATCCGCTGCTCCTCCGCCTCGGGCGCGAGCGCCGCGCGGAGGCCTCGGATCATGTCGGTCGCGCCGAGCGCGCGCATCTGGCTCACGAAGCGCACGCCGCGCTCGACGTTCTCCTCCGTCGCGGGCAGCGCGTCCGGTGCGAGCTCGCTCGTCGTGTCGGAGAAGCTCAGCACGCGGAAGGTGTCGGTCGGGCGCAGCCCGTGGAGCGCGCGGCGCATCGCGGCCTGCGCGAGCTCGATCGGCCGGCCCAGCATCGAGCTCGAGGTGTCGACCACGAAGACCAGCTCGCGCGGCGTCACGTCGTCGTCCGCGACGTCGAGCGTCGGGTGGATCGCGAGCGAGAAGTTGCCCTGCTCCTCGCCCTCGGGCGGGCTCGCGAGGACGGCGACCGTCGGCGACTCCCCCGCGACCTGGAACCGCACGTCGAGGTCCCGATCCGGAGTGGCCGGCTCGGCGAGCGTCACGTGGTGCCCGCGCTCGCCGCGGCGCGTCACCTCGATCGCGTGGGTCGTCGAGCGCACCGCCGCGACGTCCATCCCGAGGTCCGCGTCGATCGTGACCTGCACGTGATCATGACGCTCGCCGTCCGCGAGGACGACCTGGCGGCTCCCCTCGTCGGCCGCGCCCTCGGGCTGGTAGCGCGCGCCCGCGACCATCGGGTAGACGAAGCGGTAGCTCCCCTCCTCGTAGGGCAGCGCTTGGGTGTAGGTCAGCGCGACCGCGATCTCGTCCCCCGGTCGGATGTTCGCGACCGACTGCCGGAACAGGTTCGGCCGCTCCTGCTCGAGCAAGCTCGCGAGCAGGCCGTCGTCCCGCGCCTGGCGGTACTCCTCCTGGGCCTGGTGGCGGCGCCGGATGTTGGCGCGCACCACCCGCGCGCCGGCCCGCATCTCCATCGAGTCCACCGCCGCGTCGTCGGGGAGCGGGAAGAGGTAGGTCGCCTCCACGGGGCGCTCGTACGGGTTGCGGAACGTCTGCTCGACGCGCACGTGCGCGACGAAGCCGCTCACCGTCGCGCTCACGGTGGTGCCCTGGAGCGGGAAGCCCGCGATCTCGCCCTCGCGCGGGTCGTCCTCGAGCCGCAGCGTGCCCTCGGTCGGGCGCTCGTCGTCCTCCGCCGGCGCGGCGTCTCCCTCGACCGCGCCGTTGTGCGCGGCGTTGCCGCCCCACATGTGCCAGCCGTCGAAGGTCGGGTCGGAGACCTCGAGGCCGACCACCCCGCCGCGGGTGGTCGTCGCGTAGACCCAGCCGTGCGCGACCGTCGGCTGCGCGCTGATCGGCTCGCCGACCTGGTAGGCCCACGCGGTCATCCCGGTGTCGATGTCCAGGCCGAACACCGCGCCGTCCTCGGTCCCGAAGACGAGCTGGCTCCCCGCGATCGCGGGCGGGCTGGCCGGGCGAGCGCGGGTGTCGCTGGTGTAGCGCCGGCGCCAGAGCAGCTCGTGGGTGTCCGCGTCGCGGCAGTGCACCTCGTTGCCGATCGTCTGGTACACGCGGCCGTCGACCACCGTCGCGCGCGACCCCTCGTAGGCCCAGCCCTGCTGCACTCCCGGGTCCGGGCGCCCGGCCGCGAAGGGCGCGGCCACCGCGTCCAGCTCCCGGAGCGTCTCGCCGTCGCCCTTCGCGAGGACGAGCGCGCGCTCCACCACCGCGCCCTCCTCGCGCCGTCGCACCGACACGTGCACCGCGTCGCCCTCGATCCACGGCGCGCTCGTCGCGTGCAGCCGCCGCCGCCAGAGGACGCGCCCGGTGCGCTGCGCCATGCGGTAGACCGTCCCGCCCATCGTCGTGAGGTAGACGTCGTCGCCGTCGAGCACCGCGCCGTTCATCACGTCTCCGTCGATCGAGCGTGTCCAGCGCGGCGCGCCGGAGTCGAGGTCGAGCGCGGTGAAGCCGTAGCGCCGGCCGCCGCCGGTGCCCCAGCCGGTGGTGCCTGCGGTGAGGCCGCCGGGCGACTCGCCGTCCACGATGTGACCGCTGAACACGAGCCCGTTGCCCGCGGTCGGCTGGCTCATCAGCGGGTCGCCGAGCCAGCGGCTCCAGCGCGGCCGGCCGGTCGCCGCGTCGACCGCGAAGAGGGTGCAGCTCTCGGTGTTGAAGAGGATCTTGTCGTCCTCGAGGATCGCGGCGGACGGCCCGCCGTCGGGCGCCGACGCGACCCACTCACGCTCGCCGCTGCGCGCGTCGTAGGCGAAGACCTGATGGCTGCTGAAGCCGCCGCCGACGTAGACCCGGCCGTCGCCGTAGATCGGGGTGAGCAGGCGCTGGCCGCTCGCGCGCGCGAACCAGCCGCGGCGGTGACCGTCGAAGGTGAAGCGGCTCGTGCCGCGCCGGGTGGCCGGGATGTCGAGCGGCTTGGCGGCCATCCGGCTGCCGAGGCCGGTCGTGTCCTCGGGGATCTCCGCCTCGGGCGGGGCCTCCGCCGCCCCCGCGAGGTCGGCGACGTCCGGAGGCGGCGCGAGCTCGTCGCCGGTGGTCGTCACGCGCTCGGCCTGCACGGGCGGGGTCTCCGCCGTCGAGTCGCCGCCGCAGCTCGCGAGCGCGGCGCTGAGACACAGGGCTGGCAGCGACAAGGCCGGCCGCGCGCGCAGAACGATCCCTCCGCGTCCGGCCCCCGCCCGGCGCGCTCCGATGATGTCGGTCATCTCGCCTCCCGAGCGCCTCCGACAGAGCCGCGGGCGAGATCCTTGGAATGGATCGGCGTTGAGCGTGCGGCGGGTGTGAAAGAGCGCTCCAGCTTCGCGTGGCGCGGCGGCGAGCCGCCCATGGGTCGAACCGTACGCTGTATTCTTCTGCCTCGAGCCGCGGTCCAAGTGGCGCGCGACACGCAGAGTCGATCGTGCGGCTCGCCGACGGACGGCGGTCAGAGGAGGTTCATCATGGTTCGTCCGCGCGACGCGGATTCCGCCGAGTCCTACGACGGCATCGTCGCCGCCGCCCTCGCGGAGCTCCGCGAGACGCGCCCGCGCAACGCGATCTCGATGCGCCGCGTCGCGGAGCGCGCCGGGGTGAGCCTCGGCGCGGTGCAGTACTACTTCGAGAACAAGGAGACGCTCCTCGAGGCCTGCCTCGACGACTACTACGGGCGCCTGGTCGCCACCGCGAACCGCCTCGTGCAGGACCTCGCGGGCGGCGACCTCGCGCCTGGCGAGGCCACGATCGCCCACGTGATGCGGACGCTCTACCGCTTCGTGCGCGAGGAGGAGGCGCTCATCGAGCTGCGCCTGATCACCAACGCGCTGCGGGGCGAGCTCCACCCGCGACGTCAGCCCGAGTATATGAGCACGCTGATCGCCCAGGCCGCGCGGACGCTGCTCCCTCACGTGACCGTCAGCGAGCTCGACGTGCGGCTCGCGGTGCAGATGATGGCCTACAGCGCCATCCGCATGGCGCTCATGAGCGAGAGCGAGCGCCAGGCGGTGGCGGGCCTCGAGGGCGCGGAGGCCGACGCGGTCATCGAGGACTTCGTGGTGCGCGCCGCCTGCCGCATGGTCTGCCCCGCGCCCTCCAATAGCTGAGCTTCGAGCCGTCAGGGCTCGCTGCAGACCATGCCCGAGCCGGCGTCGTAGCAGACGCCAGTGCAGCAGCCCTCGCAGTCCGACGGCGCGGGCGCTCCGACCGCGAGGCAGGTCTCGCAGCGGCCGGTGCCCGCGCGGCAGTACTGGCCTTCGCAGCAGCCGCCGAAGGGGAGGTCGGAGGTGTCGCATCGCGAGCTGGGGCCACGGCAGCACATGTCGTTGAGGCAGACCGGCACGACCCCGGGATCGACGCAGCACGCGTCCCCGCCCCGGCAGCCCTCGGCGCCGAGCGCGGTGCACGCGCCGCCGCAGTCGGGGTCGCAGGCGCAGCCGGCCTGGCACCCGGCGCCAGTGTCGCAAGCGCAGCCGGTGGTGCACTCGGGGTCGCAGGCGCAGCCGGCCTGGCACCCGGCGCCGGTGTCGCACGTGCAGCCGGTGCACTCGGGATCGCAGGCGCACCCGGCCTCGCAGGCCGTCGTCGTGTCGCACGCGCAGCCCTGAATCGGCTGGCATCGACCGCCCACGCACTCCTCGCCGCTCGCGCAGTCCGCGGCGCTCGCGCAGGTCGGGCCCACGGGCGCGCGCGGGCCGCAGTCGGCGCAGTCGGACCCGTAGTCGCACACGCTGTTCAGCGCCCCCGGGCCGCCGTCGTCGCACTCCCCGTCGTTCGAGTACGTGCACGTCTCCTCGCAGAGCGTCGCGGCCACGCAGTCGCCGTCGCACGCGCAGCCCATGTCGCAGGCGGAGGAGACGTCGCACGCGCAGCCGCAGTCGGCGTCGCACGCGCAGCCCATGTCGCAGGTGGAGGAGACGTCGCAGGCGCAGCCGCAGTCGGCGTCGCACGCGCAGCCCATGTCGCAGGTGGAGGAGACGTCGCAGGCGCAGGACGCGACGACGCCGCTGTCTTCCGCGGGCATCGAGCCGTCGCAGCCGGCCAGGCCGGCGAGGGCGAGGGTCAGCGAGGCGGTGAGGTGGAGGAGGAAGGCACGGAGCGGTGTGTGTTCCATGCTCCGGGCATACGCGCCGAGCGGCCGCGAATCCCGGACAGGAAAAGTACGGTGACTGGACCGCGGCTCGCTCCACGTCGGAGTCACCGCGGGAGGGGCGATGAGCGCGTCGCCCGGCCGCTTCGTCAGCTCCCGGTCATCGAAGATCGAAGACCCGCGTCTCCGTGCCCGCCCCTCGATCGCACGCCCAGCCTCTCATCGGCGCCAGGTCCTCGCCGCAGTTGAAGATCGCCAGCTCGTGCTGGGGCGCGAAGGCCTCCAGGAAGGAGGGAGGCAGCGGCAGGGTCGCTTCCTGACCGTCGATGAACTGGATCTGCCATGGGTAGTAACCGGTCTCATCCCCGACCCAGGCCAACCGGTAGGACACGTTCGGATCGTCTTCGACCGGGAGCCGGTCGCCGGGCGCCACCACCGCGTCGAAGTCGACGTTGACGCGGGGCAGCGGAGCGGTGCTGAGCAGGGGATCCTCGTTGTCCGCCGCGGCGGCTCCCCACGCGACGCTCCCCGGGCCGCGCTGCACGAAGTGCAGCCAGGCTGGCTCGACGGGCTCGCCGAACCCCTCGAGCGTGTAGGACACCCGCCCCGACGCGGCGTCGAGCGTGACGGTCGAGAACGAGGCTACCTCGATGTCGGCCGCGTCGGTCGCGTACAGTATGGGGACCTGCTCGCGGATGCGCGGGAGGTCGGGCACCCGCGCGCTTCCCTCGAGGCTCCATCGCGGGCCCGACTCGGCGAAGTCGACCGTCACGGTCGAGTCGGTGCGCGCGCCCACATCGATCCGCACCGCGGCGAGCACCTGAGTGGAGACCGAGGACTCGCCGTACTCGTAGCTCGTCCGAGCGCTGAGCGATAGCGGGACCGAGTCGCCCCGAGGCACGTACACCACGAGGGGCTCCGTTGCGGCAAAGGTGTTGGCCACGTTCGGTTTGTAGACCTCGAAGTGGGTCGTACCCGGCGGTACGTTCCGTACCTCGATCGTGACCTCCACGCTCTCTCGCGGCACCGGGAGGGTGACCCGGCTGTCGATCAGCTGGCCCCTCTGCTGCAGGGTCGCGAGCCCCTCGCGCGTGAGCGACGCGAGGGTGCGGGACCACCTCGCGGCGCGCCAGTGGAGGTCGAGACCCTCGCTCCAGTCGAGGGCCTCGACGTCGATGCGCCCCCCAACGTCGCTCGTCGCGGTGCGGCGGGCGCCGGAGGCTCGCTCGTAGATCTCCACCTCCACGCCCTCTTCGAAGGCGAAGGGCGCGCCTGGCGTCGTCGGGGGGGAGTAGACGAGCAGCCCGAGGGGGCCGATGTCGCCCTCGAAGTCGATCTCGATCTCGGGCCCGCCGTCGGGCGACGCGACCGGCTGGTCGCAACCGATCAGAAACACGAGGAGCACCCAGCGGGCGCAGCGGGAGAGGTGGGGCGTGGGGCGGTACATGCCATTCGAGTTGGCAAGCCGCGTACCACCTGGTCGCTCCGGGTTCGCGTGCGCGCGTGGGGCCTCCGGTCCTGTGGCCGGCCGGAGCCAGCTCTCCTCAGTGTCGTCTGGACGGCAGCACCGCCGAGCGGGCCGCGATCAGATCAGGATGATCCCGCAGGGGAAGATCGCCTCGAGGGTGACCCCGGGCGTGCTCTGCAGCGTCATGCAGGCCTCGCCCTGGAGCTCGATGTGGTTCGCGTCGATCGCGCGCCAGCCGTTCGGGTCGTCGCAGGTCAGGGCGCGGCCGTTGAGCGTGACGCGCCCGACGCAGGCCTCGGAGAGGTCGTCGATGCGACCCGAGAGCTCGACCACGCAATTGAGCTGGCCCCCGATGATCTCGCCGAGCGCGTCGCGCAGGCCCACGTCGTCGCCCGCGACCCAGAACGGCGCGTCCATCCCCGTCGCGCCCACGCCCGCGTTGGCGACGTCCTGGAGGTGCGCCCGCGAGACGTCCTCGCCGACGCTGATCACGAACGTGCGGATGCCCATCCCGTAGGCGCGCTCCACCGCCGCGATCGCCTGAGGCTGGCCGTTCTGCGGGTTGGGGACCTCGCAGGTGTCGGGCTCGCCGTCGGTCGCGAGGATGAAGATCGTCGGGTCGGTCGACGGGTCCGGCGTCATGTTGAGCTGCGCCACCACCGCGTCGATGCTCTGGCCGGTCGGCGTCTCGTCGATCGGGCTCGCGGGCGAGTAGACCGCGCTGATCGCGCCGTAGTTGTCGAGCGCGGGCGGGACCCACTCGATGAGCGGGCACATCCCGGTCGCCGGCCCGTCGTCCGCGCGCGACGAGTACATCGCGAGCCCGAAGCGCACCGAGCTCTGAAGCGCCGCGATGAAGCCGTCGGGCTGGGCGAGGAGCGAGTCCCGCAGGGCGTCCCAGCGGTTGCTGCCTCCGAAGCTCGCCGTCATGGAGCCCGACTGGTCGACGATGACGACCACGTTGGGCGTCACGCGCTGCGCCTGCACCCGCACGTCGGCGCAGCTGTTGTTGGCGTCGACGTTCGCGTCCGCCATCTGGCGGCCGATGCAGTGGCCGTCCTCGGTGCACGAGCCCATGTAGCAGTTCTCGTCCGGGCGGAGCGGGTCGCAGTCCTGTGTGCAAACGCCGTTGTCGGTGCAATAGAAGCCGAGGGGGCAGTCGTCGAGCCCCGGCCCGCAGGAGTCCTCGCAGGACGGAGGTGGGTTGACGCGGGCGCAGGGCCCGAGCGGATCGTGGGGCCCCGAGCAGTCGCAGCCGCTGGCCCACACGAGCCAGAGCGTCCCGAGCAGCGCGCTGTACCGTGTCATCACCCAACCTCCCGAGGCTCCATGATGCAACAGATCGACCAGGCGCTGCATGAGGGAGTCTCCCGACGCGCCCTCCCGCCTCCGCGGCGCGGTCGGAGCGCCAGGGGCTCCGAGGGCGTCACGGGTTCGCAGCGAGCCAGTCGCGCATGTCCGGGCGGTCGTAGCCACCCTCCTCGCTGACCTGCTGCGCGGCGACGACCATCGCGCGGCCCTGCTCCCGATCGGTGCCGGTCTCGTACAGCGCGCGCCCGTACCAGAAGTCGACGTCCGCGCGGGCCTGGCGTGACACGGCGTGGCGACGCTGGATGCGGCGGGCGCGGGCGAGCACCTCGAGCACCTCGCTGGCGCGGCCCCGCTCGACCTGCACCGAGCCGATGTTCTGCAGCAGGATCGCGAGGTCCGGGTGATCGTCGCCGAGGAGCCGCTCGCGGAGGGCGAGGGCCTCTCGCCACAGCGCGAGCGCGCGGTCGGTCTGAGACGAGCGCGCGTAGGCGCCGGCCAGGTTCAGCAGGCCGCGCGCGACCTCGGTGTGCTCGTCGCCGTAGACGGCGCGGGTCGCCTCGAGCGCCAGCTCGTACTCCGCGATCGCCTCGTCGGCGTGACCGGTCAGCGCGAGCACGTCGCCGCGGCGCATCAGGGCGCGGGCGCGCACCGGGTGGTCGGTGGGGAGGTGGGCGACGGCGAGCTCGCGCGCGCGGTCGATCCGTTCCGTGGCCTCTTCGCGGCGTCGCAGGTGGACGTAGACGCCCGCGACCCGCACCGCGGCCGCGATGCGTTCGGGGTGACGCTCGTCGAAGTGGGCGGCGAGCAGTCGGTCGAGGCGCTCGACCGGCTCCACCGCGCGCCGGAACGCGCGCATCATCGCGAGCGCGTCGACGAGCTGCGCGAGGGCGGGCGCGACCGCGAGGCTGTCCGGGCCGCGCGCCTCTTCCACGATCCGGAGGGCCTCGAGCGCGTGATCCACCGCGCGCTCACGCTCCCCGAGCGCGCTCATCAGGCGGGCCCGCTCGCTCTCGAGGGCGGCGGAGGCCATCGGCCGCGGGCCGAGGCGCGTGAGGGTGGCCGAGGCCAGGTCGGCCCAGACCCGACCCTCGTCCGGGCGGGAGCGGCGCACGCCGGCCACGTCGACCAGCCCGGTCGCGGCCTCGACGAGCGCCTCGTCGTCCTCGGCGCGGATCGCCTCGAGGGCCGCCGCGTGGAGCGCCCGGTCCGCCTCCTCGAACTGCCCCGCCGCGAGCTGGGCCTGCCCGTGGGCGAGCTCGGCCTCGCGGCGCAGCGGGGGCCACTCGATCCCCTCGGCCTCGGTCCGCGCCCGGCTCGCCTCCTCCTCCGCCTCGGCGAGCCGGCCGGCGCGGAGCTTGGCCCGCGCCGACGCGAGGCGGCGCGTGACGCCGTCCACCGCCTCGGCGAGCTCCGGGGGCGTCGTCGCGTCGTCCCGCGACCCCGCGTCGTCGCACGCCGCGATCGAGGGCAGCGACTGCACCGCGAGGCTCGCGCGCTCCACCACCGCCGCGTCCGCCGTCTCGAGCTCGCGCACCAGCGCGTCGAGGGCGAGCGCGCGCCGGTCGAGGCACGCCGTCCGGCGGTCGAGCGTCGCCTCCGACTGGGTGTGCGCCACGTGGGTCGCCTCGCACGCGCGGCGATAGGCCGCACCGAGGTCCGCCGCGTAGGGGTCGAGCCCGGTGACCGCGGCCTCGGCGCTCCGGGCCGCGAAGGGCACGTCCACCGAGGCGAGCGCCGCGTGGGTCGCGTCGCGCCGCGCGTCGTCGAAGATCGCCTCCGCCGCCCGGCTCGCAGACCCGCAAGGGTCGTTCACGGCCGGCTCGGAGGTGATCGCGCCGGCGCCGTAGGCCACCCCGACCACCGCGAGCGCGAGGCCGGCCACCCCGAGGGCCCGCCGCCGCCGCTGGGGCCGCTCCCGCTCCGCCCGCAGCGCGTCGAGGAGCGCGCCCATGTCGGGCCACCGCTCGCCGGGCTCGACCGCGAGCCCTCGCAGCACGATGCGGCGCAGCTCCGCGGGCACAGGGGGACGCGCGGGCGGTTCGCGCAGCCGGCCCTGCACGGTGGCGAGCACGATCGCGCCGAAGGTGTCGCCGGGGACGGGGCGCTCGCCGTAGAGCGCCTCGTAGAGCGAAACGCAGAACGCGTACTGATCGCTCTCCGCGCTCGCGGGCTTGGGCCAGTAGAGCTCGGGCGCCATGTAGCCGGGCGTGCCGATCATGTCCTGGGTGCGCGTCAGGTCGAGCGGTACGTCGGCCGCCTCGAGCTGCACCTGGGCCGCGGCCACTCGCTGCTGCTCGATCGGCCGCGCGAGCCCGAAGTCGCCGACCCGAACGCCGCCCTCGCGGTCGACGAGGACGTTCGCGGGCTTGAAGTCGCGGTGCACCAGCCCCGCCTCGTGCGCGACCCGCAGCCCCTCGCCGGCCGCGAGGTAGCGATCGACGATCTCGGGCCACGCCTCGCCGCGCTTCCAGCGCTCGGTCTCGCGCAGGGCCTTGCCCCACTCGCGCAGGTCCTGGCCCTCGACCAGCTCCATCGCGATGAACACGCGCGAGGCGCCGTCGGCGTCCTCGAACACCCCCGCGTCGAACACCCCCACCACGTTCGGGTGGCTGAGCTTGGCCATCGCCTGGGCCTCGCGCGCCAGGCGCCCGCGGGCCTCGTCCGAGTCGAGCTCGCGGCGGACCACCTTGAGGGCCACCCGTCGATCGAGCTGCGGATCGTGCGCGGTGTAGACGAGCCCCATCCCGCCCCCGCCGAGCCGCCCGACGATCGCGTAGCGGCCGACCCGCTCGCCCGGCGCCAGGCCATACGCGCTGGGGCGGCCAGGCTGGGTGGTCGGGGTCGTCGACACCTCGCGAGCGTGCGCCGAGGCCTCCCGAGGAGCAACGCTCGTCACGCGGCGCGCGTCCCGGAGTCGGCGGGCTCAGGCGTCGTCGGGCGGCGGCGGCGCCATCGAGCCGTCGATCATGCCCTCGGCCATCCGCGTGTACATCGCGGCCGCCTTGTTGGCCGGGTCGATGCTCAGGGCCTCGCGCCACCGCGCGAGCGCGCCATCCTTGTCGCCGAGCGCGAGCAGCACCACGCCCAGCGCGACGTGGGCGGGCACGTAGTGCGGCTTCGCGGAGATCGCCTCCTCGAGCTCGAAGCGCGCCGCCTCCTGATCGCCCTGCTGCCGGTAGAGGTTGGCGAGCCGCAGGCGCAGGTCGGCGAAGGTCGGGCAGAGGAGGATCGCCTTGCGCAACTCGTGCATCGCGTCGCCGATCATCCCGGCGTCGGTGTAGGCCTGCGCGACCTCGGCGTGGAGGTTCGCGATCTTGCCCTTCACGAACGGATCGAGCTGACCGGGCGCGTCCTCGCCGCGCGCCAGGGCGGCCTTGTAGATCTTCTTCGCCTCGTCGTAGCGCCCGAGGTCGTTGTAGGTGACCGCGAGGTTGAGCGCGGCCTCCGTGTAGTTCGGGTTGATCGAGAGCGACTCCTCGAAGCAGCCCTGCGCCTCTTCGAAGCGGCCGCGGTCGTGGTGGATCACGCCCATCATGTTGTAGACGTCGGCGAACCCGGAGCTGCCGCGCTCGAGCACCTGGCGGAAGTAGTGCTCCGCCTTGTCGAACTCGCGCTTGTCGTAGTGCTCACGCCCCAACGACAGGAGCTGCTTGGTGCGCTCGTCCATCCCCGCGTAGGGTATCGGGCGGCGCGGCGACCCGGCAACTTCTGAAGCGCATCGGCGGTCGGGCGGCTGCGCTTATCGCGTGAAGCGCTCGACCGGTCGGTACTCGGCGCGGCGGTCGCCGAGGTGGTGCGCGAGCCAGCGGCGGCGGGCGCGGCGCGCGAGGGTGTCGGCGAGGCGGTCGGCGGACGGGCTGTGCACCCGCACCGTCTCGGCCGCGAAGCGGAGGGGGAAGACGGCCAGCGGGTAGAGCGCCCAGAGCCCGGCGGGGGGCATCCGGTTGGCGCGGTAGATCGGGCCCGGCAGGAAGAAGCGCGTCATCCCGCGGTGCAGCCGGTGGCTCAGGCGGTCGCGCAGCGGCGCGTCGTCGGGCGGCGCGAAGGCGTCGGCGTAGGACTGGCAGAGCCGCCGGCCGTCCTCGCCCGCGGTGTTGGCCGCCTTGGTGTGGGCCACGAAGCCGAGCTGCACCGCCTCCCGGATCGACGCGGGGTACCAGCGCGGGCGTACCCCCATGAGGTGACCCACGTAGCGCCAGAAATGGAGCGTCGCGTCGATGTCGTCGGCGGTCGTGCGGTAGCCCATCGCGTGGAGCGCGAGGCCCGGCGCGACGCTGCCACCGAGCAGGGTGAGGGTCGCGTCGGCCTGGCTGATCGGGACGCCCCACGCCTCGAGGTCCCACTCGGGGTGGTCGAGCAGGCGCTGGCGGACGAAGACGTGCATCACGCGGACCCGCAGCGCGGACGCCCGCCCAGGCGCGCCGGGGCGCAGGCCCCCGGGCTCGCTCACCGCGATCCAGAACGCGGCCGTCTCGAGGAAGCGGTGCTTGGTCGACGCGCCGGCGTAGGCGCCGGTGAGCGCGAGCGGCTTGGCGACCGAGCTCTCCGCGTAGGCCGCGAGGGTGACGGCCCCCGCGAAGCGGAACACGTCCGTCCCCCAGCGTCGGAACACGCGCGCGCCGCGCTCGACCCGCTCCCAGTCGAGCCACGGCGGGTCCGCTTCGATGTCGGCGAAGAGCGCCTCGAGCGACGCGGGCGCGTCGGGGATCGCCGCCACCGATCCGTCGAGCGCTCGCTCGAGCATCGCGCGCCCCTCGGCCTGGCCACGCCCGAGGTAGACGTCGTCGACGAACGCCTCCGCGAGGGGGTCGGCGTCGAAGTACATCGACGCGAAGGTCCGCACCCGCGCCTCGTCCGGCGCGGGGTCGTAGCCGAGCAACCGCCGCAGCCAGGCGCGCTGGCGCGTCACCCGCGGCGTGTCGATTCGATCCCAGTAGCGGAACTCGGTGGGGACCCGCACCGAGCCACCTTACTCCGAGGGGACGGTCCGAACGCTCGAACTTCCGGACGCCGAAGGCTCGCAGAGCTCGGACCGTCCCCTCTCCGCGCGTGGGGACGTTCTGCGTCGAACAGGTGTCCTTTGTGACCGTTATGTGTCAGGCTTGTGTCGCTATGTCCCCCTTCCTTCGCGAACCCACGCAAGATCATTGGGATCTTCGTCAGGCCTACGCCCACCCGGACCGGGGCCCGCACCGCTACTTCCGTCACTCCCACGCTGCCATGCAGCGCCGCTTCGTGGAGCTGACCGACATCGGCTCGATGCCGACGGTGTTCCTCCACGGCAACCCGCACCTGGCCAACTACGCCAAGTCGCGGCGCGGCGCGGCGATGGTCGACTTCGACCGCGCGCGCCTGGGCCCCTTCGGCTACGACCTCGTGCGCTTCCTCGTCTCGGTCTCGCTCCGGCGGGCGGACGACGGCGACGGCAAGCTGGTGCACGGCGCGGTAAGCGAGAGCCTCCGCCGCGGCTACCAGCTCGGGCTCAACGCGCCCCAGCGCCCGCGCGAGGAGATGCACGAGCTGCGCAAGCGCCGGCCCAAGAGCTGGCAGCGCGATCTCGTCCGCTACCTCGAGAAGGGCCGCAAGTGGGGCGGCCGCCTCGCCGAGCACTCGATCGACGCGAGCGAGCCGCGCCTGTTCGACATGTGGGCGAGCTACCTCGAGAGCCGCGGCGAGGAGGAGCTGACGCACCGCTTCGCGATCACCGCCGCGGCGGAGGTCCCGGGCTCGCTCGGCAAGGTCCACACGCTCCTGCTCCTCGAGCCCCGCGACGAGGACGAGGACGACGTGCGCTTCCTCGACGTCAAGGAGACGTACGACGAGCCCGACGCCCACGGCTTCACGAACCCGTACCGGCACAACGGCCGGCGGATGGTCGAGGCGGGCGAGCTGCACGCCCCCGGCTGGGAGCTCCGGCCGGGCTGGGCGAGCGTGGGCGACGCGCAGTACTGGGTCCGCGAGATCCCGACCCAGAACGAGAAGCTGCGGCGCCGCCTCACCCCGATCGAGCAGATCGACCTGTGCTTCGCGGTCGGCGCGCAGCTCGGGCGCGCGCACGGGCTCTCCGTCCAGGAGGCGGACGCGGAGTGGCTCTCGGTCTGCGTGGAGCACCGCTTTGCCGAGCTGGTCGACGTGGCGCTCCGGCTGCGGCGCGAGCTCAGCACCGCCCACCGCGCCTACGTCGACCACGCCGAGCTGCTCGAGGCGGCCCACACGTCATGAGCGCCGCCGTCGCGCTGCTGCTCGCGGCGCTCGCGGTCGGGACCTCGGCCCTCAGCGCCCTCACGGGCGTCGGCGGCGGGGTCATGCTCCTGTCCGGCCTCTTGCTGCTCGTGCCCGCGGCCGCGGTGGTGCCGCTCCACGGCGCGGTGCAGACGGCGGCCTGCGCGAGCCGGGTGGTCGCGTTCCGGCGCGACATCCGCTGGGACATCGTCGGGCGCACCACCGCCGGCGTCGTCCTCGGCTCGATCGCGGGCGCCTTCGCGGTGGCGCACCTCCTGTCGATCGACGCGCGGCTGCTCAAGCTCCTCATCGCGGCCGCGATCCTGCTCTCGCTCTTCGCCAAGGGCCTCTCGTTCCCCACGGCCGGCCGCTCGCTCCGCGCGTTCTACGGGGTGGGCTTCGCGGTCGGGCTCTTCGGGATCCTCGCCGGCTCGACCGGCCCGATCGTGAGCCAGGCCCTCCTCGTCTTCGACGTCAAGAAGGAGCCGCACGTCGCGACCAAGAGCGTGATCCAGGCGATCGGCCACGGGCTCAAGATCCCGATCTTCGGCCTCGCGATGGGCTTCGACTTCGGCCCCTGGCTCGTCCCGCTCGCCGCGATGATCGCGGCGGTCGTCCTCGGCACGCTCCTCGGCAAGCGCCTCCTCGCGAAGATGAGCTCGGAGCGCTTCGTCACCCTCGCGCGGGGGCTGCTGGCGGTGCTCGTGCTCTACATCGGGGCGAGCGAGGGCTACGCGCTGCTGAGCTGATCGCGCGCGCGCCTCATCCGACCCTCGCGCCGACCCGGTTCGCCAGGCGATCGGCGCGGCGCGTCACCAGCGGCCGGTCCACCTGGAGGGCCTCGACGTCGTCCCACTCCGTGACGAGCCGCCCGCCCCCGGACGCGAGCCGCTTCTCGTGTTCTCGGAGGAGCACGTGACACGCGTGGTCGACGAAGGTCAGCCGCCCGACATGGATGTGCACCTCGCGCCCCGAGTCGAGGGCGTCGAGCGCCTCGGCGAGCCGCGGCAGCGCGAGGAAGGTCGCGGCGCCCCGCAGGGTCAGGTCCGCTCGACGCCCGCGATGCCGCACCTCCACGTCGAGGTGAGTGAACCGGTACAGCAGCCGGACGAGCGCTACCGCGAAGCCGAGGCCGATGCCCCAGAGCAGCCCGAGCGTCAGGATCCCGAGGACGGTCGCTCCGTAGACCCACAGCGCCCCTCGGTCCTGCGTGATGAGCGCGCGCACCTTGGCCGGCTTGACGAGCTGGAGGCCGATGTAGACCAGGAGCGCGGCGAGGGCCGGCACGGGCAGCAACCCGAGCAGCTTCGGCGCGAGCGCGACGAGCGCGAGCAGCCACACCGCGTGGAGCATCGACGGTAGCCGGGTTCGGGCCCCCGCTTTCACGTTGGCCGCTGACCGAACGATCACCCCGGTGATCGGCAGCGCGCCCAGCAGCCCACACACCAGGTTGCCCGCGCCCAGAGCGCGCAGCTCGCGGTTGTAGTCGGTGCGGGGACCGTCATGCAGCTGGTCCGTCGCCGAGGCGCTCAGCAGGCTCTCGGCGGCGGCCACCGCGGCCAGCGCGAGCGTCGCGCCCCAGAACGGTCCCTCGGCGAGCAGCGTGAGGGTGTCGAGCCCCGGGAGGCGGAACGAGCTCGCGAACGACGCCGGGAGCTCGACGCGCGCGACCGGAAGATCGAGCGCCCATCCCGCGAGCGCGGCTGCCGTCACCGCCACGAGCGCGCCCGGGACCGACCGGAGCCTCCGCGGGCGCGCCCGCTCCCAGACGACCAGCGCCAGGAGCGTGAACGCGGCCAGCCCGAGGGAGCTCGCTCCTGACGCGTTGGCGCTCGCGTCGAGGAGCGCCGCGGGCAGCGCGAGCAGATCCTGGAGGCCGCCGCCGGGGGGGGTCGTGCCGATCGCGACGTGGGCCTGGCCGAGCGCCACCAGCCCGCCGATCCCGCCCAGCAGTCCCAGCACGAGCGCCGGAGGGACGGCCTGGAACCAGCGGCCGAGACGGAGCCCCCCCGCGACGAGCTGGAGCGCCCCGCTCACGGTGACCGCGAGGCCGAGCGCGGCGAGGCCCCAGGTGTCGACGATGTCCCAGACCAGAACGATCAGCCCGGCGGCCGGCCCTGTGACCTGGAGCCGGCAGCCCGCGAGCCCGCCGACGAGCAGCCCCCCGATCACCGCCGACGCGAGGCCGAGCTCCAGCGGTACGCCCGACGCGAGGGCGACTCCCAGCGCGAACGGCAGGGCGACGAGGAACACGACGACGGACGCGACGACCTCGCGAAGGAGCTGACGGCGGGTGAGCTCACGGATCCTCACCCGCCAGACTCTGGGACCGCGCGTCCGAGACGACCGCATGAAAATCTCGTCTCAATTCATTGGTATTATCTATCGACTTTTGTCGAGTATAGGGTTTGCCGGGCAGCCCCGAGGCTCCATAGCTCGGCGGGGAGGCGCTCATGCGATCAGACCTGACCGATCCGTCCTGCAACCCGCTGCATCTGGGGCTGGCGTTCTTGGAACGCTGGCGGGTCTACGAAGCGTCGGTCTACATGGCCTGGGGCGACGGTCGGCTCGACCCGGCCGAGGTCACCGCCGCGCGAGCGATCGTCCACGAGCTCGACCTCGAGCTGGAGGGTCTCTCTCCAGGGAGCCTCTTGCGCGTGGGTCCGCCGGTCCTCGCCGACATCGGCCTCGGGCGGCTCGACGAGCGAGGCCGCCACCTGGCCTACGCCACCGCGGCCTGGGTGGCGCTGTGCGATCAGCGCGAGCACCCGGCCGAGCGGGCCATCCTGACGACCCTGGCGCACCGCATGGGGCTCGATCCGGGCACCGCGTTCCTCCTCGAGACGAGCGCTCGGCTCGTCTGCGCTCACGCGTCGACCGAGCCTCGGGCTCAGTACCGGGCGCTGCTCCAGGCGGTCGCCGACCTGTTTCCTCCGAGCAGCGCTCCGCCGGGCGGGTCGCAGCGAGCCGCGTGACGAGGGCGTCGGCGCCCGTCGAGTGGCTGAACTACCACCACCTCTTCTACTTCTGGATGGTGGTACGCGAGGGCTCGATCACCGCGGCGGCGTCGGCCCTGCGCCTCTCGCAGCCGACGGTCAGCGCCCAGCTCCGCACCCTCGAGGACGCGCTGGGTGAGAAGCTCTTCGATCGCGCGGGGCGAAGGCTCGAGCTGACCGAGCTGGGGAAGCTGGCCTACCGCTACGCCGACGAGATCTTCACGCTGGGTCAGGAGCTGACGCGGGTCATCGCCGGGCGTGAGGAGCACCGGACGGAGCGCCTCGTGATCGGGGTGAGCGACCTCGTGCCCAAGCTCGTGCTCTACCGACTGATCGCGCCGGCGCTCGCGATGGATCGCCCACCCCGGATCACCTGCCGGGAAGACAAGACCGAGCGGCTGCTCGCCGAGCTCGCGGTCCACGACCTCGATCTCGTCCTCGCGGAGACGCCCATCGCCGGTCAAGCCAGCGTGCGAGCCTTCAACCACCCGCTCGGCGAGTCGGACGTCAGCTTCTTCGCGACCAGGGCGCTGGCGGAGAGGCTTCGGCCGGGCTTTCCAGGCTCCCTCGACGGTGCGCCCCTGCTCGCGCCGACCTCCAACACGCTGCTGCGCAGGTCGCTGGAGCGCTGGTTCGCGAAGGTCCAGGTTCGACCCCGCCTGGTCGCGGACTTCGAGGACAGCGCGCTCCTGAAGTCCTTCGGGGCCGAGGGTGCGGGGGTGTTCCCTGGCCCCACCGCGATCTCGCGCGAGATCTGCGAGACCTATCGAGTCCAGGAGATCGGCAGCACCCACGAGGTCGTCGAGCGGTTCTACGCGATCTCGGTAGAGCGCCGGATCAAGCACCCCGCGGTGCGCGTGATCAGCGAGAACGCCCAGCGCCTGCTCTTCGGGCACCCCCGCGCGAGGGGCTGACGGCGCGCGCGTACACCAGGCTCAGTCGATGGATCGCGCGCAAATATTCTTGTTGTCGGTAGGGGCCGCGAGCCCAATCGTTGAAGAGAAGGAGGCGTGATGTACAGGACTCGGATCCGTTTCGTGGGAAGCGACAAGAACCCCGCCGCCGTGCGCAGAGTCCAGCGGCGCATCGAGCTCGCGCTCGACCGTCATGTCGGCAAGCTGCGCCAGGTCACGGCCACGTTCAGCGACGAGAACGGGCCGCGCGGCGGGCGTGACACGCGCTGTGTCCTCCACGTGCGCCTGAACGCGGGGGGACCGCCGATCGTGGTCCGGGCGGTCGAGGAGACGCCGGGTCAGGCCGTGGCGGCGGCGCTGGAGCACCTCCGCCGCCGGCTGGATCGGCGCGCGGCCGCGCGCACCGCCGCGTAGCGGCTGGGCTCAGCCCTCGAAGCGGCGCAGGAACTCGCGGGCCTGCTCGGCGTAGCCGCTCTCCGGGAAGCGGTCGATCAGCTCCTCGAAGGCGCGCTGGGCGTCGCGCGTCTCGCGCATGTGCAGGAACACGCGGCCCAACAGGAGCAGGGCCTGGGGCTCGATGCCGGAGCCCTCGTAGACGTCGAGGAGGTGGCGCAGCCGCCCGACCGCGGCCTGGGGCCGGTCGAGCCCGAGGTAGAACTCGGCCACGTAGAGCTCGTGCTGGGCGAGGAGGCCGAGCGCGCCGCGCACCATCTCGCGGGCCTCCTCCATGTACTCGCTGTCCGGGTAGTCGAGGACGAAGCGGCGGAGCTGCCGGAGCGCGCTGCGGGTCGCGGTCTGGTCGCGCTCCTGGGCCGGGGGCGACAGGAAGAAGTCGCTCGGGATCTGGCGGTAGTACGCCTCGGCGATCTTGAAGTGCGCGTAGGGCACCTCGGGGTGCGCCGGGCGGTGCCGGACGAACGAGCGGTAGGCTCGGATCGCCTCGGTGTAGTTGTTCTGGATGACCGCGCAGTCGGCGAGCCGCAGCTCGGCGAGGGCCGCGTAGCGGCTGTACGGGTACTCGCGCCGGATGCGCCGCAGCAGCGGGTCGGCGGTGAGGCAGTCGCGGTCCTCGAACGCGGCGTAGGCGTTGCGGTAGGAGCGGCGGGCGTTCTCGCCGTAGCTCAGCGCCCGGGGGGTCTGGTTGGAGCCGCAGCCCGGCGCCACCAGGCCGAGGACCAGGAGCGAGAGCAGCGCGGGCGCGAGGCGAGCCATGCGGCCGGGAAGCTAGCCGCCCGCCCTCAGCCCCGCAAGCTGGGCCGCGGGGCCGATGATGCTATGAAGATCCGGGCGTTTGGGGCCGTCGATCCGGGGCCCCAGCCCCCGGGAGACCCACCGTGCACCGACCCCTCCTCCTCCTCGCGCTCCTCGGCCTCGCCGCGCTCCTCTACCCCCCGGAGATCGCCGCCGCCCAGGAGAGCGCCCTCGGGGGCCTCCGCTCGGCCGCCCGCGCGGCGCCCCGCGACTACGACGCGCAGCTCGCGCTCGGCCGGGCCCTCCTCGAGGCGGGCCGCTACCGCGAGGCCCGCGCCGCGCTCGGCCGCGCCGCGCGCCTCCGCCGCGAGGACCCGGTCGCCCAGTACGAGGTGGCGCGGGTCGAGTTCGCCGAGCGCAACCACCAGCGGGCGCGGGCCCAGTGCCGCGCGGTGGACCGGGTGGCCCGTGACAGCGCGATCGCCCACGTGTGCATGGCCCGGACGTGGATCGCCTGGGCCCGGAGCGCCCGCGCGCTCGACGAGGCGAACGCCGCGCTGCAGCAGGCCCCCGACGACTACGAGGCGCTCCTCGCGCTCGGCGACGCCCACCGGCTGCGCCACTCGGTGGAGGAGGCCGAGTCGGCCTACCGCCGCGCGGCCCAGGCGAACGGGCAGGCGGCGGCGCCGCACCTCGGCCTCGGGATCCTCTACGCCCAGGCGCACCGGACGCAGGACGCCCTGCGGGCGCTCCGCCGCGCTCACGAGCTCGACGGCGACGACCCCGACGTGGACTACGAGCTCGGCCGGCTCCTCGAGGGCGCCGAGGCGGTCACGCACCTCCGCGACGCGGTGGCGAACCGGCCCGGCTGGGCGATGGCCCAGGCCGCGCTCGGCGACGCGCTCCTTCGCGCGGGCGACGCGCCGGGCGCGGTCGAGCAGTTCCGAGCCGCGATCGGGGAGGACGGCAACCTCGCGCACGCGCGGGCCGGCCTGGGCGCGGCCCTGATGGCCGCGGGCGACCTCGCGGACGCGGAGGTGACCCTGAACGACGCGATCGCGCAGGTGCCGAACGACGCCGAGAGCGTGATGGCCCTCGCCGACGTCTACGCCCGCACCGAGCGAGAGGAGGAGGCCTACGAGCAGTACCGCCACGCGGCCGACCTCGACCCGCGCAACCCCGCCCCGCTCGTGCGCGCCGCGCGCCTTGCGTTGGGCCAGGAGCGGCCGGTGCTCGCGTTCGGGTTCCTCCAGCGCGTGATCGGCCAGCACCCCAACCACGCGCCCGCGCTCGCGCTCATGGGCGACGTGATGCGCGCCCGTCGCGTGCCCGCGCAGGCTCGGGACTACTACCAGCGCGCGCTCCAGGGCGAGGGCACGATCGACCGCGCCGCCGTCCAGCAGGCGCTGCGCGCGCTCCCCGGCGGCCGCTGAGCCCGACTCAGCGACCGAGCCGCGCGACGATCGACGCGGGCAGCGCCGACCCCTCGAGGGCGGTCGCCCGGGCCTCGGGGGCGAGCTCGCGGGTCGCGTCGCGGAGCGCGCGGACGACCGCGCTCCGGAGGTGCGCGTCCTGAGGCAGCGCCGCGCAGGCGCGCTCGGCCATCGCCACCGTGCGGCCCACCTCGCGCAGGTCCGCGTGGTGCGCGAGCCGATCCGCGAGCGCGTCGCGCACCTGGACCTCGAGCTCGGCGCGCGGCCGGAGGAAGCTGAAGATCGCGCCGAGGCCGTCGGTCATGCTCACCCCGCGCTCGGTGTCGATGCGCCGCGGGACGAGGTTGGTGACCACGCTCAGCAGCGCGGCGACCGCGACGCCCTGGGCCGCGATCACCCCGACCGCCTCGGTGCGGGTCGTCATCGTGTCGAAGCCGAGCGCGAGGGTCAGGAGCAGCACGAGCGAGAGCTCGGCGAGCGGCCCGGCGAGGTAGACGAGCGCGCTCTTGAGGCGAAGGCTCCGCGTGTCGAGCGGGGCGGGGCGCACGAAGCCGCCGAGCGGGTACATCTTGATCGCCATCGGCACGCCGAAGAGCTCGAAGGCGAAGGCCACGCCGCCGAAGCCCACCACGATCGCGTCGACCTCCCAGCCAACGAGGCGCGCCATCGCGGCGTGCCCGAGCTCGTGGAGCGCGATCAGCGGGAACCAGGCGAGGAGCATGAAGACCGGCGCGAGCTTCGCCGGCTCGTAGTCCTCGAGCACGATCGCGACGAGCGCCCCGAGGCCGAGGAAGAACGCGCCGAGCAGCATCCAGCGCTCGTTGCCGCGAGCCTCCCGGTGGGGCGCGGGGTCGTAGTGGGGCATCTACCCTTCCGGCACGAACGGGCACGCGTCGCCCAGCCGGTCGGCGTCGGAGTCGACCTGATCGAAGTTCGGCGTCATCAGGCAGTTGTCGGTGCGATCGTCCCAGCCGTCGCGGTCGGAGTCGGGGTACTCGCCGAGCCCGACCGAGTGGAAGGCGTTGATCACGTCGCCGCAGTCGGCGCCCTCGATCGGCGCGCCGAGCCCCTCGACGTCCACGCCCGACTCGGCCCAGAGGTGGCACGCCGCGAGGACGTGGTCGCGCAGATCGGCGAACCGCTCCCACGGGCCGACGAGCGTGAGCGCGGTCGCGTAGATCACCCGCGCCTTCTCCATCCCGATGCCCTCGACGTCGTGCATCGGGTCGCCCTCGACCAGGCGGTACGCGGCGAGCGAGCCGATCGCGCTGTCGCAGTGCGGTCCGCCGTCGCCGTCGCGCTCGAAGCAGCTGCCGCCGAGGCAGACGCGCCCGTTGGCGGCGGTACACTCCCCCGCGTCGAGCGGCGCGCAGGGGACGCCCGCGGGGGTGAGCGGCGCGCGCTCGTCCACGTGCTCGGGCTGGGCCGCGCAGCCTTCGCCCAGGTCGTTGAGCGAGGGTGTGCGGAGGTCACGCTGGAGCGGGAGGGCGAGGTCGTCGCCGACGACCCAGGGTGAGGCGGTGTCGTAGAGCGCGGCGAAGGTGTCTGCGAGGCTCTCCTCGACCGCGGCCGACTCGCCGAAGTCGAACGGGTCCGCGCCGGTCAGGTAGTCGAGCACCGCGTGGGTGTACTCGTGGGCGAAGACGTCCCCCGAGTAGAAGCCGGTGCTGAACACGAAGTACTCGCCGAACGCGTGGGCGGCGTCGCGCGCGGTCGCGTCGCGCCCCATCCAGTAGGCGTTGGGGCACCCGTCGCAGCTCGCGCTGTAGCCCACGAGCACCCGGATCGGCGCGCCCTCGCCGTCGTATCCGGTGATGCCGAGGGTCGCGTCGAAGAAGTCGGCGATCGCCTGGGCGTCCGTGTGCGCGGCGCTCGCGTCCATGAAGTTGCTCGCCGCCGGCTCGGCCATCGGCGGGGTGACGAGCGCGCCGGTGTCCGCCGCGAACCAGTGCTCGCGCACCCCGCCCTCCTCGGTCGCGGCGAGGTCGTCGTCCGTCTGGCGCACGAAGAAGACGTCCGCGAAGGCCTCGCGCGCGTCGAACAGCTGCAGCAGGTTGCCGTTGAGCGCGGAGACGAAGGCCGTCCCCCCGGGGCGCGCGCCGACCTGGACGCGCCACGCGAGGAGCGGGGTGCCCCCGTGTCCCGAGACCATCGCCGAGTCCCACACCGCGAGGCGCGGCTCCGTCATCGGCGGGGTCATCGCGAGGCCGAGCTGGGCTCCGAGGTCCGCCGACACCTCGGCCGCGCTGACCATCGGCTCGACGTCGAGGAGGATCGGCGGTGGGATCCGCGCGCTGATGAAGCGGATGCGATCGTCGATCCGGACGACCCGCACCTCCGCGCCCACCACGTCGACGCCGGCGTGCACCAGCTGGAACACCGTGACCGTGCCGCGCGGCGCGAGCGGGTAGGTCCCGATCACCCGGGTGCCCGCGTCCACGTCGTAGACGCCGAGGTCCTGCGCGAGCAGCCGCAGCGCCGCGCGCTCGCCCGTCACCTCGCCCGAGTCGTCCGCCGGCAGGTTCCAGAAGAGGCTCTGGAGCCGCCCGTCGTCCAGGCGCCGGCCCCAGACCGGCCCGCTGCTGCGCGCCCGGTAGGTCTCGAGCCCGTCGGGCGCCGGGCCGCTCGGGCCGGGCCGCGGGCAGCCCACCGCCAGGAGGAGCGCGAGCAGCGAGAGCCCGCACCCGGTTCGTCCCCCAGACAAGCGCATGTCCGCAAACCTAGCAGTTGGCCCACCGCGGCGCCCCCGGGGCTCGGCTGGCTCGAGCTGCCTCGATCCCGTACACCCGGACGGAGCCATGGAGTTCGACTTCGACACCTACTTCGCGAGCCGCCCCGCCATCGTCGCCCCGATGGAGGACGTCTCGGACGCGATCTTCCGCGCGCTCTGCCGGGCCCGCGGCGCCGACCTCTGCGTGACCGAGTTCGTCAACGTCGAGGGGCTGCTCCGCGGCTGCAAGAACGCGCGCGAGAAGATGGTCCTGCGCGACGGAGACCACCCGACCGCCATCCAGATCTACGGCTCCGACGCCGAGCGCCTCGCCGAGGCGGCGACGATCGCGGAGGCCCGGGACCCGGTCTTCCTCGACATCAACTGCGGCTGCTGGGTCCCCAAGATCGCCCGCCGCGGCGCGGGCGCCGGCTGGCTGCGCGACCCGGCGGCGATGGTCGAGATGGCCCAGATGGTGGTCGAGCGCGTCTCGCTGCCCGTCACGGTGAAGACCCGCATCGGCTGGGGTCCCGAGAGCGACATGCCGATCGTCGACCTCGCACGGCGCCTCGAGGACGTCGGGGTGCGGGCGCTGACGATCCACTGCCGCACCGCCAACATGGGCCACTCCGGCGAGGCGGACTGGGCCTGGGCCGCGCGCGCGCAGGAGGTCGTCTCGATCCCCGTGATCGTCAACGGCGACGTCAAGACAGCGTACGACGCGCGCCGCGCGATCGAGGAGACGGGGTGCGCCGGCGTGATGATCGGCCGCGCCGCGATCGCGCACCCGTGGGTGGTCGGCGAGTGCCGCCGGCTCCTCGACGAGGGCGTCGAGCCGACGCCGGTCGGCTGGCGGGAGCGGCTCGACCTCTGCCGCGAGCACATGGGGCTCATCGTCGACAAGCGCGGTGAGGACCGCGCCGTCCGCTACATGCGCCGCTACTACCCCGGCTACACCAAGGGCCTACCGAGCGCCTCGACGCTCCGCCACCAGCTCAACCGGGCGGACACGCTGGCCGAGGTCTACGCGCTCTACGATGAGTTCGCCGCCTACCTGCGGCAGCGCGAGGCCGACGGGCTGAGCGTCGCGTCGGCCGCCTGAGCGCGCGCGTGAGCGACGACGGCGAGCCCGAGCTGCTCGAGACCCTCCTCGGGGCGCTGGTCCGCCCGGCGCGCACCTTCCAGGGCCTGCGCGACGCGCCGAGCGCGCGAGGCGGCGCGGGCGCGGTGGCGCTCACCGCGATGGGCTGGGGCGGGCTCTCGCTCCTGCTCTGGGCCGCGGGCCGCGAGGCGCGCTTCGTCCTCGTCCCCCTGAGCGGTCACGACTACTACCTCGTGCAGGGCGTGGTGATGCTCCCGCTCCTCACCATCCTCTGGTGGGTCTTCGCGGCGGTGGCCCACGCCGTCGCGTCGCGCCTCGGCGGCCAGGGCCCGCGGCCCGGCACCCTCACCGCGCTCGGGTTCGCCTACGCGCTCCCGCTCGGCCTGCACGTGGGCGCGGAGCTCGTCGCCTACCTGTTCTTCGGCTTCGAGGCGCTCGCTCGGGTCGCTCGGGTGTCGATGCCGCTGGCCGCGCTCTGGGTCGCCGCGCTGTCGGTCGTCGCGCTCAAGGTCCTGCACGGCCTGAGCGCCCCCCGGGCTACCGCGGCCGCGCTCGTGGGGCTGCTCGCTCAGCTCGCGCTGGGGGCGCCGCTCCTTCGCTGATCACGGGCTGGCGGCGGAGCCACGCGGCGCGCGCCTCCGGGTTGGTCACGATCCCGAAGCCGTCGATGCGGCGGTTCTGCTTGTAGTGCCAGTAGCGGCGCAGCCGCACGAGCCCGCGGGAGTTGCCCTCCACGGTGTAGAGCGTCTCGCCGGCCACGTAGCGCACGATCGCGCTGTGCCCGTGCCGCGAGGTGTGGAAGCGGAGGTAGTCCCCCGGCCGCGGCTGGAAGCCGTCCCACGCGCCCGCCTCGTGGGACACCCAGCGGCCCTGGCGCTCGAACCACCGGCGCATCGCGTAGTTGTTCGTGAGGTGCCAGCCGCCCTGGTAGCCGCCGGTGAACGGGACCCCGGCCACGCGGTAGACCCAGGAGACGAAGTCGCTGCACCAGAGCTCGCCCGGCTTGATGACCTCGCGCAGCGGGCCGATCGCCTCGCCCTCGCGCTCGTGGCCGACCATGCCCGCGCTGCGCCCGCCCTCGTGGCTCGCGATCTGCACGATGCGCGCCCCGATCGAGGTCGAGCGCATCGCGCCGAGGTCCGGCGGGATCGGCGCCGCGCGCGTGCAGGCGAGGGCCTCGGCCGCGTAGCCGTCGTCGCACAGGCAGAACGGCTCGCCGTCCTCGAGCATGCACTCGCCGTGGCCCGCGCAGCTCACCCCCGCGCACGCGTCCTGCGCCGTGGCGGCGGCCGGGGCGAGGAGCGCCGGCACGAGAAGCGACACGGTCAGCACGAGCGCGCGCATCAGGGGGTACGACGCGCCAGGATCGAAAACGGGCTCTCGCTCATCGCGTCTTCACGCTCGCTTCTCACGCCTTCACCGGATCGCCTCGAGCCCCTCCTGCTCGGCGAGCCAGCCGCGCAGCTGATCGGTGACCCACGCGTGGTGACTCAGGAGCAGCCAGTGCGTCGCGTCGGGGTGCTCGACGTAGCGCGCCTGTCGGCCGACCCCGCGGGCGTAGCGGCGGGCCGGGCCGGGGGGCGTCCGAGGGTCGCGGCGGCCTTGCAGGACGAGGGTCGGCACGCGCGCGGGCCGGGCGCGCCGGGAGGCCCCGCTGATCAGGATCAGCCCCTCGATGTCGAGGTCGCGGG
>JAUHXR010000463.1 GCA_030426845.1 Polyangia bacterium | reverse complement strand
GGTCTCGCGGTGTCGTTCAAGGCGCTGACTCGGCTCTACTCCGACGCGGGGCGCCACCGCGCGCTGATCGAGATCTACGAGCGCGCGGTCGAGCAGGCGGCCGAGTCCGAAGCGGCGATCACCCACCTGTTCAAGATCGGCGCGCTCTACGAGGACGCGCTCTTCGAGCACGAGCAGGCGGCGCACACGTATCGGCGCATCCTCGAGCGCGACGCGACGCACCTCGGCGCGCTCCACGCCCTTCAGCGCGCGACCGATCGGGCGGGGCGACACCACGAGCTCGTGGACGCGCTCGAGCGCGAGGCGGATCTGCGCCACGACGACGGCCGCATCGTGGAGCTGCTGCACCGCGCCGCGGAGATCCTCGACCAGCGCCTCGGCGACACCGACGCCGCGATGAAGCGCTACCGGAAGATCCTCGAGATCAACCCCGGCTACGGCCCGGCGCTCGCGGGCCTCGGGCGCATCTACCACCGCGCGGGGCGCTGGGACGACCTCCTCGACCTCTACGAGGCCGAGCTCGCGCTCGACCCGGACGGCCCGGCCGCAGCCGCGCTGCTGCACAAGATGGGGCAGCTCTGCGAGGAGCGGATCGGCGACGAGGGCCGCGCGATGGGCTGCTACCGACGGGCGCTCGAGGCCGACCCGCAGCACCGGCCCTCGCTCACCGCGCTCGAGCAGCGGCTCGGCGCGCGCCGCGACTGGAGCGAGCTGGTGAAGGTTCTCGAGCTCGAGCTCGACGGGCTCACCGACCCGCGCGCCCGGGCACGCGCGGCGTTCCGTCTGGGCGAGGTGTACGAGCAGCACCTCGACGCGCCCGACCGGGCGGCCGGCGCCTTCGAGACCGCGCTCGCAGCGGTGGAGGGCTACGCGCCCGCGGCGGAGGCGCTCGACCGGCTCCGCGCCGCGCAAGGCGCGTGGCGTCGCCTCGCCGATCAGCTCGAGGAGCGCGCGGCCAGCTCGACCGACGAGGCCAAGACGGTCGGGCTGCTCGTGCGCGCGGGCACGCTCTGGGCGCACGCCCTCGCCGACCCGCGCCGCGCGGTGGGCTGCTACGAGCGCGCGCTCGCGATCGATCCCGGGCACCTCGAGGCGCTCCTCGCGCTCGAGGATCTCTACCGCCGGCTCTCCCGCTTCGACGCCCTCGCGAAGGTCTACCAGGCGGAGGCGCGCGTGCTCGCCGATCCGTCGGCCCGCGTGGCCGCGCTCCGGGAGCTCGGCCGGCTCGCGGCGAAGGCCGAGGGCCACGACGACGACGTCCGACAGATCCACGAGGCGATCCTCCGGCTCGCGCCGGACGACCCGAGCGCGCTCGAGGTCCTCGAGGCGCACGCGCTCGCTCGTCAGGATCGCGGGCTGCTCGCGCAGGTCGACCAGCGGCTCGTCGCGACGGCCGGCGACGTCAAGGTCGCCTCCATCTATCAGGCGCGGCTCGCCGAGTCGCTCGAGGTCGCCGAGGACCCGGGGGCGCTCGACGCCTACCGCGCCGCGCTCACGAGCGACCCCGAGAACATCGCGGCCGCCAAGGGCCTCGCGCGGGTAGCGTTCCGCCAGGGCGACCCGGCCGCGCTCGTGGAGGCGGCGCGGCGCGAGGCGAGCGTCACCCCCGAGCCGCACCGCGCCGCGAGGCTGCTGGTGCGGGCGGGGCAGGTCAGCCAGCGGCAGCTCCGTGATCCGGCGGGGGCGCTGCGCGACTACGAGCGCGCCCTCGAGCTGTGGGCGGACGACGCCGACGCGGCCGCGGGCCTCACCGAGCTGCTCCTCACCGACGGCCAGGCGGCGCGGGCCGCCGACCGGCTCTCGCGCGCGGCCTCGACCGCCACCTCGCAGGAGCGCGTCGCGTCACTCTGGATGGAGGTCGCGCGGCTGCAGGCGGACATGCTGAACAACGTCCCGGGCGCCATCTCGTCGCTGCGGCGCGTGCTCAAGGAGTCCGCCAACCACGTGCCGACGCTGCGCCGCCTCGCGGACCTCCACGCGCGCCAGGGGCGCTGGGCGGAGTCGGCGGATCTGCTCGCGCAGGTGGTCTCGCTCGCGCCGGACAACGACGTGCTCCTCGACGCGCACCTCCGGCTCGCGATGCTCTGGGACGAGCACCTCGACGACGCGGCGCGCGCCCGTGTGAGCCTGCAAGCCGTACTGTCGCTCGACGAGGGCAACGCGGAGGCGCTCGCGAGGCTGGCGCGGCTCTCTGCGCGCACCGGCGACCCCGACAAGGCCGCCCAGACGTTGCGCCGCCTCGTCGAGGTCGCCCAGGCCCCGAGCGACGCCGCGGCGGCCTGGGTGATGCTCAGCGACGTGCAGACCCAGCGCGGCGATCGGGACGCGGCGCGCGGGGCCGCCCTGCAGGCGCTCGCCCTCGAAGGCCCGGGGAGCCGCGGCTCGGACGCGCACCGCGCGCTGATCGAGGAGAAGGCCGACTGGCAGGCCCACGCCGAGGCGCTCCGAGCGTGGCTGGCAGACGCGGGCGACCCGCTGGCGCGCCGGACGTGTCGGCTCGAGATCGCGCGGATCCTCTCGGACGAGCTCGGCCGGCCGAGCCGCGCGGTCGAGGAGCTCGAGCGCGCGGTGCGGGAGCAGCCGACCGACATCGAGCTGAGGCGCCTCCTCGCGGTGAACCTGCGGCTGAGCGGGAGCCACGAGGAGTCCGCGGCCGAGCTGCGCAAGGCGCTCCACGACCACGTGACCATGGGCCAGCTGTGGCGGGAGCTCGCCGCGACGCTGCACGCCGCCGGCGACCTCAAGGGCGCCCGGCGCGCGCTGATGCCCCTGGTGGTCCTCGGCGAGGCCACCCCGCAGGAGGTCGAGGAGGTCAAGCGCTACGGCTCGCGCCCGGGCGCGGCGATCGCGGGCTCCCTCGACCGGAGCTTGCTCGAGGCCTTCTACCCGATCGGTCGGACCGAGGCGCTCTGCGAGCTGCTGCGCCTCACGACCGAGGGCGTGGCCAAGATCTACCCGCCCGACTACGACGCCTACGGCATCTCGAGCCGCGACAAGCTCACCTCGCGCTCGAGCGAGCCGATCCGCGGGGTCGCCGATCGGGTCGCCGCGATCTTCAACGTCAGCGACTACCTGCTCTACCTCCACCGCCACCGCTCGCGCGGCGTCTCGGTCGAGCTCGCCGAGCCGCCGGCGATCATGCTCCCCGAGCCGGCCGCGCACCTCGGCGACGCCCAGAAGGTGTTCGCGCTCGCGCGGGCGATGTCGAACATCGCGGTCGGCCTCTACGCGGTCGATCGCCTCACGCCGCGCGAGCTCGAGATCGTCCTCGCGGCGGTGTCCCGCCGTGTCTCCGACGGCTTCGGCTCGGGGCTCACCGGCGAGGACATCCTCGAGGATCTCGGCAAGCGCGCCTACAAGGGCCTCTCGCGCCGCGCGCGCCGCTCGCTCGACGAGCGCGCCCGGGCCTACGTGGCCTCGCCGCCGGTCGACTTCGCGCACTTCGTCGAGGCGGTGGTCACGAGCGCCAACCGCGTCGCGCTCGTCGTCGCCGACGACCTCCTCGCGGCGATCGAGCTGCTCAAGCGCTACGAGCGAGACCTCGCCGGGCTCTCCGGGCCCAAGCTGGTGAGCCACCCGATGATCAAGCGGCTCTGCCGCTTCTGGGTCGCGCCCGAGGCCGACGCGCTCCGGCGCCGCTGCGGGTTGCGCGAGCCGACGAGAGCGGGCTGAGCGTGGCGCGCATCCTGGTCGTCGACGACAGCTCGACGGTGCGGCGGGTGGTGCGCCGCACCCTCAGCCAGGGCGGGCACGAGGTCGCGGTCGCGGTCGACGGCAAGGACGCGCTCGAGCGCGCCCAGGCGCTCGTCCCGGACCTCGTCCTCGTCGACTTCGTGATGCCGCGCATGAACGGGCTGATGTTCGTGCAGGCGATGCGCCTCGTCGACAACCTCGCCCAGGTGCCCGTGGTCCTGATGAGCGCCAAGGCCGACCGCATCGGCGACGGCTTCCTCAACCAGACCGGGGCCCTCGACGCGATCACGAAGCCCTTCTCCCCCGAGGCGCTCCTCGCGGTCACCGGGCACGCGCTGAGCCGGTCCGCGGAGGACTCGCGCGCGGCGGGCGCGAGCGAGCCGCTCGGCCGCATCAGCCAGCCGCCGCCCGAGCCGCTCGAGGCCCGCGTCGCCGAGGTGGACGGGGACGGTGGGCTCGACCCGACCGCGACGGCGGCGACCCACGCGGAGCTCGAGTCGGCGGCCGCCGCGGTGCGCACGCGCCTGGTCGAGGTGGCGGGGCGCGTCGAGGCGGCGACCCCGACGGAGCTCTTCGAGGCGGTGCGCGGGATCGCGGACCTCGTCCCCGGCGAGGCCGGCGAGGTCGCGCTGAGCGGGCAGCTCGAGCACGTGTCGCTCGGCGAGGTGCTGCAGATGCTCACCCACCAGCGTCAGACCGGGGTGCTCGAGGTGCGCAAACGCCCGTCGACGAGCGGGCGCGCGACCTCGATCTGCCTGCGCGACGGCGCAGTTCACCTCGCGCTCGGGCGCGCGCACGGGGCGGAGTTCCGGCTCGGGCGCTACCTGCTCAAGGAGGAGCTGGTGGAGCGCGAGGACCTCGAGCGCGTCCTCGAGCGTCCGTCGCGCGACCGCGCGCTGCTGGGGACGAGGCTCGTGAAGCTCGGCTACATCTCGGCCGAGGAGCTGCGCCGCCTCCTCACCCAGCAGACGTCGGAGCTGGTCTACGAGGCGCTGCGCTGGCGTCGCGGCGGCTTCCGGTTTCTCCGCTTCGCCACCCGCCCCGAGGCGGACGCCGCGCGCCTCGGGCTCCCGCTCGCGAGCCTGCTCATGGAGGGCCTGCGCCGGGTCGACGAGTGGCGGCTCATCGAGGAGCAGATCCCCCGCTTCGATCTGGTGCCACGACGCGACGCGGAGGCGCTGCGGAGCTTCGACGAGGGTGAGCTGAGCGCGGACGAGCGACGCGTCCTCGGGGCGATCGACGGGATCCGTACCGTGCGCGAGATCGTCGAGACGACGGACCTCGCGAGCTTCGACGCGTGCAAGATCCTCTTCCAGCTCACGACCTCACGCCTCGTGCGCGTCTGACGCCGAGCGAACCGCGACCGCGCGGGGCACGCCGCCCACTAGAGCGCCAATCGGTTTGAAACCGCCGCAAATCACGGGCGGGACAGCCGTCCGGCGCGGCCAGCCGCTCCTCGACGATGCCTGAGCATCGCCTCGTCACGTCTGACCACGCC
>JAUHXR010000082.1 GCA_030426845.1 Polyangia bacterium | reverse complement strand
GCTCCGGCTGTGGCTCAGGATCGCGGCGTCGATCGCGTCGCGGATCAGGAGCGGCTGGATCAGCGAGGCGCCCATCGACAGCGGCAGCGTGAGCAGCGCAGCGGCGAAGATCGTCAGGTTGGGTCGCGCGTAGGGCCACAGCCGGCGCAGCATCGCCCAGTCGGCTCCCGCGATCGGGGCCGACTCCTCGGGCGGGGCCAGCCGCGCGGGCTTCACGTCGGGCCGCGGCTCGGTGGAGGCGCTCACAGCTCCGCGAGCTCCTCTTCGAGGCGCTGCCGGGTGGCGATGCGCGAGTAGAGCCCGCCCGCCGCGCAGAGCTCCTCGTGGGTCCCCCGCTCGACCACCCTCCCCTCGTCGAGGACGAGGATGCGGTCGGTGCGGGCCGCCGCCGCGACCCGGTTCGTGATGAGGACGAAGGTGCGGTCCCGCTTGGCGCGATCGAGCGCCTCGAGGATGCTCTCCTCGGTCTTGGCGTCGACCGCGCTGAGCGGATCGTCGAGCACCACGACCTTGGGCTGGTTGAGCAGCGCGCGCGCGAGGGCCAGCCGCTGCTTCTGGCCGCCGGAGAGCTGGACGCCGCGCTCGCCGACCACCGTGCGCATGCCGCTCGCCATGCCCTCGATCTCGGCGAGCACGCAGGCCTCCGAGGCCGCGTGGCGGATGCGCGCCGCCGCGTCGGGCGCCTCCGGGTCGTCGAGCGCGAGGCCCAGGTTCTGCTCCACCGTAGTGGAGAATAGGAAGGGTTCTTGCTGGGCGTATCCCACCGTGTTGCGCAGGCTCCGCAGCTCGATCTCGGTCACGTCGACGCCGTCGAGGAACACCGCGCCGGCGGGCGTCGGGAGGAGCCGCGGCAGCAGCGCGGCGAGGGTCGACTTGCCCGAGCCGGTGGGCCCGATCACCGCGAGCGAGGCGCCGGCCGGGACCTCGAAGTCGACCCCGTCGAGGACCTTCTTGTCGCCGTAGGAGTACTCGAGCCCCTTGACCACCAGCGCCCCCGGGCCGCTCGCGCGCCGCGCCTCGGGCGCGTCGGCCACGTCGGGCTCCGAGTCGAGGATCTCCCGAACCCGCTTGTAGGACGCGCGCCCGCGCTGGAGCACCGAGAGCAGGTAGCCGAACGCGAGCGTCGGCCAGACCATGAGCCCCACGTAGGCGTTGAACGCGGCGAACTCGCCCACCGTCAGCTCGTCGTCGAGCACCATCCCGCCGCCGATCCAGACGACGATGAGGGTCCCGAGCGAGCTGACGCCGAGGAGCACGGGGAACATCACGCCGCGGAGCGTCGCGAGGCCCATCGCGGTTCGGACCGCGTCCTGGTTGGCGACCTCGAACTTGTCGCGCTCGACGTCCTCGATCGCCATCGCGCGGACGAGGCGGATGCCCGCGACGTTCTCGTTGGCGCGGTCCGAGAGCTTGGCGAGGGCGGCCTGCCACTCGAGCGAGCGCTTGAAGATGCGCGAGCCGAAGAACCGCGTGACGAGGACCATCAGCGGGTACGGCGCGAGCGCGTAGAGGGTGAGCGAGGGGCTGATCGCGACCATGAGCGCGATCGCGCTCGTGAAGGCGATGAGCGAGTTGACGACGTTGAGCCCCGCGAACCCGACGAGCAGCCGGATCTGCGTCAGGTCGTTGGTCGCCCGGCTCATGATCTCGCCCGTCGGCATCTTGCGGAAGAACGACGGCCCGAGCGCGTGCAGCTTCTCGAGCACGTCGTTGCGGATGTCGAACTCGACGTCGCGCCCGACGTTGAAGATCCAGACGCGCGACGCGGTGCGGACGAGCCACATCCCGGCCGCGAGCGCGACCACGCCGATCGCGTAGTCGCGGACGGAGTCGAGCTCGCGCGCCGTCAGGGCGTCGAGCGCGTGGCTGAACAGCCAGGGGATCGCCTTCTCCGCCGCGTTGGTCGCGAGGAGGAATGCGATCCCGACCGCGACGCGACCCCAGTACGGCCGCGCATAGCTCAGGAGGCTGCGTTGGACCGCGGACACCGGAGGGCGACTTTGGGGCGGGCGGTCCCCGCTGTCGAGGACCAATCCCGCCCGGCGCGGAGGCTGCGAGCGGCTAGAGCACCGATCGGTTTGGAGAGTCGAGAAAGCTCGGAGCGCGACGGCCGTTCGGCGTGGTCAGACGTGACGAGGCGATGCTCAGGCATCGTCGAGGAGCGGCTGTCCCGCCCGTGATTTGCGGCGGTTTCAAACCGATTGGCGCTCTAGTCGCGCCGGCGCCACCACACGAGGAGGCCGAGCGCGAGCGCGCCGATCAGGCCGAGCAGGCCCGAGCCGGGCCGGCCGGCGACGCGGCAGCCGCAGCCGCCCTCCTCCATGGGCGTCACCAGCGGCTGGCAGACGCTCGTCATCCCGTCGCTGGTCGGCGTGCACGCGAAGGTGTCGGGGGGGCACGGCGTCATCTCATCGCAGATGCGCGTGCAGTAGCGGCGATCGGCCTCGGTGGCGCAGATGCCGCTGACGCAGTCGGTGTTCACGTTGCACTGCGCGCCCAGGCCACCACCGTCGGGCACGCAGACGGAGCTGTCGCCCGCCGGAGTGCACGTGAAGTTGTCCGGACAGAGCGCGGTGTCCGAGCAGAAGTCGGTGCAGAACGAGAGGTCGCCGAGCGTCGCGCAGATGCCGGACGTGCAGTCGAAGTTCGTCTCGCACATGTCCCCGAGGGCGCCCGATTGCTGGCAGGAGCCCGCGCAGGGCTGGGCTCCCGTCTGGCACGCGAAGCCGTCCGGGCAGGTCGCCGCGCCGTCGGGCACGCAGGGCTGCGAGCAGGCGCCGGCCGCGCAGAAGAGGCTCTGGCACTCGGTGTCGACCGAGCAGGCCGCGCCGAGCGCGCCGCCGCCCGCCGTGCCCGCGGTGCAGAAGCCGGAGCCGCAGGTGGACGGGTCGTCGTCGCAGTAGAAGCCCGCCGGGCAGGAGCCGGCGATGTTGTTGGTGTCGCAGGTCTGGGTGCAGGTGCCGCCCAGGCAGAGGCCGCTCGAGCACGCGTCGTTGCTCGCGCACGTCTCGCCGAGGCCCGCCCCGGGCGGGGGCGCGCCGCAGACGCCCGCGTTGCAGACCTGGCCGGCTGGACAGTCGCTCGTCGTCATGCAGCCGCCGGGCGCCGGCGCGTCGCAGGTGAAGCTCATGCCCGACACGCGCGCGCACTGACGGCCGCCGCTCGTGAGCGGCGCGCAGGTGTCGCCTCCGCAGTCCGCGTTGCTCGCGCACGACCGGCCGCAGTAGCTGCGGCCGTCGGGGTAGCCGATGCACAGGTCGGCCGGCCCGCCGCAGTCGGAGTCCGCGGTGCAGGGCGAGCACACCGTGCCGTCGCCGGTGATGCCCTGACACGACCCCGCGACGCACTCCTGACCGCTCGGGCACCCGGTGGTCGTGCAGTCCGATCCCGAGCCCGGGTACAGCGCGCAGATGCCGTTCTGGTCGTCGGGCCCGAGGCCGACGATGCCGCCGCCGTAGCTCGGCCACATGCTGCTGCCGCGGACGTTGGTGTGCCCGAGGCCGTAGAAGTGCCCGCCCTCGTGGAGCGCGATCGAGTAGGTGTTGACGTTGCCGAACGTGCCCGGGCCCGTCTGCCACCGGTAGTCGACGCCGTTCATCTCCATGTCGGCCTCGACGAAGAAGCTGCGGCCGCGGCGCGTCGTGGTGACGCCGATCGCCTGCGAGCCGTGGCTCCAGCCCGTCTCGATCCAGCCGACCGTGTTCTGACCCTCGAAGTTGCCGGCCTGACGCGACGTCGATCCCTGGTAGCTGTCGGTCAGGCTGGTGCACGAGACGAGGGTCCAATCGTCCATCGCGCGCCGGACCTCGACCTCGGTCGGCGCGAAGCCGCCGAGATCGATCGAGCCGTTCTGGTTGAGGCTGTAGCGCACGGGGCCGCTCCACACGACGCCGGGGGCGAGCGGCTGCCAGGCCGAGGCGGAGCCGCTCAGGCCGAGCACCAGCGACAGGCCCAGCGCGAGCGCGCCGGGGGCGCGACGGAGGAGTCGGCGGCTCATCGAACCGCCCCCCCGGTGGCCGGGCCGCCCGCGCCGGGGAGCGTCTCCCCACGGGTCTGCCGGACGTACGCCTTGAACGCCTCGAGCTCCATGCTCGGCGAGGCCGGGTCCTGCACCGTCTGTTGACCGTCGACCCAGCGCGCGAAGGCGACGCCCTCGAGGTCGCGCTCGACCCGCGGCGCCTCGGTGAGGCTGTGGCGGACGCGGAACTGGCCCTGCGCCATCGCCATCGTGCGCAGATCCTCGCGGCCGTCCTCGCGGCGCTCGAGGAACACGATCACCTCGTCGCCCACCGCGTAGCGCGGGACGCCCACGACCTCGGTGGTGATCCCCTGGAAGGTCCCGCCGAGTTCGCGCAGCGTGACCGTTCGCCCGCCCTCGCCCGCGAGCCACTCGGTGACCTCGATGGTCACGAAGGTGTTCGGCTCGAGCTCCCCGCGATCGAGCGACATGCGGACGTCGTTGGCGATCACGCGCCCGTGCACGATGGCGTCAGCCCCGAGGATCATGTCCTCGAGCGGCACCTCGACCATCACGGTCGCGCGCGCGACCGCGCTCGACCAGAGGATGACGCCCAGGGCCGCGATCGGCCCCACCCAGCGAGTGAATCGTGTCATGCCCAGTTCTCCACGCGTGCGCGCACGCCGCCGCCGACCGCCCTCGACGACTCCACCAGGCTGGCCATAGCACACCCCAGGGCGGCGAGCAGAGGGGCCCGCTACCTCACATCGTCCGGTAGGGCGTCGGTGGTCGGCAGCCGCATGTATCTGCCGAGATACTTTACGAGGGCGTAGAACGGGAGGGTGTCCGCGAGGGCGGTGACGAGCTTGAACATGTAGCTCGCGCCGATGAACGTGAGGAGCTGGGGCCAGAGCGCCTCGGCGACGTCGATCGGGAGCGCCTGCGCGTAGAAGTGCGTGACGAGCGTGACCGCGACCGAGTCGACGAGCTGGCTGACGAGGGTGCTGCCGTTGTTGCGGAGCCAGAGGTGGCGTCCTCGGGTGAGCTTCTTCCAGAAGTGGAAGAGCTGGACGTCGACGAACTGGGCCGCGAGGTACGCGAGCATCGAGGCGGTGACCGCGCCGAACGCGAGGGTCTGGACCTGGAAGAAGACCCCCGTGGGGTCCTCACCCGAGAAGCCCGGGAGCGCGCCGCCGAGCCACAGGATGAACATCACCCAGACGTTCAGCAGGAGGCCGACGGTGACCACGAAGTTGGCGCGCTTGAGGCCGTAGAACTCGCTGATGAGGTCGGTGCAGAGGAACGTGACGGGGTACGGCAGCACGCCCACCGCGAGCGGCATCGGGACCTCCCAGCCGAGGCCCGGGACGGTGAAGCTCAGGTCGATGAACCGGGTGATGCCGAGGATGTTCAGCATCGCCAGCGTCCCGAGGAACAGCCCCGCCACCACGAGGAAGACGCCCTCGCGCCGCTTGAAGAGGAGCGTCTCCGACAGCTCCGGGAGCCCCGCGTAGCGCGCCTGCTCGGACGGCAACAGGTAGTCGCGCTCCTCGCGCGGGGCGCCCTTCACCGCCCTCCCCCCGCCTGGGCCGTCCGCTCGATCGCGCCCCAGCGCTGGTGGTGCTTGCCCGCGGCGCGGCTGTCCCCGAGCGCCTCGAACAGCTCGGGGATCGCGAGGAGCACGCCGGGGTTGGCTCGCCTCGCAGCCTCGAGCGCCTCCGCGAGCGCCTCCAGCGTGAGCGCGCCCGGCGCGAGCAGCTTGCCGAACACCAGCCGGTGCTCCTCCGGCGGCAGGTGCTCGTGGCGGACCATCGTGTCGCCAGCCGCGCAGCGCGGGCACAGCCGCTCCACGCGCTCGCCGTGGGCGTAGAGGAGCGCTCCGTCGGGCAGGCCCTCCCCGAGCGCGTCGATCTGGCCAGGGCGCTGCTGCATCGCGAGGAAGCGGAAGCGGCGCTCGTCGCCGGGCTTGAGCACCGTGAGGAGCGGGAAGCAGGGCACACGCCTGCCCTCGTGCTCGGTCACCGCGACCGGGGCGCCGTCCCAGAGCACCACGTCCCCGAAGTCCGCGACCGCGTCGCGCTGGGTCGGCGAGCGGAGCACCCCGTGGCACGGGCTCAGCGGCTGGGCCCACACGATCTCGAACCCCGCCGCCTTCACCGGCAGACCGTCCCCCGCGTGGCCGGTGCCGCGGGTGGGCAGACGGACGCGCGCCGGCTCCATCCCCTCGACGAGCGGCAGCGCCCCCGGCGCGGCCGTGGCCTCGATGCCGATGGCGCGCCAGGCGGCCACCGCGGCCTCGCTCCGGCCGAGCGCGGTGGCGGCGATCGCGACGTTCCAGGCGTAGGGCCGACGCGAGGGCTCGGCCTCGAGGGCACGCCGGCTGTCCTCGAGCATCGCCTCGAAGTCGCGGCGGTGCTTGTGGACGAGGCCCCGCTCGAACCGCCACTGCGCCCGATCCTCCAGCGCGAGCGCGCGATCGATCGCGGCGAGCGCCTCGTCGGCGCGGAGCGGGCCGAGCAGCCGCAGGGCGTGGGCGCGCTGGGCGTGGAGACGCCCGCCGACCCTCGGGTCCAGGCGCGCGTCGTCGTCGAGGCGGCCGAGGCACCGGGCGGCGGCGCCGGCCGCGATCGCGGCCGGGCCGGCCTCGAGGGGAGGCTCGTCGATCGGCCGCTCGGCCGCGTTGAGCAGGGCCGCGCACGCGCGTCCTACGAGGACGGCGTCGCCCGGCCACGCCTCGAGCACCCGCTCCGCCTCGGCGATCAGCGTGGGCCGGCGCGAGGTCGCCCGCAGCGCCTCCATCCAGACCCCGGCGAGCCGCGGCTCCACGTCGAGCTGCGCCTCGTACGGCTGGATCGCGTCCCAGACCGAACCGAGATCCGTCGCGGCCGCGGCCGCCGCGAGCGCCTCCTCCAGACCGTCACCCACGCGCCCGAGCTATCACACGCTCGGGCGCGAGGCCCGCGCCCAGGCTCTCCGAGGGACCAGTGTCCTCAGAAGAGCGCGTCGATGACGAAGGGCTGAGCCGAGCCGTCCTGGACCACGGTGGTGATGCTGATCGCGCCGCCGACCGTCACGCCGGTCCACGCGCGCGACCCGTTCGGGGGCGAGTAGGTCGTCACACCGGCCGCGATCGGGTTGGTCGACGCGGCCGGATTCACCGTCGCCGAGCCGCTGTAGGACACGAGCCCCCCGATGTCGACGAGGGTCGCCGGCGAGTCGACGAGCTGCCAGCCGTTGTCGAAGAACGACGTCACGATCACGACCCCGCCGCCCGCGAGGAAGCTGCGCAGGATCGGCTCCCAGGCGGACGCGATCGTGGCCGGGGACGGCACGCTGCTCTCCTGCTCGGCGATGATGAACACGTCGACCGCGGGGGTGAGCGCGGCCGCGAGCTGGGTGTTGTCCGACAGGCGCGTGAAGCTGGCCGTGCGGCCGCGCATCCCCGCGATGGAGGTGATCGCGCCCTCGACGTTGACGACCTCGCCCGAGGCGCTGATGTCCGCGTACTGGTCGAAGATCACCACCTCGAGGTTGCCGCTCTCGGGCGCGAGGAAGGCGCTGTTGCCGAGCACGAGGTCCGCACCTGCGTTGCGCGCGAAGTAGTCGTGGCCGATGAGCACGAGGTGCCCGCGCACGTCGCCGCAGCGGCCGAGGGAGCAGAGCGGGCTGATGCAGTCGCTCGGGCCGTTCGGGCAGAGGCGGCCGTCGGGGCAGCGCGGGCAGGCGGAGGTGCCGCCGCAGTCGATGTCCGTCTCGAGGCCGTTGGCGACGCCGTCGGTGCAGGTCGGCGGCTGACAGATCCCGCCCGTGCAGACGCCGTTGAGGCAGTCCCGGCCGACCACGCAGGTCAGTCCGTCCGCGCACCCGAGGCACGCGCCGCCGCCGCAGTCGAGGTCGGTCTCCATTCCGTTGAGCACTCCGTCGCCGCAGCCCGGAGCGTTGCAGCGCATGGTCGGGCCGTCGCAGATCATCGACGCGCAGTCGCTCGGCATCGTGCAGAGCAGGCCGGGCGCGCAGGCGGGACAGGTCGGCCCGCCGCAGTCGACGTCCGTCTCGTCGCGGTTCCGCACCCGGTCGGCGCAGGACGCGCAGACGCCGGCCACGCAGGTCGCTCCGACCGCGCCGCAGTCGCTGTCGACCATGCACATGTCACCGTCCGGACAGCCGCGGCAGGTCGGCCCGCCGCAGTCGACGTCCGTCTCGTCGCGGTTCTGCACCCGGTCGGCGCAGGACGCGCAGATCCCGGCCTCGCAGGTGGCCCCGACGGCCCCGCAGTCACCGTCGACCAGGCAGACGCCTCCGTCCGCGCAGCCGCCGCAGATCGCGCCGCCGCAGTCGACATCCGTCTCGTCCTGGTTCTGCACGCCGTCCGCGCAGGAGACGCAGAGCCCCGCCTCGCAGGCGCCGCCGGCGCAGTCCCCGCCAACCGCGCACATCAGGCCGTCGCGGCAGGGATCGCAGAGCGGTCCGCCGCAGTCGACGTCCGTCTCCTCGGCGTCCTGGATCCGGTCCATGCAGGAGACGCAGCCGCCCATGAAGCAGCGGAGCCCGACGCAGTCGACGTCGATCTGGCAACCCAGCCCGTCGCGGCACGGGGGGCAGAGCGAGCCGCCGCAGTCGACGCTCGTCTCGTCCTGGTTCTGGATGCCGTCATTGCAGGCCGCGTCGGTGCAGACCCCGTCCGCGCAGATGAGACTCTCGCAATCGGTGTCCTCCACGCAGCTGTACCCGCCGATGCACGGGGCGCAGAGCGCACCCCCGCAGTCGACGTCGGTCTCGTCGCCGTTGGTGGTGCCGTCCTCGCAGGAGCTCATCGTGCACGTGCCGCCCCGGCACCGACCGCTCAGGCACTGATCGTTCGAGGTGCAGGGCTCGCCGCCGGGACAGAGCCCGCAGTCGCCCCCGCAGTCCACGCCGGTCTCGTCGCCGTTGCGGGCGCCGTCGCGGCAGTTGGGCACGAGGCACCGACCGCGATCACACACCGACGAGGAGCAGTCCTCGGGGCCGCGGCAGTTCTCGCCGGGCGGGCACGGCGGGCAAGACCCGCCGCAGTCGACGGATGTCTCGTCGCCGCCGAGCTCGCCGTCGTCGCACATCGGCTCCGGCTCCCCGGCGTCCGAGCTCCCCGCGTCCTGGCCGCCGCCGGCGTCGATGAGCTCGATCGGGTCGTCGCAGGCCGTCAGCGAGACGAGGGCGACAGAGAGGAGGATCCACCGGAGGCGTGTCCGCAGCATGCGCCGATGAGAGTACAGCCGCGCGCCCCCTTCAAGGGCGAGGGGCAAAAATCACCGAGACTCAGCGGCGCGGACGCCGCGGCGTGGGCTCGACCCGCGCCTCGACCGGGCGCTCACCGAGCGTCACCACCGCCTCGCCGCTCATCCGCGAGTCCGGGCCGACGAGGACCGTGATCACCGCGCGGTCGCCCGGGTTGTGCCGCCCGAGCGTCCGCTGGAGCTCGGTCATCGAGCGCGTCGGGCGCCCGTCCACCGCCACGATGATGTGGCCCGTCCAGGGTAGCCCCATGCGCTGAACGACCGGCGGCGGCGGGTCGGATGCGCCGGCGAGGCCCGCGCCGTCGGCCGGGCTCCCGGGCACGACCTGCTGGATCCGTACCCCCGCGACGCCGGCGCCGCGGAAGTCGTCGCCGAGGATCCCGAGGTACGCCGGCTGCTCGGCCGGGGCCGGGCCGTCTGCGCGGGCCACCGGATCGCGTGATCGCCGCCGGACCTCGACGAGGAGGTCGCGGACGTGGTTGGCGGGCACCGCGAAGCCGATCCCGTGCGAGCCGCCGGTGCGGGACAGGATCGCGGTGTTCACCCCGATGACCTCGCCGTCGGATCGCACGAGCGGGCCGCCGGAGTTGCCCGGGTTGATCGGGGCGTCGGTCTGGATGAGCCGGCGGACCGCGCCGCCGCCGAGCCGCGAGCCGGCCGGCACGTCGCGGATCGCCGAGACAATGCCCTGGGTCAGGGTGCCCTCCAGGCCGAACGGGCTGCCGAAGGCGAGCACGTTCTGGCCGACGCTCACCTGCTCGGAGTCGGCGAGGGGGAGCGGGCGGGCCGGGACGTCGCCCTCGACCCGCAGCACCGCGAGATCGTGGCTCGGTGAGTCGAGCAGGACCTGGGCCGCGCGGGTGGTGCCCGAGGAGAAGTGGACCTGGACGCCTGTCCGGCGGCCGGGCTGGATGACGTGGGAATTGGTCACGATCCAGCGCTCGTCGCCGGTGACGAAGCCGGAGCCGCTCGAGGGGCCGGCGATCACCGAGACGGTCGACTCCTGGAGCTGGCGGGCGACCCGGATGCGCTCCTGCTCTTCCTGGCGGGGCTGCGCCTGGGCGCTCGTGGAGGCGGCGCCGACCAGCGCGACGAGGGCCAGCGGCAGGAGGCGCGGGGCGTGAGACACGGCAGAGACGTTCGACATCATCGCTCTCCCCTAGGGATGGGCCTCGGGCACGGTCGATTCAACCCTCGAGGCGATCCGCTCATTTCGTCTGCGGCCATCAGACCGTCCCGCAACCCCAACCCCAAGTGGTTTATTGCCGTGCGGCTGCAGCATGAGATAGCCTCGCGGCAGAAGGGCTCGGGCAATCCGTGGGCAGGAAGGGCGTCGGACTCTCGGACATCGGCCGTCGGCGTATGTCGAACGAGGACGCCTATATCCTCGACAACGACCTTGGCCTCTACGTCGTGGCCGACGGGATGGGCGGGCACGCGGCCGGCGAGGTCGCGAGCCAGGAGGCGGTGGAGACCGTCCTCGGCATGGTGCGCCGCGGCTACGCCCACGTGGAGGCCTTCATGACGGATGGCCCCACCCCCGACAACGTGCGGGCCGTCCAGCGCCTCCTCGAGTCGGCGATCCAGGCCGCGACCTACATGGTGTTCGCGATCGCCGAGAACGACCCCGACCAGAAGGGCATGGGGACGACGGTCAGCGCGCTGCTCCTGATGGAGACCCACGCGGTGCTCGCGCAGGTCGGCGACAGCCGCATCTACCTCGTGCGCGAGGGCGGGGTCTACCAGCTCACCGAGGACCACACCCTCGTCGCGTGGCAGCTCAAGCAAGGGATCATCAGCGAGGCCGAGGCCGCGCTGTCGCCGCACAAGAACGTCATCACGCGGGCGGTCGGCAGCCGCGACTACGTGCAGGTGGACACCCACTGCATCGAGGTCGGGCCGGGCGATCGCTTCCTCCTCTGCTCGGACGGGCTGCACGGCTACCTGCAGGACGACGAGATCCCGCCGATGCTCACCCTCGGCCCCGACGTGGCCGTCACGCGTCTCATCGACCTCGCGAACGCGCGGGGCGGCCGCGACAACATCACCGCGGTCGTCGTCGAGCTGTCCTGAGGTCGCCCGCGTCGACGCGGGGCTCGTGCCGGCTATCCTCGCGGCCATGCAGAGGCTCAACGACATCGCGCGCCGCGGCTTGATCGCGCTCGCCGTCACGCTGACCGCCCTCACGCTGAGCGCCTGCGGCGGCGCCGAGGTGGTCGACACGACGAACCTTATCGTCGAGATCCGCGGCAACCGGATCTACGTCAACCAGCGGGTCCACTTCGGGCACGACAGCGACGAGATCCTCGCCGACTCGTTCGAGCTGCTCGATCGCGTGGCGGCGGTGATCGGCGAGCACGAGGAGATCGTCCGCGTCCAGGTGCAGGGCCACAGCAGCGTCGACGGCGACGACGCGCACAACCTCGAGCTCTCCGGGCGCCGCGCGTCGGCGGTGGCCGAGTACCTGCGCGGGCATGGCGTCGGCGTCGAGATCACCTCGCAGGGCTACGGGGAGACCTACCCGCTCTGCCGTGAGGAGACCGAGGCCTGCCACGAGCAGAACCGCCGGGTCGAGTTCTTCGTCGACCAGCGATAGCGCCGCGCGCGGCCCTGGATCAGCGCGCGGGGCGCGGCAGGCCGCGCTGCCCTCGCGGGACGGCCTCGAGATCGCGGTACCGCTCGAAGAGCAGCGTCTGGCGTGTCGTCAGCGGCACGTCCTCGCCGCGGATGAACACGTGGCGCGCCCAGGTGGTGAGCTCGAAGGGGTCGCCCGTCCAGACCACGAGGTTGGCCACCCGCCCGGGCGCGATCGTGCCGTAGCGGTCTTCGAGCCCGAAGGCGCGCGCCGGCTCGACGGTCAGCGCGGCGAGCGCGTCCTCGCGCGACATGCCGGCCGCGATCGCGTTGCCCGCCTCCTGCCGGAGGTTGCGCTGACCGTGCGCGTCGTCGCCCGCGCTCAGGATCACCGTCACGCCGGCCGCGCGCAGGAGCGCCGCGTTGTCGTAGCGGCTGTGAAGCCGGGAGAACTGCGACGGGAGATTGGTCAGCGGCTGGACGATCACCGGCACGCGGGCGGCCGCGATCTCGCGCGCGACCATCCAGCCCTCCTCCGCGCCGCTCAGGACCACCCGCAGTCCGTACGCCCGGCCGAGCTCGAGGGCGCGGGTGATGTCGCTCGCGCGGGCGACGCGGATTACGACCGGGAGATCGCCCGCGAGGGCCTCCGCGAGGCGATCGAGGTCGAGGTGCGAGACGCTCAGCTCGCGCAGCCCGCGCCGGTCGAATGAGGCGCGGCGCTGGCGGTACAGCCGCGCGTCGTCGAGCACCTCCCGCAGCAGGCCGAGCGCGCTCGCCCGCGCGCCTCCGCTCGCCTCGACCCCGCCGTCGTCCAGGCTCACGTGGAGCGCGGCGCGCTCCGCCACCATCGCGTCGGCGAGGGTCGCGCCGCGCAGATCCATCCACGCGCTCGTGCCCGCGACCAGGCCGCCGGTCGGGGTGCTCACCACGCTCGTGACCCCCCAGCGCCGCGCGACGGGGATGAGGGTGGAGCGCGGGTTGTAGCCGTCGGCCGCGCTGAAGGAGGCGCGCACGGGGTCGACGTCGTCGCCCTCCGGGGCCTCGTCGTCCGTGGAGGGCTCGAGGCCGATCTCGACGAGGCCGATCGGGCTGCCCACGCCGACGAAGCCGGGGGTGAGGACGGTGCCCGCGCAGTCGATCGTCCGGGCCCCGGCCGGCGGGGCGCCGCCGGCGATCACGCGGAGGACCCGGCCGTCCTGGAGGATCACGGTGGCGTTCTCGATCGCCGGGCCGTCGCCGGGCAGGACCGTACCGCCGACCAGCGCGATCGGCTGCCCGACCGGCTGCGCGAGCGCGACCGCCGGCGCGAGGGCCACGAGCGCGGCGAGGAGGGCGAGCCGCGTCACCGGCCGAATCACCGGGCACCTCCCGCCGCGGGCCGCGCCTCGAGGTCCAGGCCGACCTCGAAGTCGGTGGTCGGCGGAGCGACGCTGCGGTCGTAGCGCAGCAGCCCGTCGATGTAGACGAGGTCCGCGCGCGAGTAGACGCTGAACGGGTTGCCCGACCAGACCGTGACGTCGGCCATCTTGCCCGCCTCGAGTGAGCCGGTCTGCTCGTGGACGCCGAGCGTCCACGCCGCGTTGATCGTGATCCAGCGCAGGGCCTGGTCCTCGGTGATCGGGATCCCGGCGCGCCGCCCCGCGGTCATCGCCTTGGCCGCCTCCTGGTTGAGGCGCTGGACGAGCATCGCGCTGTCCGAGTGCAGCACGCCGCGGACGCCCGACTGGGTGAGCAACGCGAGGTTCTCTTCGATCGTGTCGAAGGCCTCGAGCTTGAAGCCCCACCAGTCGGCCCAGGTCGAGACGCCGATCTCGCGCTCGTGGAGGAGGTCGCGGATCTTGTACGCCTCGATCGCGTGGTGGAACGCGCGGACCTGGAAGCCCAGCTCGTCGCCCACCTCGATCATCCGCGCCATCTCGTCCGCGCGGTAGCAGTGCATCTGGATGAGCACGCTGCCGTCCCGGGCGCCAAGGAGCCGCTCGAGGCCGAAGTCGCGGGCCGGCGGCACCGGCGCGGGGCCCGGGTCGTCGGCGCCGTCGTCCGCTTCGTGGGCGTCGTGCTGCGTCTGCCACTGCTGGTGCTGGGCCTGCCAGTCGGTCCAGGAGAGGCCGTACTCGATGGCCTCCTGGTAGGCCTGCCGATAGCCGTGGACGTTGCCCATGCGGGTCATCGGCGCCGACTGCCGCCCTGCGCCGTAGACGCGCTTGGGGTTCTCCCCGCAAGCCATCTTGAGCGTCTCCGGAGCGCCGGGGAACTGCATCTCGGTGATCGTACGGCCGAGGTGGAGCTTCACGATCACGCCGGCGCCGCCGATCAGGTTGCCGCTGCCAGGCAGGACCTGGATGGTCGTGACGCCCCCCGCGAGGGCCCGCGTGAGCTGGGGATCCTGCGGCCAGAAGGCGTCGGCCGCGCGCACCTCCGGGGTCGTCGGATCGCTCATCTCGTTGCCGTCGCTCACCCCGCGCACGTGCGGGCTCGGGTAGACGCCCATGTGCGAGTGCGTGTCGATCAAGCCGGGGGTCACGTAGCGGCCGGTGACGTCGACGATCTGGACGCCGTCCTCCGGCAGCTCGACCTCCCCGCGCGCACCCACCGCGGCGATGCGGCCGTTCTCCATGAGCACGACCCCGTCCTCGATGACGTCGCCGGCCGCGGTCATGACGGTGCCGCCCACGAGCGCGATGAGGGGCGACTCGACCGCGCGCGGCGCGGAGCGCTCGGCCTCCCAGGGGAGCGGCGGCGGCTGGCTCGCGGCGTGCTCGGCGGCGGTGGTCGCGCCGCCGCAGCCCGCGGCGAGCATCCAGACGGCCAGGGCCACGACGAGGGATCGTTCGGAGGTCTGCCTGCGCATGGGGCGCCGAGCATGACAGAGTTCGCGAGAACGATGCGACCCCCCACCCGAGCGAGCGAGCCCGACGACGCGCCCGAGCCCGGGACGGTCGAGCGGTGGGCGTTCGACTACGTCACCTCGGGGTCGCTCGCGCACAAGCTCGCGCCGCCGCCGCCGCCCGCGCGGTGGGCACGCGAGGGGGCCTCGACCGATCGGCGACCCCGCGATCTGCGCCCGGGCCGACCGCCGGAGCTGACCCCGGCCGAGCGCGCCCCCAAGACGCCTCGCGCCTCCGCGCTCCGCGACCCGCGGCGGCGCGCGCAGCTCCTCCACACGTTCTTCCATCACGAGCTCCAGGCGGCCGAGCTGATGGCCTGGGCGCTCCTGCGCTTCCCCGAGGCGCCGGCCGAGTTCCGCCGCGGGCTCCTGCGGATCTGCGGCGACGAGATCCGCCACATGAGCCTCTACGCCGCGCACCTCGACACGCTCGGCGCGCCGATCGGGAGCTTCCCGGTGCGCGACTGGTTCTGGGAGCGCGTCCCCCGAGCCCGCGCGCCGGTGGACTTCGTGGCGCTGCTCGGGGTCGGCTTCGAGGGAGCAAACCTCGATCACGCGGCCCGCTTCGCCGAGGCCTTCGAGGCGGCGGGCGACCCGGAGGCGGCGCGGATCCAGCGCGTCGTGGGGGCCGAGGAGGTGCCGCACGTCCGCTTCGCGGTGACCTGGTTCGAGCGGTGGTCCGGGCCGCTGACCCTCGCGCGCTGGACGGCCGCGCTGCCACCGCCGCTGACCCCGATCGTGATGCGCGGCCGGCCCATCGCGCGGGAGGCGCGGCGGCGGGCCGGCATGCAGGACGCCTTCGTCGACGCGCTCGAGGCCTACCCGTGAGGGTCTGGGCGCTCAACCTCGACGCCGAGCAGGAGCTCGCCCACGCCAGCGGTGGCGCGTACACCGCGTCGCGCCGGACGCGCGCGCAGCTCGCGGTGGCCGCGGCGCGCTTCCGGGCGCTGCTCCCCACGGAGGACCGCGTGCTCGAGGGCTTGCTGGCGGACGACGCGGCCGGCCGCCTCGGGGTCGCCTGGTGCCCTACCCCCTCCGCGCTCGCCGGCCTCGCCCAGGCCGGCGCGGTCGTCCCGGCTGCGCCTCCCCTCGAGGTGCTCCGCGCGGTAAACCAGCGCGCCTTCGCCTTCGCGCTCGCGCGCCTCCCCGCGGACGTCCTCTGCGCGCGGGAGCCCGAGGCGGAGGCCGCGCTCGGCCGACCGGGGGACTGGCTGATCAAGCGGGGGCTGTCGTTTGCGGGGCGGGGCCGGCGCCGCCACGCGGGCGGGCCGCTCGACGACGCCGGCCGCGCGTGGCTCCGCGCCGCGCTTCGCCAGGGGCCGGTCCTCGTGACCCCGTGGCTCGGGATCACCCTCGAGGTGGGGCTGCACGGCGCGATCGAGCCCGGGGGCGAGGTGCGCCGGGGGCGTCTCACGCGGCAGCGCGTCGATCCGCACGGCCAGCACGCAGCGAGCGAGCTGGCCGACGCCGGGCTCCTCACCGGGCCCGAGCGGCGCGCGCTCGACGACGCCTTCGACGCGACGGTCGCGGCGCTCCAGGCCGCGGGCTACTTCGGGCCGTTCGGGATCGACGCGTTCCGCTACCGCGGAGGCTTCCACCCGCTGAGCGACCTGAACGCGCGCTACTCGATGGGCTGGCCCGTCGGGATGGGCGGCGCCTGAGCGCTCAGGCCTGCTCGGCCTGGGCGCGACGCCGCTCGCGCTCGAGCACCGGCTGCATCGCCCGCTGGGCTTCGCCGTCCTCGATGAGGGTCGTCACGTCCTGCTCCGGGTGGGCGGCGGCGCGCGCGAGGAAGAGCTGCATCGCCCGCGCGGGATCGATGCGGTCGACCGCGCGACCCGGCAGCGCGATCACCGACGAGCGCACGCGGGCCCGATCGAGCGCGCCCAGCATGCGCCCCACCACCTCGACGAAGCGGCGCTCGTCGAGCGCGTCCGCGCGGCCCGCGCCGAACAGGAAGAGCTTCTCGAACGGGAAGCGGCGCTTCGACGGCAGGAGCACCGCCTCGCCGAGCGCGCCCGAGGCGTGCCCGCGGACGAGCACCCGCGACACCTGCCCGCAGAGCCTCCAGTCGACGAGCCCGAGCGCGCCGCGGAGCGGCCGGACGTCCTCGAAGAACGGGAGCGCCAGGGCCTCGCTCTTGAGCTGGTCGAGCCGCCTCAGGTCGGGCGGGACGAAGCGCACGTCCACGGGACTTGCCTAGCGCTTGCCGAGGTCGGACGCGATGCGGTCGAGCACGCCGTTGACGAAGCCGGCGCTGCCCTCGGAGCCGTAGCGCTTGGCCAGCTCGACCGCCTCGTTGAGGGTCACCCGGCGCGGCACGTCGTCGAGCGCGATGAGCTCGTAGGTCGCGAGGCGGAGGATGTTCCGGTCGACCTTCGCCATCCGCTCGAGCCGCCAGTGCTGGCTCACGTCGCGGATGATCTCGTCGATCCGCTCGCGCTGCGCGGCCCACCCGCGCACCAGGACGTTGGCGAAGGGCTCGCCCTCCTTGGTCGCGCAGAGGTGCGCCCAGTAGGACTGGACCGCCTGCTCGGAGGAGACCCCGGAGACGTCCATCTGGAACAGCATCTGGAGCGCGGCCTCGCGCCCGCGGCGGCGTGACCCCGCACCACGGCCCTTGCCCGGGGGGACCTTCCCCCCCGCGCCGACCTTGCCCGTGTTGACCTTGCTGGAGATGGCTCTGCTCCGCGCGTCGGACCGCCAGGCTCAGTACCCGGCCGCCTCCATCGCGCGACGGAGGTTGACCATCTCCACCGCCGCGACCGCCGCCTCGAACCCCTTGTTGCCCGCCTTGGTGCCGGCGCGCTCGATCGCCTGCTCGATCGTGTCGGTGGTGAGCACGCCGAAGAGCACGGGGACGCCCGTCTCGTGCATCACCGCGCCGCAGCCCTTCGCCAGCTCGCCGGCCACGTAGTCGAAGTGCGGCGTGGACCCGCGGATGACCGCCGCGAGCGCGACCACGGCGTCGACCTTGCCGCTCTCGGCGAAGCGCTTCACCACGAGGGGCACCTCGTAGCCGCCCGGGGCCTTGGCCACCACGACCGAGCCCTTGGGCACGCCGTGCCGCGCGAGCGCGTCGAGCGCGCCCTCGAGCAGGCGGTCGGTGATGAAGTGGTTGAAGCGACCGATCACGATCGCGAAGCGGGCGCCGTCCGGGGTCGCGAACGTCCCCTCGAGGGTGTGGTGCTCACTCATGGGTGGTCCTGTGGGTTTGGCTGGGATCAGTGATGGGTGGGATCGCCGTCCAGCGGGACTTCGAGCTCGACCGAGCGCGGGCTCATCGCCTCCGTCTCGCTCACGACCTCCTGGGCCACCACCTCGAGGCCGTAGCCCTCGAGCCCCGCGATGCGGCGGGGCCGGTTGCTCAGGAGCCGGATCCTGCGGAGGCCGAGATCGGAGAGCACCTGCGCGCCGATGCCGTACTCGCGCAGCACCTCGCCGCGCTCGAGCGGCTGCGCGGCCACGCGGCGGCCGGTGATCGAGGCGAGGTCGCGGTCGAGATCGATGCTGGTGGGCGGCGGGATGAACACGATGACCCCGCGGCCCTCCGACTCGATCCGCGCGATCACGTCGCTCATCACGACGCGCCCGCGGGCGCGCACGCCGAAGACGTCGCCGAGCACGCTGCCGGTGTGCATGCGGACCGTGGTGGGCTGCTCGTCGAGCTCCCCGAGCGTGAGCGCGAGGAACTGGCGGTCCGCGCGGTCGGTCGCGAAGGTGTGCGCCGTCCACTCCGCGCCCGACGGCAGCGTGACCTTCTCCTCGGAGAGGCGCCGCACGAGGCGCTCGTGCTGAAGGCGGAACTGGATCAGGTCGGCGATGCTGAGGACGCGCACCGAGTGCTCCTCCGCGAAGCGCTGCAGATCGGGCATCCGCGCCATCGTTCCGTCGTCGTTCATGATCTCGCAGATCACGCCGGCGGGGCTGAGGCCCGCGAGCTGCGCGAGGTCGACCGAGCCCTCGGTGTGACCGGTGCGCTGGAGCACGCCGCCCGGCTTGGCGCGCAGCGGGAAGACGTGCCCGGGGCTCACCAGATCGCTCGGCCGGGCTCCCTCGCGCACCGCGGTCAGCACGGTGTGCGCGCGATCGGCCGCGCTGATGCCGGTGGTGACGCCCTCCGCCGCCTCGATCGAGACGGTGAACGCGGTCGTGCGCGACGACCGGTTCTCGTCGACCATCATGGGCAGCTCGAGGGCGGCCACGCGCTCCTCGGTCATCGCGAGGCAGATCAGCCCGCGCCCGTACCGCGCCATGAAGTTGATCGCCTCGGGCGTGACCTTCTCGGCCGCCATCACGAGGTCGCCTTCGTTCTCGCGATCCTCGTCGTCCACGAGGATCACGATCCGTCCCGCTCGGATGTCCTCGATCGCGCGGTGCACCCGCTCGATCGCGCCGAGCTCCGTCGCCGTGCCGCTCATCCGACGAGGGTCATAGCCTCGGGCTCAGCCGCGGTCCAGCCTGCCCTCGAACAACACGTCCGGGCCGAACGTGCGGACGCGCGCGTCGACCAGCCGCCAGCCGTCCGCGATGCGCGACAGCGGGCCCGCGGCGGCGAGGGGGCGGGCCTCGGGATCGCCGAGGATGCGCGGCGCGACGAACACCGCCGCCTCGCTGTAGAGCTCGGCCGCGAGGAGCGCGCCGTGGACCTGCCCGCCGCCCTCGACGAGCAGCCGCACGACGTCCCGTTCCCCGAGCGCGGCGAGCGCGGCCGTCACGTCGACGCGCCCCTCGGCGAGCCCGACCTCGATCAGCGTGACCCCCTGCGCGGACAGGGCCTCGCGGGCGTCGTCGCGGGCGTCGGGCCCGTGCACGATCCAGGTCGGCGTGAGCGCGGCGCTCTTCACGAGGGCCGCGTCGAGCGGCGTGCGGAGGCGGGTGTCGAGGACGACGCGCGTCGGGTTGCGGCCTTTGACGTGGCGCACCGTCAGCTCGGGGTCGTCGGCGAGCACCGTGCCTACTCCGACCAGCACCGCGTCGGCTCGGTCGCGCATGTGGTGGACCTGGACGCGCGCGGCCTCGCTCGTGATCCACTGGCTGTCGCCGCTCGCGGTCGCGACCCGACCGTCGAGCGTGACCGCGGCCTTGAGGATCGCGTAGGGCATGCCTGTCACGATGTGGCGGGTGAAGTCGGCGATCAGCGCCTCGCACCGGTCCTCGAGCACACCGGTGACGACCTCGACGCCGGCGCGCTCGAGCTTCGCGATCGCGCCGGGCTGGTGAGGCGCCGGGTCGCGGGCCCCGAGGACGACGCGCGCGATGCCCGCCTCGACGATCGCGTCGGTGCACGGCGGTGTCCGGCCGAAGTGGTTGCACGGCTCGAGGGTGCAGTAGAGCGTGGCGCCGGTGAGGTCCTCCGCGGCGCGACCGATCGCGTCGACCTCGGCATGGGCGCGGCCGGCGCGGGCGTGGTGGCCGAGGGAGAGGACGCGCCCCGCCCGCGCGATCACCGCACCGACGTGGGGGTTGGGGCTCGGGCGGCCCTTGCTCGCCTCGGCGAGGGCCCGCTCCATCATGCGCCGGTCGACGTCGTCCTGGCTCGCGTCCTGGCTCATCGGGCTCGCCGTCTCTCTCGCGCGCGCGTCGTCACGCCCGCTTCTTGGGGCCGCCGCTCGGGTCCTGGAGCATGTCGCTCAGCTCGTCCATGAACTCGTGGATGTCCTTGAACGAGCGGTAGACGCTCGCGAAGCGCACGTAGGCGACCTGATCGAGGTCGCGCAGGGCGTCCATGATGCGCTCGCCGACGGTGGTGCTCGAGACCTCCTTGTCGCCGGTCTCCACCATCTCGCGCTCGATCTGGTCGACGAGGCCCTCGAGCCGCTCCGCCGAGACGGGCCGCTTCTCGCACGCGCGCCGCAGGCCGGCGAGGATCTTCATCCGGTCGAACGGCTCGCGCCGGCCGTCCTTCTTGATCACGTACGGCAGCACCTGCTCGACGCGCTCGTAGGTCGTGTAGCGGCGCCTGCAGCCCTCGCACTCGCGCCGCCTCCGCGTGACCTCGCCCGCCTGCGAGAGGCGCGAGTCGATGACGCGGTTGTCCAGGGTCCCGCAGAAGGGGCACTTCATGGCGGGCGGACCCTAGCAGAGATCGACGCCGATCGAGCGACGGGCCGGCACGCCGCGAGGGGATCCGGCCGGCGCCCGCTCCGTACTACGCTCCGACCCATGGCCCGCGCCCGCACCGTCACCGCGCTCCTCCTCGCCCTCGCCGGCCTCTCGCTCGCGCTCGCGAGCTGCGACGACGTGGGTGGCCTCGACGCGGGACCGCCCCCCCGCGACGCGAGCGGCCTCGACGCGGGACCGCGGCGCGACGCCTCGGTGCGAGACGCGTCCATCAGCGACGGCTCGACGCCACCGGCCGACGCCGCCGCTCTACCCGACGCCGCGACGCCGCCGCCCGACGCGGGCCGGCTGGATGGTGCGGTCGTCTCGCTCGACGCGGGCCGCCTCGACGCCGGCCGCCTCGATGCCGGCCGACCCGACGCGGGCCGCCTCGACGCCGGCCGCCTCGATGCCGGCCGACCTGACGCGGGCCGACCCGACGCGGGCCGCCTCGATGCCGGCCGACCCGACGCGGGGGCACCGGGCGGCGGCTGCGTCGCCACCGGGGTCACCGGCACCCACGTCGCGCGCTTTCGCTGGACCGGCAGCACCTCGGGCGGGCGCGCCTCGGTGAGCTACGAGGCGAACACCCTCCCCGACACCTCGCGCTGGCGCGTGGGCGCCTACTCGCGCTCGATCGGCTACACGCCGGTGTTCCGCGATCCCTTCCTCGCCGAGGGCGGGCTCGACATGTCGGGGACGGTCTTCATCGACGTGGAGCTGAGCACCCGGTTCCTCTCCACGGTCCGTCGCGCGACGCTCTCGATCTACGGGCGCAGCTTCAACACCACCGGGAGCGGCAGCTTCAGCTGGATGAGCTTCTCGGGCTCCGGCGCGACCCCGTTCGGCTTCGTCTCCAACGTCGCGCCCTACCGGTGGTACTCCGCCGACGCGACCAGCGCGCTGCCGGCCGGCGACGGCGGCACGCTGCTGCGCATCGAGCCAGGGCCGCCCAGCAACGCGCTCATCGTGGCCCGCGGCGAGATCTGCTTCGACGCGTCGTAGCGAGCACCCGGCAGGGCTCAGTCGCGAACCATCCGCGCGACGCTCTCGAGGTGCGCGGTCTGCGGGAACATGTCGAAGGCGACGGCGTCGGTGAGCCGGTAGCCGCCCGCGGCCAGCGCGCGGAGGTCGCGCGAGAGGGTCGGAGGATCGCACGAGACGTAGACGACCTCCGGCGCGCCGCGCGCGACGATCCGCTGGACGGCGCCGGGCGCCCCGACCCGCGGCGGATCGAGGATGACCACGTCGGGTCGCTCGGGCGCGCGGAACGCCTCGGCGTCGCCCGTCCGCACCACCGCCTCGAGCCCGCGCGCGCGGAGGTTGGCGCGGCAGGCCTCCGCCGCCGCCTCGTCCTGCTCGACCGCGACCAGCTCGCCCGCCGTCCGGGCGAGCGCGACGGTGAGGTTGCCCGCGCCGCTGAACAGCTCGAGGACGGACCGCCCGGCCGGCCGGGCCAGCTCGACCACCCGCCCGACCAGCGCGCGGTTGATCTCGTCGTGGGGCTGCGAGAAGCCGGCGACCGCGCCCTGCAGCGGCGCGCCGTCGGGCCCCTCGCGCACCTCGCGCGGATCGCCGAAGGCCTCGTCGACGGTCGCGCCGCCGAAGCGCAGGGCCGCGCCACCGAGCAGCCCAGCGCGGACCGCCTCCTCGACCGCGCGATACACCTCCGGGGGCTGGGCATCGTCGCTCCTCAGCACGGCCACCGGGCGGCCGCCTTCCCCCCGCGCGAGGTGGAGCTCACCCTCCCCGACCAGATGCTCGCCCGCGCCCGTACGGATCGCCCGAAGCGCCGCGTCGAGCGTCGGATCGAGCACCACGCACCGCGCGATGTCCACGATGTCTCGCCCGCGCGCCGACCGGAAGCCGAGCCGGAGGCGTCGCTCGCGCCGCCACGCCAGCCGGGCGCGCTGCCGGTAGCCGAGGGAGAGCTTGGCGCCGACCCAGCCGGGCGTGACGTCCTCGGCGCCGGGGATCCCCTCGATCGCCTGGCGGAGGAGGCCCTCCTTGAACGCGCGCTGCACCCGCGGGCTCGCGTGCATGAGGGGGCAGCCGCCGCAGCGGCCGGCGATCGGGCAGGAAGGCTCGACGCGCTGCCCGCTCGGATCGATCACCCGCGCGCGCTGGGCCCGGAAGATCTTGCCCGCCTTCTTCACGCCGCTGAGCGCGACCCGCTCGCCGGGGAGCACGCCGGCCGCGAAGACCGCGCCGCGCTCGGTGGCGACGATCCCCTCTCCGTAGCGCGCCAGATCCCGGACCGTCCCCTCGAGCTCGTCGCTCACGGGAACCTCTGGGCAGGCGAGCCGCGCTGGTAGAAGAACGAGAAGTCCCCGCCGAGCGTCGCGCTGCGCTCGGGATGCTCGGCGTCGCGGAACTCGACGCCCTCGAGGATCGCCTCGGTGAGCGTCGCGCCGGGCTCGATGTCGGGCGCGTAGATCGCGCGGAACGTGATGGTGCCGCCCACCCCCTCGAGGATGAGCGGCGTGCTGCGAAACTCGTCGGGGAAGCCGGTCTTGCAGGTCTCGTTGAGGTAGAGGCTCATCCGGATCAGCCCGCGGTACTCGTTCGTCACCTCGATCGGGAGGCCGATGCGGTTGCGAAACACGTCGTTGACGTCGCGCACGTGGATCATCAGCCCGTCCGCGAAGCCCTCGAGGTCGCTCCCGCGCTGGACCCGGATGTTCATCTGCTCGCCGGTCAGTTCGCCCGAGAAGAAGCTCGGCTGGAGCGCGTAGTCCGGCTCGTCGACCTCGCAGTCGGGGCCGACGACCGGCCCGGTGAGCTCGCCCGCGCCGTTGCCGATCGAGCACCCGACGGAGCCCGCGACCGCGCCGAGCAGCGCCACGAGCCAGAGATTACGGAGCGAGCAGTCCACCGCCGATCACCTGCTCCCCACGGTACACCACCGCGGCCTGGCCGGGCGCGATCGCGCGCTGCGGATCGTCGAACTCGACCTCGAAGCCACCCGGGGTCGGGGCGACGCGCGCGGGCGCCGCCGCGTGCCGGTAGCGGATCTGGACCTCCGCGCGCAGCTCGCCGCGGGGGGGCGCGCCGATCCAGACCGCGTCGGTGGCCCGCGCCCGCGTGGCGTAGAGGTCCGCCTCGTCGCCGACCACCACCTGGCCCTCGCTCGGAAGCACGCGCAGGACGTAGCGCGGCGGGCTGCCGCCGCCGAGGCCGAGCCCTCGCCGCTGACCGACGGTGAACCGGTAGTGCCCCTCGTGCGCGCCGACCACCGCCCCGCTCGGGTCGACGAGCGCGCCGTCGCCGCGCGCGCCGGTGCGCCGCTCGATGAACCCGCCGACGTCGCCGTCGGGGACGAAGCAGAGCTCCTGCGAGTCCTTCTTGTCCCAGCCCGGCACCCCGAGCCGCCGGCCCTCCGCGCGGGTCTGATCCTTCTGGAGCTCGCCCAGAGGGAAGATCATCTTGGCGAGGATTTCCGGCGAGACGCCGTACAAGAAGTAGCTTTGATCCTTGCCGCGGTCGCGCCCTCGGAGCAGGCGGATCTCGTTTGATGCGTCGCGCGTGATCCGCGCGTAGTGGCCGGTCGCCACGTGCGTGCAGTCGAGCTCGTGCGCGATCTCCAGGAGCCGGCCGAGCTTCACCTGCTGGTTGCAGTGGACGCAGGGGCTAGGGGTCTCGCCGGCGAGGTAGCCCGCGACGAACGGGTCCACCACGCGCTCGGCGAAGGCCGCGCGCTCGTCGAACACGTAGTGGGGGATGCCCAGGTGGTCGCACGCGCGCCGCGCATCCTCCCGGTCCTCCGGCGCACAGCAGCGCCCCACCTTGTCCCCGCCCGCCGCGTCCCAGAGGTGCAGCGTGACGCCGACGGCGGCGTGCCCGCGCTCGGTGAGGAGCGCCGCCGCGACGGAGCTGTCGACCCCGCCGCTCATCGCCACCAGCACCCTGCCCCGCGCGGACATCCCGCGTTCTGATCGCGCGCGCGCCCGACGTCAAGGGTGCGGGTCGGCGCCGACATCATTCAAACACTGAACATCCGGAGGGCTGCCCGCCCAACGGGTTCCATTCAAACGAACGCGATTCCTCGAAATTCCGGACGCCCAAAAGCGATCACGTTCCGGGCACTTGGACGAAGAAGCGCAGAGAGAAGGTGATCTTCAAACTCGAAACCTAGAAACCGCTCGAGGTCTCACGCGGGCCGCGGCGGGGCAGGACGCGCCGGAGGATCGCGATCGCGCGCTCGATCTCGATAGGCGTAGTCCCGGGGCCCAGGCTCAGCCGCAGAGCGGCCTCCGCGCGCCACGGCTCGTCGGGGTACATCGCCGCGATCACGCGCGACGGTCCGTCGACCCCGCTCGAGCAGGCCGCGCCCGCGGACGCGCAGAGGCCCTCGAGGTCGAGCGCGGCCACGAGGCGTGCGCCGCGCCAGCCGGGCGCGCTGAGGTTGGTCACCGTCGCGACGCGGTGCGCGGGATCCCCGTTGACCACCGCGCCCAGCGACACCGCGGCCGCCTCGAGTCGGTCGCGCAGCCGCCCGACCTCGGCCATGGCCGCCCGCCGCTCCGCCGCGAGCGCCGCCGCGGCTCCGAAGCCCGCGAGCGCGACCACGTCGGGGCTGCCCGCACGCCGCCCGCGCTCCTGCGCGCCGCCGCGCTGACGCGGGTCCACCGCGGCGTCACGCGCGATCCACAGCGCGCCCGCGCCGGGCGGCCCGCCGATCTTCGAGCTCGCGATCGCGACCGCGTCGGCCCCGAGCGCCTCCACGTCGAGCTCGACCTTCCCGAAGGCGGCGGTCGCGTCGACGAAGAGGCGCACGCCGGCCTCACGACACCGGGCGGCGTAGCGCGCGACGGGGAGCACGGTGCCCGTCTCGTGGTTGACGAGCTGGAGGCACGCGAGCTGCGCGCCCTCGAGCGGCAGCGCGTCGGCGTCCGGCGGACGGCCCGCGAGGACCGGGAGCCGGCGCGTCGGCCGCCCCTCGAGCGCGGCCTCCACCGCGGGATGCTCGATCGCGCTCAGCGTCACCCGCGCGGCGTCCGGCACCACGCCGAGCGCGCCCAGGTTGCAGGCCTCGGTCCCCCCCGCCGTGAGCACCACGTCCGCGGGCCGCGCGCCGATCGCGGCCGCGACCTGCGCCCGGGCTTGCTCGAGGGCGCGGCGCGCGGCGCGTCCGGCCTGGTGCGCGCTCGACGGATTGGCCCAGGCCTCGGCCTCGGCGCGCCGCATCACCTCGCGCACGCGCGGATCCACCGGCGTCGCGGCGTGGTGATCGAGGTAGATGAGCGGCTCGGTCACGAGCGCTGGGGGGGGTCGGCCATCACGCGGATGACCACCTCGGTGCCGCCGAGCGCGCAGCCGGCGACCTCGTGGCGCGGCGGGCTGAACAGCTCGACGTCGCCGCCCATCGCGCGCGCGACCCGCCGGGCGAACGCGAGCCCGAGGCCGACGCCGCCGTGCTCGCGGGTCACGGAGCCGTCGGCCTGGTAGAACGCCTCGAAGACGCGGTGCAGCCCCTGCGGATCGATGCCCGGGCCCTCGTCCGCGACCCGCAGCTCGTAGCCGCGGGAGACGTCCGCGATCGCGACCGCCACGCGCCCGCCCTCGGGCGAGAACTTCGCCGCGTTGTCGAGCACGTGGACGATCGCGCGCCGCAGCTTGTCCGGGTCGCCCATCGCGTCGAGGCCGGCCGGCGCCGGCTGGACGAGGACCTCGAGGTCGCGCGCGGCGAGGAGCGAGCGCGCCTGCTCGATCGCGTGGGCCGCCACCTGCCCGAAGTCGTAGGCCCGATGGTAGAAGTGCATCCGGCCCGTCTCGAGGCTGCTCACGTCGAGCAGCGTGTCGATGAGCCCGCGCAGCCGATCGGTCGACCCCTGGACCGCGCGCAGGCTCTTGGCCTGCATCGGCGTGATCGGGCCGAGCTCCTCGTCGAGGAGCAGGCGCAGGTAGCCGACGATCGGGGTCATCGGGGTCGCGAGCTCGTGGCTGAGGTTGCGGAGGAACTCGCGCCGCAGCCGCATCATCTCCTCGAGCCGCCGGTTGGCCTGCTCGAGCTCGACCACCTTGCGCTCGAGGCGCTCGACGATCCGCGAGCCCGCGATGCGGAGCTGCTGGCTGGCCCGCGTGCGGCCGCGCTCGCGGTGGCCGCCGAGGAACCGCTCGATCTGGCGCGCGAACCGGCGCGCGTCGATCGGCTTCTCGAGGAATCCGTCCGCGCCGACCGCGAGGCTGATCTCGCGGTCTCCCTCGGCCGTGATCGCGACGATCGGCACGCCGGCCATCGGCTTCATCCCGCGCAGGCGCAGGGTCACCTCGTAGCCGTCGAGATCCGGCATGTAGAGGTCGACGAGCACCAGATCGGGCGCGCGCTCGGTCGCGAGGCGGATCCCCTCCAGCCCGCCGGTCGCCTCGAGCACCTCATGGCCGGCGGCGGTGAGGAGCTTTCGGACGAGGAGACGGTTCTTGGGGTCGTCCTCGATGTGGAGGATCCGCGCCACGGCCCGCGATGGTAGCGGATCCACCGCTTGACGCCCGAGTCCCTGGTCGATAAGGCCAAGCGATGGTCGACGATCTGGGTGGGCGCCTCGTCCAGGCCGGGCTCGTCACCCGCGAGCGCCTCGCCGAGGTCCTCGGTACGGCCCCGCCGCACGAGGGCGCGCTGATCGCGGGGCTCGTCGATCGAGGCGTCTCGGAGGACGGGCTCGCCGGGTACTTCGTGGCGGAGGGCTTCGGGCCGCTCATCGAGCGGGGCGACCTGTTGAGCGCCGAGCCGAGCGCCCTCGCCCTGGTGCCAGCCTCGATGGCGGCCGAGCTGATCGCCGTGCCGATCTACCGGAGCCCGGCCGGGCTGGTGGTGGCCCTGGCCGCGCCGTCGGACCCCCACGCGGCGGCCGAGCTGAGCCGGGCCGCCGGCGATCGCGTGCTCCCCGCGGTGGCGCGCGTGCAGGATCTCCGCGCGGCGCTCGCGGTGGCCTACCCGGGCGGTCGGCCGTCCGAGCGGCCGCCCGCGCCGCCGAGCGAGCCTCCGGTCCTCGAGCTGGTCCGACGCAAGGACGGCGGGTCGAAGCCGTACCAGGGCTCGACCCGCGGCGCCCAGCGGGTCGGAGCGCGGGCCACCGTCGGCCCGGAGCGCGTCGCGGACGAGGACCTCCACGTCCCGCTGGTCCGCACCAAGCCCGCGCGCGTGCCCCCACCTCCCGACGCGGCCGAGCCGCAGCGGATCGAGGGGGACTCGAAGTTCAAGCGCGTGATCACGCGCAACTTCGAGCGGCTCAAGCGCGAGTCCGAGGCGGCGGTGGTCGCCGTCGGTGAGGGGACGGCGCGGGCCACCTGGCAGAACCCCGAGGGCGACGACAAGAGCGGCAAGTGGGCGAGCGGGCGAGCGCTGCTGCCGCCGACCGGCCGACCGCAGGAGCCCGAGGTCGAGCTCGAAGAGCTCGCGAGCGGGGAGCCCGAGCCCACCCTCGAAGAGGTCGAGATCGAGGAGGCCGACTCCACGGCGGTCGCGGCCGCGCCGCCCCGCGCGCCGTTCGTGCCCTCGAGCTCGATCCCGCCGCCGCCCGCGTCCATTCCGCCCGCGCGCGCGCTCACGTCCACCCCGCGCGCCAGCGCGCCGCCCGCCCCCGAGCCTCCCCCGGCGCCGGCCGTGTTTCCGTCGCCGCGCCGCCTCCACGAGGAGTCCGCCGAGCCCGCGCCGCCCCGCGTCAAGACGATCATCCCGGAGGACCACGACAGCTGGGAGCTCACCGCGCCCGAGAACCGCATCGACGCGTCCAAGCTCGACCGGATGCGGGATCGGACCCCGCGGCCGGAGCGCCGCGCCGCTCCGGCGCTCCCCGAGATCGGCGCCGCGCTGAGCGCGATCCGCGGCGCGACCGATCGGGACGAGGTGGTGCGGATCGGCTGCGAGGCCGCCCTCGGTGTCTGCCGCGCGTCGGTCCTCCTGGCGCTCCGCAAGACGGTGCTCAAGGGCTGGGCCGGCGCGGGGGCCGGCGTGACCCAGGACGCGGTCCGCAACCTCTGGATCCCGACCAATACGCCGTCCGTCTTCCGCGACGTGGTCCGCGAGCGCGAGCCCTACCGCGGCCCGTCGGGGACCTCGGCCGCGGACGGTCTGTTCCGCGCGGCGACCGGCAGCCGCGGCGGCGAGATGATGCTCCACCCGGTGGTGGTCGGCGGCAAGCTCGTCGCGGTCCTCGCCGCGGACGACCTCTCGTTCGGCGACCGCGGCGCTCGGCGCGTGGAGGAGCTCGCCAAGGCGATGGGCGAGGCGCTCGAGCGCGTGCTCGTCCAGCGCAAGCGGAGCTGACCCGTTCCGACGGGGCGTGCCGAGGGGCTCAGGCGTCGAGGCCGAAGCCGCGAAGGATGCGCTGGGCGGCCGCCGTCGGCGGGGTCTCGCCCGCGCGCACCTCGGCCTCCAGCGTGGCCGCGAGCGCCTGGACCTTCGGGTGCCGCCGCAGCCGCGCCCGGAGCTCCTGCTCGACGACCCGCCACATCCAGCCCACCGCCTGGCTCGCGCGCAGCGCGTCGAGCTCGCCGTCGGCGATCAGCGACGCCCGGTGCGCGAGGACCTGCTCCCACAGCCGTTCGAGTCCGTCGCCCGTGTGCGCGCTGACCGTCAGGACGGGCGGCACCCAGCTCGCGCGCCGCGGCCGCAGGAAGTGCGCGGCCATCTCGTGCTGGTGGCGCGTCCGCTCCGCGCTCGCGCGGAGCTCGCCGTCGGCCTTGTTGACCGCGAGGACGTCGGCCAGCTCGAGCACCCCGCGCTTGATGCCCTGCAGCTCGTCGCCCGCGTTCGGCAGGAGCAGCACGAGAAAGCAGTCGACCATATCGGCGACCTCGGTCTCGCTCTGGCCGACGCCGACCGTCTCGATGAGCGTGACGTCGAAGCCCGCCGCCTCGAGGACGAGGCGCGCCTCCCGGGTCTTGCGCGCGACGCCGCCGAGCGCGCCCTGGCTCGGTGAGGGTCGGATGAACGCGCGCGGGTCGCGCGAGAGCTGGGCCATGCGGGTCTTGTCGCCGAGGATGCTCCCTCCCGAACGCCCGCTCGTGGGGTCGACCGCGAGCACCGCGACGCGCCGCCCTTCGTCGAGGAGCCGCCGGCCGAGCGCGTCGATCAG
>JAUHXR010000081.1 GCA_030426845.1 Polyangia bacterium | reverse complement strand
GGGATCCTGCGCTCCGGGGTGAGCTCAGACGGCGGGGTCGGCGCTTCCATCATCTGGAGGCGCACCAGCTCCATCGGGTCCTCCGCCTCGAACGGGACGAGCCCGGTGAGCATCTCGTACATCAGGACGCCGAGCGCGTAGATGTCCGAGCGCGCGTCGAGCTCGGCGCCGCGGCACTGCTCGGGCGACATGTACTCGGGCGTGCCGACGAGCTGCCCGTGCGCGGTCAGCTTCTTGTCGACGCGCTCGAGCTTGGCGATCCCGAAGTCGAGCACCTTGACGAAGTCGGGGTCGCCTTCGGACTCGACGAGGAGGACGTTCTCGGGCTTGAGGTCGCGGTGGATGATCCCGTGCCGGTGGGCCGCGCAGAGCGCATCGGCGATCTGGGCCGCGACGTGGCAGACGCGTCGCCACGGCATCGGCGCTTCGTGGATCACCTCGAAGAGCTGGCGCCCGCGGAGCAGCTCCATCACCACGTAGGTCTCGCCGCCCGGCGCGGTGCCGAAGTCGCGGACCTTCACGATGTGGGGGTTGCCGATCGCCGACGCCGCGCGGGCCTCGCGCTTGAGGCGCTCGAGCTGGACCGACTCGGACTCGTGGGTCGGGCGCAGGACCTTGATCGCCACCTCGAAGCCGAGCACCACGTGGCGGCCCGCGTAGACGGTCCCCATGCCGCCGGCGCCGATGCGCCGCTCCAGCAGGTAGCGGGCGTCGAGGACCTTGCCGACGCGCGGGTCGGCGTCGGGCACCGGCGCGGGTCCGACGATCGGCCCGTCCAGCGGGGCGTCGAGCGTCGGGTGCAGCGGTTGGTCCATGGGGCAGCTCGCGGCGCCGGGCTCGCGGCGCCTCTGGCCTACGCGCGCGCCCCCGAGCTCGTTACGTTCCGAGTGTCGAGGCTCGGGCCGACGGTGCGCGGCGTCAATCCCCGCAGACGCGCTCCACCTCCACGCAGGCCCCCGCGTCGCACGCCCGGCAGCCGCAGGCGGCGCTCGAGGTGACGGGCTCGACCGGCACGACGATCGTGCGCGCGTCGGGGGCGAGCTCGGTCGCCACGCAGCCGTAGAGGAGCGGCCGGCACGCCTCGTCGCGCGCCATCGCCGCAAAGCCCCAGCGCCCCGCCGGCAGCTCACCGATCGCCATGGAGGCGCCGCCGGCGGCGAAGGACTGCGCGTCCGCGAGCTCGCCGAACGGGCGCGCCTCTGCGCTCGCGTCGGCGCTCGGGCAGAGGTCGTCGTCTCCGAGGCGGACCACGCGCACCTCCCACGCCACCACCTCGGCGGGGATCGCGGGGCCGCCCATCGCGTCGCGGGGCGGCTCGATCACCAGCTCGACCGCGCGCTCCGTGACGCAGCCCGAGAGGGCCGCGGCGAGCATCACGGCGAGCCCCGTGGCCGTCGCGCGCCGGCTGCTCATCGCACCACCGGCGCGCCGACCACGAAGCGGTCCCCGCTGGCGCTCACCCCGATCGCGACGCCCGCGCCCGCGACCACCAGGCCGATCGCGATCCAGAGGAACGGGTCCTCGAGGAACGAGCCTTCGTCATCGTCGCCGTCGTCGTCGCCGTCGTCGTCGCCCTCGTCGCCGCCGCCCTCGGTGCCTTCGTCCGGCGCGGGCGCGACGGTCGGCTCGAGGCGGGTCGGGGGCGCGGCGGGCGGGGGAGCGCCGGCGCGCCCGACCGTGTTGCCGTGTCGATCGAGGGCCCGCACCGACAGCGGGTGCGCGGAGGCCGGCGGACGCAGCGCGCGGCGCGCGCCCTCCCAGGGCAGCGTCCGCGTGAAGCCCCCGGCGCCCTCGATCACGAGCGTGCGGACGAGGTGGGGCGGCGCGTCGCGGACCTCCACCTCGACGGGGTCGGCCGGGGTCGAGGCGGCCAGCACGACGCGGAGCGCGCGCGTCGGACCGGCCTCGGCGGCGAGGCGCAGCGACTCGGGCGCGCCGGACGACGGCCGCGCGTCGGGCCGCAGCGCGAGCGCGATCGCGAGGTGGCGCGCGGCCTCGTCGTCGAGCGACGCGAGGGCGGCGAGCTCCGCCAGCCGGAGGTGCACGTGAGCCAGCCGCTCGGGCCCGAGCCCCCCCGCCTCGAGCGCCGCGCCGTAGCCCGCCGCCGCCTCGTCGAGCCGCCCGGCCTCGAACGCGTCATCCGCGGCGGTGGCCTGGGCCGCGACCCGCCCGGACACGAGCAGGGCGAGCGCGGTCACGATCCCGATCGCGGCGCGCCGCGCCGTGGCTAGCCGCGAGGTCCCTCCGACAGGCGCTGTGCCCGCGACAGGCGCTGTGCCCGAGACGGGCGCTGTGCCCGAGACAGGCGCTGTGCCTGCGACAGGCGCTGTGCCTGCGACAGGCGCTATGCCCGAGACAGGCGCTATGCCCGCGACGGGCGCTGTGCCTGCGACAGGCGCTGTGCCCGAGACAGGCGCTGTGCCCGAGACAGGCGCTGTGCCCGAGACAGGCGCTGTGCCTGCGACCCGCACGTCTCTGCGACTCGCGGCGCCCCGGCTACTCGCAGCGGCCCTGCACGCAGCGCTGCGACGAGGCGCAGTCGTTGGCGTGGCGGCACTCCTGACAGCGCTGCATCACGCAGTGCTCGTCGTCGTGGCAGTCCGACTGCCGCTCGCAGTGCGGATGCCCTGGACCGCAGGCGGTCGCGCCCGCCGCGGCGAGGGTCAAGAGACAAGCGAGGATCCATCGTCGCACGTACACCTCCGGCCGAGCCGCCGCGATGGTAGCAGAACGCGACGGCCGCTCAGCGCGTGATCGCGCGGCGGGTGAAGGTGCGCTCGACCTGCGCGAGATCGAGCTCGTGCTCCGGCGGCGGGGCCTCCCACAGCACCAGGCTCGCGTCCTCGTCGGTCGACGCGATCTGGTCGCGGCCGTCGAACACCACGACCCGTTCGTCCTCCGAGCGCAGCTCGTAGATCAGCGCGCGCTCGACTCCCCCGATCACGTACCCGCCGCTGCCCGCGGTCAGGGTCGGCAGCGGAGGAGCCGGCGGGCCGACGGGGCGCGGGTCGATCGCGCCGGGCCGCTGCCGTGCGACCGTGATCGACTCGCCGGCCGCGCTGCGCGCGCGCGTGATGGCCCAGAACGACGCGGTGGCGAGCGCGCCCTCGGTCCGCGGCAGCAGGAAGCGGCCGCCGCCCGGTCGATCGAAGAACACGATCACCCCCTCGCCGAGACGGATCCCGGGCACCCCGACCACCTCGTCGAAGCCGTCGGCGGAGGCCGGGATGACCTCGACCTCCACGAGGGCCTCGTCGCGGAACCGCTCGACGCGGAGGTCTGTGATCAGCCCCGGCGCGAGCTGGAGCGCGTCCGAGAGCCCGAAGGAGAGCGGGGTGACGATGTCGTCGGCCGGGTCGTCGGTGGGCCCGGGATCGACCGCGTCGATCTGCGCGAAGAGCTGCACTCGCCCGGCGGGGACCGGCCCGTCGAAGCGGCACTCCGTACCGCCCTCGCACACGACGAGCGGCGGGCCCACCTCGTCGATGCTGTCCACCACGCGACCGATGGTCGCGCGGACGGTCGTGCCGGCCGGGGGCTGGAGATCGGCGTACCCGGCGACCTCCGCGTGGAGCGCGGTCATCGACAGGCCGCTGAGCGCGAGCGGGATCGTCTGGACGGACGCGCCCGCGCCGAGGAAGGCGGTGGTGACGCGGCCAGGCGCGCGCGCCTCGACCCGGTCGGCCGCGGCGATCGTCACGCTGAGCTGCCCGTGCGCGTCGGTCTGTCCCTGCTCGACGCCGTCGACGAGCACCGTCGCGCCCTCGATCACCGCGCCGTCGGCCTCGTCGATCACGGTCACGTGCACCACCGAGTCGAAGTCGCCGCGCACCCCGCCGCCCGGGACGGGCAAGGGCGGCGCGCAGGCGGCGAGCAGCGCGAGGGCGAACACGAGCGTGCGAGCGGCTACCATCGCCTCCGAGGATGGCACGGCGCGGGACCGCGGCCACGCCTTCGACCCCGACCCCACCCCATGAGCTCCAGCGCCCCCCCATCGCTCACCCCGCTGCTCGGCCGCGACGCCGAGCGCGCGCGCCTCGAGGCCCTGCTCACGGGCGACGCGCGGTGGGTCACGCTGCTCGGCCCGCCCGGGATCGGCAAGACGCGCCTCGCGGTCGAGGCGCTCCGCGCCCACGAGCGCGCCGGGACGCGGGTCGCGTGGGTCGACCTCTCCACCACCGCGCGGCCCGAGGAGCTCTGCGCGCGCGTCGCGCACGGGCTCGGGCTGCGCTTGAGCTGGCTGGGGGGCGGTGATCAGGTCGACGAGCTGGGCTACGCGATCGCCGGCCAGGGGCCGACTCTGCTCGTGCTCGACGAGGCCGACGCGAGCCGGGTCGCGGTCGGCGAGGTCGTCCCGCGCTGGCTGGCGGGCGCGCCCGACGCGCGGGCGCTCGTCACCAGCCGCTCCCGCGTCGGGGTCGCCGGTGAGGTGCCTCTCGAGCTCGGTCCGCTCGAGGTCGACCTCGACGATCCCCTCGCGAGCGCCTCGGGGCGCCTGCTCCTCGCCCACGCGGGCCTCGCGCGGCCCGAGCGGCCGTCCGACGCCGAGGCGCTGGCCGAGCTGGTGCGCGCCCTCGACGGGATCCCCCTCGCGATCGAGCTGGTCGCGGCGCGCCTGCGGGTGCTCGCGCCCGACGAGATCCTGTCCCGGTTCGCCCAGCGCGGCCTGGGCGCGCTCGACGGCGCGCGGCCGCGCGAGGGCGCTCCGCTGCGCGCGGCCCTCGAGGCGTCGTGGCAGCGGCTCGGGGACGAGGATCAGCGGGCGCTCGCGCGGTGCGCGATCTTCGTCGGCGACTTCGACACCGAGGCCGCCGAGGCGGTGCTCGGGCCCGACGCGGTCGACCGGCTGCAGAGCCTGCGCGACCAGTCGCTGCTCGCCCGCCGGGACGGGCGTCACCGGCTCTACGCTCCGGTGCGCGCGTTCGCCGCCGAGCGCCTCGTCGAGCTGGCGTCCGAGGGCGAGGCGGCGCAGGCCCACGCCGCCTTCTTCGCCGGGCGCGCCGACGCGCTGCGCGCGGAGCTGAACGGGCCCGGCGAGCCCCGCGCGATCCGCCGGCTCACTCGCGATCTCGACCAGCTGCGCGGCGCGCACGCGCGCGCGTCCGACCCGGCCTGCCGACGCGCCCTCGCGCTCGGGGTGGCCGAGGTCCTCGTCACGCGCGGCCCCGCCCAGGACGCGCTCGCGCTGCTGCCGGCGGCCTCGGACGCGGAGACGGGTCGGCTGCGGGCCCGCGCGCTCGAGGTCGTCGGTCGGGTCGAGGAGGCGCTCGACGAGCTCACCCGCGCGCTCGAGGTCCGCGCCGACGACGCGGGGCGCGCGTGGCTCTACGCGCAGGCGGCCGCCCTCGAGCTCGCGCGCGGGAACCTCGACGCCGCCGGCGCCCACGCCGAAGAGGCCTGCGCGCTCGCCCCGGACGGCGACCCCTCCCGGGTCGAGGCGATCCGCCGGCGGGCGGTCGTGGCCCACGCGCGCGGCGCGCTCGAGGCGGCGGTCGACGACTACGAGCGGGCGCGTCGCCTCGCGGACGAGCTCGGGCTCAACCACCGCGGGGCGCAGCTCCGCGTGGACATCGGCGCGGTGCGCCTGCAGGAGCGACGCTTCGACGAGGCCCGCGAGCACTACGAGGCCGCGGTCGCGCAGATCGACCCGCGGACCGACCCGGTCGCGCTCGGCCTCGCGGAGGGAAACCTCGCGATCCTCGAGCAGGAGCAGGGGCGCCTCGAGCGAGCGGCCGAGCTGCTCGCGCGGGGCCTCGCGCGGCTCCGCCGCACCGGTCATCGACTGTTCGTCGCGCACCTCGGCGCCTACGCCGGCGTGGTGGAGCACGAGCGGGGCGCGCTCGACCCGGCGGTCGGATTCTACCAGGAGGCGCTCGACGGCCTGCGCCGCGTGGGGGACGCGCGCCTCACGGCGCTGGTCGCCGCCGTGTGCGGCGCGGCCGAGGCGGGGCGCGGTCGGCTGCGCGCGGCCGAGGAGCGCTTCGACGAGGCGGCCGAGGCGCTCGCCCGCGTCGAGGACCCCGGGGTGCACCGGGCGGTCGCGCTCCACCGTCACCAGCTCGCGATCGCGAGGTCCGACGACGCGCGCGGCGCCGCGGCCGAGGCGGTCGCGCGGGGGCTCACCGACCCCGTGGTCGAGCGCTCCGACGACGCGCGCATCGCGCTCCGCCTCCTCGCCGCCCGCCTCGGGCATGGGGCGATCACGATCGACGCCGACGCGTGCTCGCTGACGCTCCCCGACGGCGCCGAGGTCGAGCTCGCGAGTCGCCTGACCCTCTGGCGGCTCGTCCACGCGCTCGCCGAGGCGCGCGGGGCGGGCCAGGCGCTCGATCCCCACGCGCTGATCGAGGCGGGCTGGCCCGGTGAGAGCCCGACGGGCGCGTCCGGCCTCAACCGGGTGAAGGTCGCCCTCAGCACGCTGCGCAAGCTCGGCCTGCGCGAGATCCTCATCCGTTCCCACGACGGCTACTCCTTCGACCCCGCGGTCCCGCTGCGCTGGAAGCACCGCCTCGAGCGCGGCGAGACGTAGAAAGAAAGTAGAGTGGTCTCTGCCGCGTCGTCTCAGCCGCGTCCTCGCCCGGGTGGACGCGACCGGCGACGGGGCGCGACGCCTCGGTGGCGAGCCTCGTGGTGAGCGCGGCCGAACCCTGGCTCATCCGCCGACGAGACGCTCGGAGAAGCAGCCCGGCGCGCACGCGTGCCCGGGCGAGGGCTGGCAGAGGCGGAGCAGGACGTTCGCGTAGTACGCCGAGCGCGGCACCTGTCGGAAGATCCACCACGTGCCCGTGGGCACAGGCGCGAACGGCCAGCCTCCTCCGCGGACCGACGGGTCGATCGCGAAGCGCAGCGCGCCGTCCCGGAGCTCGTAGTGGACCTGGCGAGCCTCTCGGGGCTGCGAGCGCCAGTCCGGGTGCGCGCACGACCAGCGCTCGTCGATCCGCACCTGGTCGACGGAGATCGAGCCGTGGTGCTGGAAGTCGCTCGAGGTGAAGACGTTGGCGACGTAGTGGAACCCGCCGCGCGGACCGATCGCGAGGCTCCGGATCCCATGACGGGTGCAGACGTAGCTCTCGGGACAACCCTCGTAGCCGTCGGGGCCGACGCGCGGCACCAGATCGCCCGGCGCGATCGTCAGGCCGCCGGCCGGCGACTCGATCGCGCTCCAGACCCAGTAGCCGACGGGGAGCGCGTCCTCGACGGGACCGTCCTTGGGCGTGACGCTCACCCGCCGGGTCGGCCTCGCGGAGCGCGCGGCCGCGCCGGCGAGCACGACCAGCACCACCGCGCCGACGAACCCGGGGAAGACGTAGCGCCGCACGGAGCCATGGACCTCCCCCGCGGAGCAGAGTTCCGACCGCGTCGCCTCGGTCAGCCGACTCCAGACCGAGGTCCGCGAGCCGACCGGTGAGGCTCCCCGGGACGGTCCGCGCCCGGGACGGGTCGAGCAAGCGCGGCTCACGACGGCCCGCGCGAGGTCCTCATCCGCTCCCACGACGGCGACTCCTTCGACCCCGGTCCCGCTGCGCGACGAGCGCCGCCTCGAGCGGACGATCCGTAGAAAGTAAGTAAAGTGGCCCCGATCGCGCCCTGGGCCGGTCGGGCGCGATCGGGGCCGGGGAGGGCGGCTACCCCGCGTTCAGGGGCAGCCGTCGAAGCCCGCCGGGAGCGGCTGCTCCGTCGTCGACGCGTCGATCGACAGGAGGAACGCCGCCAGGTCGGAGCGCTGCTGCGCGGGGTCACCGGTCGTGAGGAACACCGGGTTCGCGGCGCGCAGGTGGTCCTGGAAGGCCGCGTCGGAGAGCAGCGCGTCGAGGGTCGGCGCGCCGCCGTGATGGAGGTAGGGCGCGCCGAGCGCGAGGCCGTAGAGGCTGGGGATGTTGTAGCCGCCAGCGCCCTGAGCCGTCGCGCCGTTCGCGCGGACCTCGACCGCCGCGTCGCCGAAGGTGTCGACGTCACGCAGCACGCAGGCGACCTGGGGCGGCCCCTCGCCGGTCCCCGCCTCGGCCTCGATCTGCGCGGTGTGCGCGTTCCAGGTGGGCGGCCACGCGGAGGGCGCGCTGAAGGCGGTGGTGGCGAGGCTGGCGTTCTCCGCGCTCGAGGGCGTGAAGAAGCGGCGCGACGCCGTCCACCCGGGGCCGCCGTGGCACGCCACGCAGCCTCCGTTGTTGTTGCTCGCGTCCGGCATCCCGAACAGCGCCGCGCCGCGCGCGACCGCGTCGGCGTCGGCGAAGCGCAGGGCCCGCGGCGGCCGGACGGTGCGGACCCACGCGTCGATCGCGTCCCAGTCGCCGTCCGTGCAGACGCCCGCGCCGTCGGCGAGTTCCTTGATCGGCTGGCCGAGGTTGCCGGGCAAGGGATCGATGCGGGTCTGGGTAGCGAGCGAGCCGCAGTCGCCGTCGACCACCGCGCCGAGCCCGCCCGAGACGCCGCGGGTGTTGCGCTCGAAGTCGTGCATCTCATCGAAGATGCCCGTCCAGTTGAAGATGCGCTGCTCCTGCGGCCCAGCGCCGTGCGAGAAGGAGCCGTCGAGCGACGTCGTCTGGCGCGGACCCGCCGCGAAGGACCACGTCACGTTGTCGGTGAGCCCGCCCGGGTGGCAGGACGAGCAGCTGCTCCAGCCGTTGTCGCTCCAGCGCGCGCGGCCGGTGAAGAAGAAGCGGCGCCCGCGCCCGACCTCGATCGCGGCGGCGTCGGTGGGCGGCGACGTCGACTCGACGGTGGTCATCAGCGCCTGCTGCGCCAGGTTGATCACGCCGAGCCGGCGGCTGAGCCAGCAGTTCACGTAGGCGCGCGGCCCGTTGTGAGCCGTCTGGATGCCGATCGGCGAGAGGCACCCGGCGTCGGCGCCGGCGGGGGCCGGGTTGACGTCGATCTGGAGGTTCTGCGTCGAGCCGATCTCGACCGCGCTGCCCTCGTAGATCACGCGCTGGACCGCGTCGGCGCCGCGCGAGACCGAGTAGCCGATCTGACCGACGAAGGCCATGTCGACGGTGTCGGCGAGGAAGAGCTTCGAGTCCGCGGTGCCGTCGCGAACGAGCTGGGCGAGGTTCGCGCTGCCGTCCGGCGTCGTCACCTCGGCGCGCGCGGCGATGTCGACGACGTAGACGACCGGCTGGACGTTGAGGTTGAAGCGCACGGGCGCGCCCGGCGAGACGGACGTCGAGGTGATGTAGGCGCGGTCGCCCACGATGGTGACCGAGTGGAGCTGGTTCGGCGAGGTCATCACGGTCGCCTCGCCGGCCGCGGGCGCGAAGCCGCTGTCGCGCGGCGCGAGGGTGATCGGGCCGGCCGGCTCGAGGTCGCTCACGTTGTAGGTTCGCACGAGACCTTCACGGCTCGCGTCGGTGCCCTCGGTCCCGACCGGGGTCCCGAAGAACTCCGGCACGAGGAGCGTCTCGTCGTCGTCGTCCTCGTCGCCGTCGTTGGTGACGGCGAGCGCGTAGGGGTTCTGCGGGCCGTCGATGCTCGCGCGGCGGGTGAAGGTGGCCACGTCGATCACCCCGACCGAGCCCTCGGCGTGCTCGGCGACGAAGAGCGTCCCGCCGTTGGGCGTGATCGCGAGGCCGGTGGGCTCGGAGCCGACCTCGACCGTCGCGACGAGCGAGGGCGAGCCGGTGTCGATGCCGTCGATCCGCACGACCGTCGCGTCGGCGCGGTTGGCCACGAAGGCGGTCGTCCCGTTCGGGTGGATCACCACCGAGGAGGGCTCGCCGCCGGTCATCACGCGGGCGAGCCGCTCGTTGTCCGCGGTCGTGAAGCTGCTGATCGAGCCGTCGCCCGGGTTGGTCATCAGCACGATCGCGTCGTCGTCGGTGATCGCGACGGTGCTCGAGCGCGAGGGGCGCGCGAGGGTCGCGCCGGGCGGGGGCGGAGGCGGCGGGGGTCCGGCGTCGTCGCGCGGGCCCGCGTCCTCGCCGGGCACCGGGGGCCCGCCGTCCGCGGGCGCGCCGTCGTCGCAGGCCGCGACGCCCAAGGCGGCGCTGAGCGCGAGGGCAGTTCGAAGGGTCCAGGAACGCATGTGATCTCCTCCCAAGAGCGAGGCCGCGAAAGGGGCGGCCTGTCGGGATCGAGCGTGCGCACCGCGCCCCGGCGGCTCGAGTTAAGCCGGGTAAAACGGGCCCCCGCGGGGGGAGTCGGCGCGCGTAGAATGCGTGAGTCGACTCACAAGCGTGGGCTGACGGTCTGTCAAAGAATGATATCTGACACTTCGTCAGACAAACCAGCCGTGGCTGCGCCAGGGCGTCGCGCCAGGAGGCCCTCGATGACCGCTCACACGTTCCCCGTCACCGGCAAGAGCCGCGAAGAGGTGCTCGCCGCGCTCCGTGACCACACCGCGCGCGACCTCAAGAGCGACGGCCGCGCCTTCGCGTTCGTCTACGACGCCGGTGAGCCGAACCGGGCGCTCGCGCGCGAGGCCTTCGCGGCGTGCATGTCGATCAACGGCCTCGACCCGACCGTCTACCCATCGGCCCGCAAGATCGAGAACGCGGTCGTCGGCGCCTGCCTCGACCTGATGCACGCCCCCGAGGGCGCCGCCGGCACGGCCACCGCGGGCGGCACCGAGAGCGTGATGCTCGCGGTCAAGACGGCGCGCGACTTCGCCCGCAAGACGCGCCCCGAGATCACGGCGCCGAAGATGCTCCTGCCCGAGACCGCGCACGCCTGCTTCCACAAGGCGGCTCACTACCTCGGCGTCGAGGCGGTCGTCGTCGACGTCGACCCGGTGACCTTCCGCGCGGACGCGGCCGACGCGCGCGCCAAGATGACCGACGACGTCATCCTCGTGGTCGGCAGCGCGCCGAGCTACGCGCACGGGGTCATCGACCCGATCGAGGAGCTCGCCGCGCTCGCGCTCGAGCACGGCGCGCTGATGCACGTCGACGCCTGCGTCGGCGGCTGCGTGCTCCCGTTCATGGTGGAGAACGGCGAGGCGCTCGGCGGCTTCGACTTCTCGGTGCCCGGGGTCACGAGCATCTCGATGGACCTCCACAAGTACGGCTTCGCGCCCAAGGGGATCTCGATCCTCCTCCAGCGGCGCCGCGAGCTGCGCGACGCGCAGTACTTCGCGTGCGCGTCCTGGAGCGGATACGCGATCGTCAACGCGACCACCCTCGGCAGCAAGTCGCTCGCCGCCTGCGGCGCGGCCTTCACCCTGCTGCATCACCTCGGGCGCGAGGGCTACCGCGAGACCACGAAGCTCATGTGGGACGCGACCAAGAAGGCGGTCGCCGCGATCGACGCGATCGACGGCCTCGAGATGGTCGGGCGGCCCGACATGAACCTCTTCGCGTTCCGCGCGACCGAGGGCGACGTCTTCGAGCTCTCCGATCGGCTCACCGCGCGCGGCTGGCACGTCCAGCCGACCTACGCCTACGGGCGCAGCCCCGCGCACATCCACCTCACGCTCGACCCGGGCAACGCGACCCACGTCGACGCGTTCCTCGCGGACCTGCGCGAGGCGGTCGTCGATCTCCCCGCGCCGATCGAGCCGCCGGCCCAGGTGGTCGGGCTCCTCGAGTCGCTCGGCACCGGCGACGCCAGCGGCATGGACGCGGGCGGGCTGATGGCGAGCCTCGGGATCGCGGACGGCCAGCTCCCGAGCAGCAGCGCGATGATCCACCGGCTGATCAACGCGGCGTCCCCCGGCGCGCGCGAGCGGCTCCTGGTGCTGTTCATCGGGGAGCTCTTCTCGTGATCGGCTCGGTCCTCGGCGCGCTCGCTGGCCCGCTCGGGCGGGGCGGGCGGCCGCTGCGGATCGCCTACGGGCGCATCTTCCACGAGGCGTGCGCGTACAGCCCGCTCACCACCACGCGCGAGGCGTTCACCGGGTTCCACCGCCTCGAGGGCGACGCGCTCGCGCGCGCCGCGAGCCTCACCGGCAGCGAGCTCGAGGGCTACCTCCCGGCGGCCGAGCTGACCGGCTTCAACGCGGCCGCGCGAGTCGCGGGCGACGTCGAGACGGTGCCCCTCGCGAGCTCGCTCGCGGTCCCTTCGGGCCCGGTCGACCGCGACGTCTTCGACTGGCTCGTCGACGACCTGATCGAGCGCCTCGCCCACGCCGGCCGCCTCGACGGGGTCTACCTCGCGCTCCACGGCTCGATGCAGGTGGTCGGCCTCGACGAGGCGCCCGAGGCGGTCATCCTCCGCCGCGTCCGCGAGGTCGTCGGCGACGAGGCGAAGCTCGCGGCGAGCTTCGATCTGCACGGCAACCTGTCGGCCGGGATCGTCGACGCGCTCGACGTGCTGGTCGCCTACCGGACCAACCCGCACTGGGACCTCGCGCCGACCGGGTACCGCGCGGGCAACCGCCTCATCCGCGCTCTGCGCGGCCACGTCCGCCCCGTCCACGCGTGGCGCAAGCTCCCGCTCGTGCTCGGCGGCGGCGTCACGATCGACTTCCTCAAGCCGATGAACGAGGTGTTCCGCTTCATGCGGCGCCTCGAGCGCGACCCGAAGGTCCTCAGCGCGAGCCTCTTCATGGTCCACCCGTTCACCGCGGCGGACGACCTCGGCTGGGCGGTCCACGTGACCACCGACGACGACGCCGCGCTCGCGGAGCGCCTCGCGGACGACATCGCCGACGAGGCCTGGGCGCGGCGCAGGGTGCCGATGCCTCGCCTCCTGCCGGCCGACGAGGCGATCGCCGAGGCCGCGTCGCACCCGCTCCGCCGGCTCGGCCCGGTCACCCTCGTCGACTGCGACGACATCGTCGGCGCCGGCGCCCCGGGCGGCAACACGCGGCTCCTTCAGGCGCTGATGGAGCGCGCGCCCGACCTCACGGCCTACGTGCCGGTCCACGACCCTCGCGCGATCGAGCAGCTCTGGGGCCGCGCCGAGGGCGAGTCGCTCGAGGTCTCGATCCGCGGCACCGAGGGCTACGGCATGCCGGAGGTGCGGGTGCGCGGGGTCCTCGCGAAGAAGGCGACGACCGACTTCGGGCGCACCGTCCGCCTCGACGCGGGGCGGCTCCAGGTCGCGCTCACCGAGCGCGCGCCGCTGCCGGTCCACCCGAAGTTCTGGCGCGAGCTCGGAGCGCGCGCGCGCGACGCCGACGTGATCGTGCAGAAGAACTTCTTCCACTACCGGATGTTCTACGCCGCGACCTCCTTCGCCCACGTGCCGGTCACGACCGGCGGCGCCACGAGCTTCGATCACGTGCGCGGGCGCGACTACCGAGTGCCGACCTACCCGGTGGACGACCCGAGCGACTGGCGCCCGTGGGACCCGACGCTCCGCCAGCAGGGCTGGGGCGGCGCTCAGAGCGGGTTGAGCAGGCCGGGCACCGGCCCCGCGGCGTCGTCCCAGCTCCCGTAGGACTGGATGTCCTCGATCCCCATCACGTTCGCCATGCTCACGAGCAGGCGGTTGTGCAGCGGCGCGCTCGCGCGCAGGTCGAGGTAGCCGCTCCGCAGCCGCCCCGCCCCGCCGCCCGCGACGAGGAACGGGATGTTGTCCTGGTTGTGGTTCCAGCCGATCCCCAGCTCGCTCACCACGCAGACCATCGTGTTGTCGAGGAGGGTGTAGCCGTCGCCGTCCGGGGTCGCCGCGAGCCGCGCGAGGAACCCGGCGACGCGGGCCATGTACCACCGGTAGAGCTCGGCGAGGAGGTCGAACTCCACGTTGGTGCGGCCGTGCGAGGTGAGGTGGTGGCCGCCCGTCGTGATCCCGACCCAGGGGTACGGGGAGCCGTCGTTCTCGGCGCGCCGCACCTGGAGGCTCGCGATCCGCGTCTGGCCGCACGCGAGCGCGCTCGCCATCAGGCCGAGCTGGGTGTCGATGTCGAGCTCGAGGCCGGCGTTGAGCGGCCGCGCCGGCGCCTCGCACAGCGCGCCCACGTCGGCGAAGCTCTGCTCGATCTCGCGCAGCCCGGTCGCGTGCGCGTCCAGCTTGAGACGGTCCGCGGCCGAGAGGCGCGGCTTGATCGCCTCGAGGTCCGAGAGGACAGCGTCGAGCACGCTTCGGCGGCGCAGGGCGTCCTGGTCGCGCTCGGGGTTCTCGAAGCCGGCGAAGACCTGATCCCACGCGCGCTGAGGCTGGTCGATCGGATCGCGCCAGACGCGCGGGCCCCGGTAGATCAGGCGCCCGCCGGGGTGCGCGCCACCACACGCCACGCCGAGCTCGAGGGTGCGGAACGGGGTCGTCGGCGCGAGGCGATCGGCGATCGTCTGGTCGATCGAGGTGCCGGTGTTCCAGCCGTAATAGGTGTCGTGGTCCTCCCGGTAGTACTCGGTCGACGTGGTGTCGATCGGCGAGCCGGTGAGCACCATGGGCGAGTCGAAGGTGTGCGGCACGCGGTGCGCGTACTGGTCCGCGATGCGGAGGCCGTCGATCACCGCGACGCGATCGCGGTGCGGCGCGAGCGGCGAGAGGATGTAGCTGTCGGTCCAGTCGCCGGCGCTCGGCCGCCAGCGGTCCCAGATCGTCCCGTGGGGGAAGTAGAGGATCGCGAGCTTGGGGACCCGCGCGGTGGGCTGCCCGGCCGCGCGCAGCCACGGGAAGAGCGACGCGGCGGCGCCGGCCGCGGTGGTCGCGCCGGCGGCGCGGAGGAAGGAGCGGCGAGAGCGCTTCACGGGGCACCTCCGACGTCGGCGGGCTTGAGGAACCAGGGGGAGCTCACGTAGGTGAGGATCATCTCGCGCAGGCCGCCGTCGGCCTCGAGCGCGTCGGCCATCGCCGCGATCGTGCAGTCCAGCTCGCTCGACTCGACGACGCCGCTGCCGAAGCGCGACCACTGGCGGGCCACGCACTCGGCGACCTCGCGCCGATCGGCCAGGGCGGCGGAGAGCTCCACCGCGCCGTCGACCGAGACGCGGGAGGTGCCGAGGCGGAAGTCGCTCGTCGCGTCGACGGGGTGGCCGCGATCGAGCTCGCGCCACCGGCCGAAGTGATCGAAGTGCTCGAACGCGAAGCCGATGCCGTCCATCGCCGCGTGGCAGCTCCGGCAGGCGTCGCTCGCGAAGTGCTCCTCGAGGCGCTCGCGGGTGGTCGCCCCCTCCGAGGCGGGCGGCAGGCTCGGGACGACCCCGGCCGGCGGCGGGGGCGGCGGATCACAGAGCAGGTTCGCGAGCACCGCGCGGCCGCGAAGGCTTGGCGAGGTCTCGTGGGCGTGGGCGAGCGCGGCCATCACCCCGGGGAGCGTGAGCACCCCACCGCGGCGCGCCGGGTCGAGGTCCACCCGGCCCTCGGCGACGTCGACGAGAAGGATGTCGTCGCCGTAGATCGCCTGGAGCGCGGGGTCGTCGACCGTGGTCGCGCTCGTCAAGAGATCGTGCAGGCCTCCGCCTTCTTGGATGCGGTGGGCGACGAAGCTCACCGGCTCGTGCCGGAGCGCGGCCACCGCGGCCGCGTCGAGCTCCTGGAGGTCCGGCCGGCTGAGCGCGTCTTCGAGCGCCTCGAGCTCGAGCCACTGCACCACGAAGTCTTCGATGCCGCGCTCGAAGCGGGCGTCGTCGATCATCCGCGCCGCGACCTCCCGCATGCCCTCCGGGGTGTCGAGCGCGCCGGCCTCGGCGTCCGCGAGGAGCGCCTCGTCCGGGGGGCCTCCCCAGAGCGCGTAGGAGAGGCGCGAGGCCCGGCTGTAGCCGTCGAGGTCTCCGCCCGAAGCGAGCTCCACCTGGTAGACGAAGCGCGGCGACTGGAGCATCCCCTCGAGCATCCAGCGGACGCCCTCCTCCGCGCCGCCCTCCGCGAAGCCGAGATCGTAGAGCGCGGCGAACCGGGCCCGCGTGTCCGCGTCGAGCGGGCGCCGGAAGAGCCGCGCGCCGAAGGTGTCGAGCACGTGATCGGCGCAGCCGGACGCGCACTCGGGCGAGGCGGCGAGCGTGCCCGCGAGCTGGACGGAGACCGCCTCGCTCGCGCTCATCACGTCGCGCGCCGTCGTCGCGTCGAGGCCGGTCGTGACGTTGGCCCGGTAGCCGATCAGCTCCTCGTCCGCGAGCGGGTAGTCCACCTCCACCCCGAGGACGTCGCGGACGGTGGCCTCGAGCTGACGCGCGGTCAGGCGCCGCGTCGGCACGGGCGCGCCGGCCTGCGACGGCTCGCTGCAGTCCAGCTCGACCCGGCCCTCCGGCCCGGGCCGCCACGGTTCCTCGACCGTCCCCACGCACCCGAGGAGCGCGAGGCCGAGCACGAGCGCCCAGCGCTGCGGTGATCGCATGACCCCATCGTAGAGCAAGAACCGCTCCGCCTGCGATGGCGGTCGCGGGCGCCCCCCCTGTGCACACGGAGTGCGCACCTCCGAGGCGCGGGGTGGGCCAGCCTGCGACCGATCGCGCGCACCCCCGGTCGGGGGTGCTGGCGTGGGCCGAGCCCGCGTGCGATCGATCGGCCATGCCCCTCGAGCTGAGCCCGATCACCTTCGGCGCGATGGCCCACGCCGGCGCGGGCGACGATGGCCACCGCGTGGCCCTCATGCAGGCCGCGATCGATCGCGGGATCACGAGCATCGACACGGCGCCGCTCTACGGCTTCGGCCACTCGGAGCGCCTCGTCGGCCGCGCGGTGGCCGGGCGTCGGGCGCGCGTCCAGGTGCTGAGCAAGGTGGGCCTCCGCTGGGGTCCGGACGCGCGCGGCGAGGTCCTGTTCGAGACGCCCGAGCGGACGGTCCGCCGCGACTCGCGGCCCGAGAGCGTCCGCCGCGACGTGGAGGAGAGCCTGGAGCGCCTCGGCCTCGAGGCGCTCGACATCGTGCAGGTCCACCACCCCGACCGCGACACGCCGATCGACGAGACCTTCGGGGCGCTCAAGGACCTGCTCGACGAGGGGCGGGTGCGCGCGGTGGGCGCGTCCAACTTCACCGTCGACGAGCTCGAGGCCGCGCGCCGCGCGCTCGCGCCGGCCCCGCTCTTCAGCACGCAGGAGCGCTACAGCCTCGTCTACCGGGACGTCGAGCGCACGCACGCCGCGTTCTGCGCGCGCCACGGGGTCGGGCTGCTCTGCTACTCGCCGCTCGCGCAGGGCCTGCTCGCGGGCAAGCTCCTGACCGGCGGGCGCGTGGGCGCGGGCGACTTCCGCGGGGCCGACCCGAGCTTCCACCCGAAGAACCTCCGCGCGATCCACCGCGCGATGCGCGAGGGCCTCGACCCCGTCGCGATCGATCGCGGCGCGCCCCTCGCGAGCGTCGCCCTCGCCTGGCTGATCGCCCAGCCCGCGGTCGTCTCGGCGATCGCGGGGGCGCGCGACGAGGCCCAGCTCGACGGGCTGGTGCGCGCGTCCCGGATGCGGCTCGCCCGCGGCGAGCGGGCCCACGTCCGGGCCGCCTTCGAGGCCGCGCCGATCGATCGCTCGGCCGGCACCTCGACCGCCCGGCGGTGGGTGAGCGCGGTCCGCCGGCGCCTCGCGCGGCGCGGGTAGCTCGGACCTCGGAAGGGCCTCCGCGGACCTCGGCGAACCAACTGTAATGGAGGGCGCGCCGGCCGCCCCGTAGCGTGTAGCCCATGGAGCAGGTGGGCTGGTGGCGGAGCGCGCGATCGGGGGTCGTCCTCGGCGCGCTGATCGCGGTCGGGTGTGTCGGCGCGCTCGAGGAGCCGCGCTTCATGCCCGGGGCCGAGGGCGGCGGACCGCACGGGCCGGGCGGGGTGGTCTGCGACGACGACAAGATCGTCGCGCGCCCGGACGAGCTCCTGCGGCTCACCGTCCCGCAGTACGAGAACGCGATCCGCGACCTGGTCGGCGTCGACATCGCGGTCGCGGGCTTCTCCGACAGCAGCTCGGGGACATTCGCGGCCAACGGGACGAGCGACACCATCGCCCGGGGGCACGTGAAGAGCTACCTCGACGCAGCCGAGGCGGCCGCGCGGGCGATGGACCTGAGCGCGTACGGCGTCGGCTGCGGCGACCGGAGCTGCGTCGAGGCGTTCGTCCGCTCGACCGGCCGCCGCGCGTACCGACAGCCGCTCAGCGACGCGAGCGTCGCCACGCTCATGGGCGTGTACGACGACGGGATCGCCGACGGTTGGACCCACGACGAGGCCGCGCGCGGGGTGGTGATGGCGCTGCTCATGTCGCCGCGCCTCGTCTACCGGTGGAACGAGACGATGGCGGACGCCGACGCCGAGCCGACGCTGCTCGACCCGCACGGGCTGGCCTCGCGGATGGCGTTCTTCCTCTGGAACAGCGTCCCCGACGACGCGCTGCTCGACGCGGCCGCGGCCGGCGACCTCGCCGATCCCGCGGGGATCGAGGCGCAGGCGCGCCGCATGATCCAGTCGGACCTCGTCCGACGCTCGGTGCGCTCGTTCCACGGCCAGTGGGTCCACCTCGAGAGCTCCCGCGCCGACGACAAGCGTGACCCCGCGTTCGATCCCACCCTCGCCGCGAGCATGCGGGAGTCGAGCTACCTCTTCGTCGAGGAGGCGATGCTCAACGGTGGTGGCCTCCGCGAGCTGCTGACCGCGCCCTACGCGTTCGTCGACTCCGAGGTCGCCCCGCTGCTCGGTGCCACCGTCCCGTCGGACGGCCAGTTCCACCGCGTCGAGCTCGACCCGAGCGAGCGCGCCGGCATCCTCACGCAGCCTCGGGTGCTGGCCGCCCTCGCGCGCTTCGACAAGGTCTCCTGGGTGTCGCGCGGCCAGTGGGTGCGCGAGCGCGTGCTGTGCGAGCACATCTCGCCGCCCCCCGCGAACGTCGACATGACGGTGCTGAACAACCCCGAGCGGACCACGCCGGGCTCGGCGTGCGCGAGCTGCCACCTGCCGATGGACCCGATCGGGCGCGGCATGGACGAGTACGACGAGCTCGGCCGCCTGCGGACCCACTACGCGGACGGCACCCTCATCGACGAGGTCATCGACGTGCAGGGCTACGGCGGCTTCTCGGAGCACGGCACCTTCGAGCACGCGCCCGACCTGATGCGCTCGCTCGCCGACGAGCCCCAGGTCCAGCGCTGCTACGCGCAGCAGTGGTACGAGATGGCGGTCGGCCCGGTGCGTGACGAGGACGCCTGCGCGGTCGACACGATCGCCGACCGCTTCATCGAGAGCGATCTCGATCTCCGCGAGCTGATGGTCGCCGTGGTGACCAGCGAGCCGTTCCGCTACCGACTCCCCACCTCGGAGGTGTCCCCGTGACCGTCAGCCGTCGCCGCTTCCTCGCTGGCCTGGGCGCCGCCGCCGTCAGCGCGCCCCTCCTCGGCCTCGGCCGCCGCGCGCTCGCCGGGCCGCAGCCGATGAACCTCGTCATCTTCTACTCGGGCAACTCGCTCATCCACCCGAGCGTCTGGCGCCCGGGCGCCGGCTTCGCGCTGCCTCAGATGCTGTCACCGCTCGCCGGGCTCGAGGATCGGATCCTCTTCATCGACAACGTCCGCAACCCGTTCGGGCGCGGCCACGACTCGGCGGGCTCCCTGTTCACCGGGCACGACATCGTCATCCCGAACGCGGCCCAGCACTGGGTCTACTCGAACCCTGGCACGTCGCTCGACTACCACGTCGCCCACGCGCTGGGCGGGCCCGTCCGTCTGCCCGTCCTCCACACCGGCGCGCTCGTCAACTTCGCGGCCGGCAACTCCCACAAGTTCGTCCACTACGACGGCGGCGTCCGCCAGCCCTTCATCGCGCACCCGATGCGCGCGTTCGAGGCCGCGTTCGGGACCTCGTACATGGCGGCGGAGGAGCCGGTGGACCTGCGGCGGCAGCGGCGGGTGCTCGGCGCCAACCAGGAGGAGCTGCGCGCGATGCTCGGGCAGCGCACGCCCGAGGTCGACGCGCGCCTCGGCAGTCACCTCGACGCGATCGACAGCCAGCTCTCGCTCCTCGCGCCGTCGACCGTCACGTGCAGCCCGACCCCGCCCAGCCTGCCGGCGGGCTACCCCACCGCGGACGCCGACGTGCAGCGCAACCGCGGGCTCGTGAACCAGTGGGGCAACGACTCGATCCGCGGGCACATCGACGTGATGGTCCAGGCGCTGCGCTGCGGGGTGACCCGCGTGGCGACGATGACGATCGGCGACTCCGGGGTCGACTTCGGCCAGCCGTCGGTGCTCGATCCGTCGATCACCTCGACGCTCGACTGCCACGATCTGACGCACAACACCGGCGGCGCGAGCGCGCCCACCTACCCCGACCGCGTCCGGTTCGAGCAGTGGCGCACCCGCCACCTGCGTTACCTCCTCGATCAGCTCGGGCCGGACCTCGACCACACCCTGGTGCTCTACGCGCGCCCGATCGGTCACAACCACGACACGAACAACATCCCGTTCATGCTCATCGGCGGCGACGGCACGCACTTCACGCCTCGGCGTCACCTCGACGCGGGTGGCGCGAGCGCGATGTCGCTCTGGCGCGCGGTGGGTCAGATCATGAACGTCGACATGACCGGCTTCGGCGACGGCTCGGACACGAGCGCGGCGCTCCCGGTCTGAGCGGCGTTCAGTCGTCGGTCGGGCAGGCGGTGGGCGCGACCGCCGCGTCGCCCGTCGCGAGGTCCACCGAGAGCGCGTAGCCCCGCAGGTACGAGGCGCCGAGGTTGCCGTCGTGGATCAGGTCCATCACCGCGACCTCGACGTCGCGCGCGCCGAAGCCCGCGACGTCGAGGGTGGCCGCGTCCTCACGCACCCCGAGGCGCTCCGCGATGTGTTGCGCGACGAGCACCGGGCCGGTGTTGGCGCTGTCGACCTGGAGCCACGCGTGAACCTCCGGGCGATCGGTGCGCGCCGCGAGGAACACCCCGACCGCGACGCCGTCGGTCTCCCGGGCGATGCGCGCGCGCGCCGGCCGCGCGGCCGGAGGCGCCTCGCCGCCGACGATCAATTGGCGGCAGGCGAGATCGAGGGTGACCCGCTGACCGGCGAAGGCGTTGAGGCCGATCACGCCGTCGACCCGCGGCCAGTCCGGCGGCATGAGCGGCGCGATGTCGAACACGCCTACCGGCGCGACGCGAGTCTCGAGGTCGCCGACGGTGAGCGCGGCCTCCGGGCACAGCGGCATGTCCAGGCGCTCGTCCGTCTGCCGGTGCCCGGTGAGCCGCCCGTAGGGCTCGCAGCCGATCGCCTCGACGACCGCGGGTGAGATCGCGGTGATCCCCGCGCCGGTGTCGAACAGCATCGTCCGCGTCGCGCCGCCGACCTCGACCTCGACCGTCATCAGGCCGGCGCGGAAGTCCGTCAGCGCGATCGTCGTCGGCGAAGGAGCGTCGTCCGCTGCGGCCGCGGCCTCGGCCGCGACGTCATCAGGCGCGCGCGGGCAGGGAGCGGCGCTCGCGCAGGCGCCGAGGGTGCAGGCGAGGAGGAGCCATCGAGGGGTCATGGCGCCCGCGCTACCACGTCCGCGCCGGGCTGGCACCCGCGCGCCGATCAGAAGTCGCCCTCGAAGACCGAGACGACGCGCTCGGAGAGCGTGAGCGACGCGTAGAAGTAGCGGGCCGCGTCGTTGTCCGGTTCGGTGGCCACCCAGAGCACCTCGCAGCCCCGGTCGCGCCCGATCAAGTAGAGCGCTTCGACCAGACGCGTGGCGACCCCGCGCCGCTGCCACGCGGGGTCGACCGCGAGGTCCTCGATGTAGAGGTCGGTCGGCTTGTCCGGGTGGAGGTGCACGACGCCGAGGCACTGCCCGACGACGGTGTGGTCCGCGACCGCGACGATCAGGATGTGGCTCGGGTCGTCGACGAGGGCGGCGACGCGGGCCGGCTGGATCGGCTCGTCGAACACGTCGCCGACGCGCGCGAGGAGGTGCGCGTTGGTGGGGCCGATGCGGAGGACCGTGACGTCGCAGCCCGGCTCGGGTGTGGACATGGGCGGAGGATAGCCGGTCTCGCGCGTCGCCCCCCCGCTGGACGCGCGGGTCGCCCGGCTCCACATCGTCGTCGTCGTGCCCCGCCGGACCAAGGCCGAGCTGCCGAGCAAGCCGTGCGCGACCTGCGGCCGGCCGTTCGCGTGGCGCCGGAAGTGGGCCGACGACTGGGGGCGCGTACGCCACTGCAGCGAGCGTTGCCGTCGCGAGCGCGGCGGGGCGCTCGATCGCGCGATCGAGGCCGCGGTGCGTGAGCGGCTGGCGGCGCGCGCGCCGGACGCGAGCGTGTGCCCCTCGGAGGTGGCGCGGCAGGTGCGCCCCGAGGCGTGGCGGACGTTGATGCCCCGGGTGCGCGCGATCGCGGCGCGGCTGGCCTTGGCCGGCGAGCTCCGGGCGACCCAGGGCGCGACCGAGGTCGACGCGCTCACGGCGCGGGGCCCGATCCGGCTCCGGCGCGGCTCGACGTTCGGGCGCTGACGCCGGCGGGACCGAGGTCTCAGGCCGGGGGCCGCTCGATCGCGCCGCCGGGCCGCAGCGCGAACCGGCCCTCCGTGCGCGCGTGGACGTGCTCGTCGCTCGGCCACGGCCAGCCGCCGAACTGGGTGCGCTGGTAGTCCGCGTAGGCGGCGCGGATCTCCGCGTCGGTGTTCATCACGAACGGGCCGTGGCGGGCGACCGGCTCGCCGATCGGGCGTCCCTGGAGCACGAGGATCTCGTTGACGTCCGGCCCCGCGGCGAGGGCGATCGGCGTGTCGGCGCGGACCGCCACGTGGTGGTAGCTCGGGATCGTCCGGCCGCCGACGCGGAGCCCCCGCCCGGCGAAGAAGTAGAGCGACCGGGTCGCGCCCGCGGGCCCGGCGGGGAGGGTCACGGTAGCGGCCGGGTCGAGGGCGACGCTCCAGATCGCGACGTGGGCGTCGGACTCGGAGGCCCAGGAGCGCGGCGGCGGCGCGGGGGCGTGTGCGTCGTCGAAGCCGCCGGCGATGACGGTGACGCGCGCGCGGCGGCCCGCCTCGTCGACGAGCTCGCGCCTCGGGATGGAAGGCCGCCACAGCATGGAGAAGTGAGCGTCGACCATCTTGTTGGCCGAGGGAAGGTTGAGCCAGATCTGGAACAGCTCGAGCGGGTTCGCGGCGCGCGCGTCGAGGAGCGGGAACATCTCGGCGTGGAGGATGCCGCCGCCCGCGGTGAGCCATTGCACGTCACCTTGCCCATACCGAGCGGTCGCGCCGAGCGAGTCGGAGTGGTCGAGGAGGCCCTCGCGCACCACCGTGATCGTCTCGAAGCCCCGGTGGGGGTGCCGCGGGAAGCCGGGCACCTGGCGGCCGTGGTACATGCGCCAGCCGTCGACGCCCTCGAAGTCGCGGCCGAGGTTGTGGCCCGCGAGCGAGGCGGCGGGCCCGAGCCGGGCGTCCCCCGGCGGGTAGCGGTCGTCGTGGTGCATGCAGAACAGGAACGGGTCCCGCGTCTGCCACGGCGTGGTGAGCGGCTCGACCGCGAGGACGGCCGAGGCGCCGGTGGTGGGCGCCGGGCCGGAGCTCACCGACGCGAGGCGACCGGTCGGCTCGGGGGAGCGGCACCCGCTCGCCGAGGCGCCGACGAGGGTCGCCGCGCCGGAGGCGGCGAGGAGCTCGAGGGCGCGGCGGCGGCCGAGGCGGGGCATGCCCTTCGTCATCGTGCCTCGCGCCGTCCCCGTCAAGCGACTGTATCCCGCGCGAGCCTTGAACCGAGGCGCCCGAACCGGGGACCATGGGGCCCTATCCGGAGGGAGAGTCCAGATGCATCGTCACGCCGCCCGCGCCGCCGTCGTCGCGCTCCTCACCACCTTCGCGGGCCTCGCGCTCGCCCAGGACGCGCCGGTGTCCGTCACCGAGATCGTGATGGGCACGGCGATCGAGGGGGGCGTCCCCACGTCGCCGACCACGACCTTCTCGCGGAGCGACCCGGCGATCTACTGCATGGTCCGCATCCAGAACCGCACCGGCGCCGAGGGCTCGATCCGCATCGCGTTCGAGCGCGCGGAGGGCGAGCCGTCCCCCGGCGCGCGGGGTCGGGAGTTCCAGTTCCCGGCGCGCAGCCGCTACCGGACCGTGTCGCGCGGCACCCCGAACCGGGCCCCCGGCGCGTACCGCTGCGTGGTGAGGAGCTCGGAGGGCGCGGTGCTCTCGCACCAGGACTTCTCGATCACGGAGTAGGCAGAGCACCTCCCCTTCTTCGGTGGATAGAGGAAGGGGAGCTGCGTGAGGGCTCAGTCGTTGCTGCGGCTGAAGATCTGGTAGTGGTACTCGCCGTTGCCCGCCGAGGCCGTCACGCGGAAGGTGTAGCGGCCATCGCGCTGCACGCAGTGGCGGACCGACGTCATGGCGTTGCTGCTGCCGTAGTCGCTCGCGAGCTGGGTGCTGCCCTCCTGGAGGGTCACGTCGAGATCGTTGACGCCCTCGCCGCCTACCGCGACGACCGCGTAGCACTGGCCGGCGGTGAGCTCGACCTCGTGCCGCGAGCTCGCGCCCTGGGTGCGCAGGTTGCCGTGGCCCGGGGTGAAGCCGGGGTCGGGCTCGTAGCCCTCGACCTGGAGGAGCGCGGTCAGCTCGCTCATCCGCACGAACGACAGGCCGCTCATCCCGAACGGGCCCTGGGTGCCCCGGGGCCAGCGGTACGGCGCGTACACGTAGTTGCCCTGGCCGGCCATCATCTGGACCCGCATCGTGAAGTTGCCGCTCGCCGTCGGGCACACCCGCACCGTCGGCCGGGCGTCACCCGCCACGTCGCGGTCGACCTCGCGGCCGCGCGCGTCGAGGAGGTGCAGGTCGAGGTTGGTCACGCTCTGGTCGCCGACCGCGAGGATCGCGTAGCAGCGCCCGCCCTCGAGCTGGATCTGGAAGTCGCGCGTCGCGTTGGCCGCGAGCTGACCCGTCGTCTGCTGCCCGTAGCCCTCGTACCCGCGCGCGCGCATGTCGGCGTCGAGGAGCGCGAAGTTCTCTTGCAGTCCTGCGCTCGCCGTGGAGGTGCTCGCCATCACCGGCTCGTTGCCCGACGCCTGGGCCGCGCCCTGGACGTAGCCCACCGTGAACAGCGAGCCGCTGCCCTCGGACATGCGCACCTGGAGCACGTAGGCGCCCGTCGCCGGCGCGCAGTACTGGATGACCGCGTCCTGCGAGCGCGCGGTGTCCGACTCGAGCCGCTGGCCGCTGTGGTCGTTCAGGAAGATGTCGGTGTCGACCGCGCTGGGTCCGCCCAGCGAGGCGAACGCGTAGCAGGTCCCCTGCTGGAGGCTGAGCTGGAAGTCGCGCGGCTCCGTGTTGTCGAGCGCGAGGCCCGCGGGCTGGCCGACGCGGTTGAAGCCGCGCTGCTGCATCTGCCCGTCGAGCGCGCCGAGCCGCTGCTGGGTCTGCGCGTCCATCTGCGCGGTCTGCACCGCGGAGGAGGCCTCGCCGTAGAACGACGCCAGATCCATCTGACGGTTCGCCGGCCCCTGGTAGGCGGCGTAGTAGTAGCTGCCCGCGCCGCTCGCCATCTGCACGCGCGCGATGAAGCGGCCGGCCTGGCTCGCGCAGAAGCTCGCCCACGGGTGGTTGTCCGGGCGGACGTTGTGGGCGGTCGGTCGACCGTAGGGGTCGATCACGATCATGTCGATGTTCTGCCCCGACGTCTCGCCGAGGACGGCCAGCGTGTAGCAGGAGTTGGGCGTCGCATCGACGGCGTAGGCGATGAGGCCGTTGGTCGGCAGGTTGCCGTGGACCGCGGGGCCCGTGGCGGTGAAGCCCTGCTGGCGGAGCACCCCGTCGAGCTGCTCGAGCTGCTCGCGGGGGGAGCCGCTCGCGACCACGCCGGCCGCGGTCACGGTCTGGCCGCCTCCGGTGGTGACGGTGGCCTGCCCGCCGCCCTGATCGGGCTGCCAGCGGCGACGTGGCGAAGAGCAGGCCGCGAGCGCGAGGGCGCCGAGAGCCAGCAGCGAAAGCAAGGTTCGATTCATGCGCACGTCCCCGTTGGACGGTCCGGGCCGCCCGCTGTTCATCCCGGGGGGTGAGCTAACAGAGGGTCGGTCCGGCTTCAACCGGACCGCAGCAGCCAGAGCAGGCCCAGGAGGCTGATCGCGAAGACCGCCGCGGCGAGCACGTAGATGACGAGATCGGCCGGGGCGACGTCGCGACGCGCCCGCTTCGGGGCCGCCGGCCCGGCCGCGCCGCCCTCGAGCGCCTCGGGGGAGGGAGCCTCGGCCAGGGTGGCCTCCGCCTCACCCTCCTCCGGCGGCTCGGGCTCGTCCGGCTCGGGCTCCTCGTACCGGGGCGGCTCGACCGCCTCGTCGTCGCCCTCCTCGAGGGCCTCCACCTCGGCCCGCGCCGGGTCCTCGAACCGCAGGACAGTCGCGCCGACCTGGAGCTCGTCGCGGTCCGCGAGGCGCCGCTCGCGCGCCGCGCGCCCGTTGACCGCCACGCCGTTCTTGCTCGCGAGGTCGCGCAGCCACACCCCGTCGAGCCGGACCTCCAGCTCGGCGTGCTCGCGCGAGGCGTCCGCGTCGTCGAGGGGGACGTCGGCGGCCTCGTCGCGGCCGATCACGAGCCGAGCCGGCGGCGCCGGAAGGGCGTGCTCCCGCCCCTCCGCCGGCCCGTTGAGGACGGTGAGGGTCGGCGGCTCGATGGTGCGCGCGTCGGTGAGCGAGCTGCGGACGAGCCGCCGCGCGAGCGACGCGGTGCCCTCGGTGGTGGTCGCGCGGACCACCGGGACGCCGCAGCGGAACACCACGGCGAAGCCCCCGACCTCGATCCGGTCGCCATCCCGCAGCGGCTTGGGCCGGCCGGACACGATCCGCGCGCCCTGGACGAGCGTCCCGTTGGTCGCTCCGTGGTCGACGATCGTGTAGCGGGTGCCCTGGGCCTCGATCGTCGCGTGGCGCACGCTCACCGCCCGGTGCGGCAGGCGCACGTCGGCTCCGCGGCCGCGCCCGATGACGATGCGGCTCTGGTCGAACTCGTAGACCAGCTCCTCCTCCCCCCCCGAGGGAGAGGACCAGCACGAGCGCACGGCGAGGTGCACGCCCACCCCGGTCAGCTACCACGCCCGCGCCGGGGTGCCGAGAATTGCGCCGAGGGAGAGGCGGCGGTGAGTGACTCCATCGCTCCATCGGGGCGCCGGTGCGCGTCTGGCTCAGCAAGGATTGCGCGATCCAGCAACGCGTTGCCGCGCGCCGTCGACATCGACGCGGAAGCATCTGGACCGGGGCTTGCGCTGGGAGGAGCTCGCCACGCGGCGAGCTGCATTGCTGCGAGAGGCTCCTCGGGTCCGGCGCCGCCGGACTCCCTCCTTCAGGCGAGGCTCCCATGACGAATCTATCTGCCGCGCGCGTCGCGATCGCGCTTACCCCTCTGATGATCGGGCTGGCCGGGTGCACCGGCGCGCCGGGCTCCCCGGCCGACGCCTCGGTCGCGACCGCGACCGCTGCGCTGGAGGTGGGCCAGCTCTGCGAGTTCGGAGAGCCAGGTCAGTGCGACTGGCCGCTCGAGTGCTGCATCCACTCCGAGGAGGGATCGGCGTACGGGACGTCGCAGTGCACCTCGCTCATCGACAACGACGACCACTGCGGCTTCTGCGGGCGACGGTGCGGCGACGACGAGCGCTGCGTCTACGGCGTGTGCCGGCAGGTGCAGCCGTGCGAGGACGAGGCGCTCTGCTACTGCCCCATGCACTGCGAGTGCTACGACTGGGACGAGAGCGGCGAGTGCAAGAAGTACAACTGCGACCCGGGTGAGCCCGGATGCCGACTCCCCGGGCTGTGCGCCGATCGCCGCGCGTGGTGCGAGTGATCGGCGCCGCGCGGCCCGGTCACGTCCGCGCGCTCGGGTGATCGCTCACGAGCAGGGCGGTCTCGGCCGAGGGTGAGAGCACCAGGCGCCGCGGGGCGATCGCCTCGCGGTAGCCGGAGGGCTCGGGCGCGCCGTCGGGGTCGTCGACCCAGCGCGCCTCGCCCACCACCGCCAGCTCCGCGCCGTCGGCGACGATCTGCTCGAGGATCCGCGTGTTCCCGTCGCCCGCGGTGACGGTCATGTTGTCCGCGAGCAGCGCCCGGAACGCGTCGCTCATGCGCTCGTGGGGGATGTGGTCCCAGCGGCGCGCGTCCTCGATCGCGAGCTCCATGTCGCGCCCGCGCACCTCGACCGCGCCCGCGTCGGTGTCGAGGAAGAAGCCGTCCTCCTCGCCGATCTGATCGACGACCGCGTCCCACACCGTGACCGTCTGCCGCCCGCGCTGCTCCTGGCGACCGATCCGGACCTCGACGCGCCAGAACGCGCAGGGCCGGCCCGACACCGGCGCGACCACGCCGCTCCGGGCGCGCGTGCGGCCCACCACCCGGGTGAGGTCGCCGTCCTGGACCTCGCGGAGCGGTCGCCGCGGGACCTTGCGCATCCGCCGACGGAGCCTCCCGGCGGCGAGCGAGCCGCCGAGTAGGCGGTGCGCGCCGACGCCCAGCCCGAACAGGGCCATGATCCCCACCATGATCAGCGGATCCGCCATGACCCGAGGGTAACCAGTCGGCGCGAGGCCGCCGCGCCCGCCGAAAATTGGACCGATCGCCGGCGAGTCGGCATCCCCTGGTTCCATGCAGGCCATCGAACGACGTGACCCCGGCGCGCCTCGCGTGCCCCTCGACCTGTGGGTTCGGCTCAACCACGAGGACTACGAGGCGGACTTCGACGCCGACGGCGTGGACCTGAGCATGGGTGGGCTGGCCCTGCGCAGCGACTACCTCCCCGAGGTGGGCGACCGGCTCCGCTGCCGCTTCGACGACCCCCGCGAGGCGGCCGAGATCGAGGTGGACGGCGAGGTCGTCTGGGCGCACGACGCGGGCGAGCGCTGCGGCGAGTTCGGTCTGCGGTTCGCGACGCTGCCTGGCACGGCGCAGGACGGCTTGCGCGCGCTGGTCGAGCACCTCGGCGGCGAGCCGGGTCCCGCCGTGCGACTGCACCTCGAGGGCGTCGCGAGCCCGATCGAGGGCGAGCTGGTCGAGGACGACGACGGCTGGATGAGCGTGGAGCAGGAGCTCCCGTTCCTCGAGCTCGGGATGGGCGTGGCGAGCGACACCGGCGCCCGCGGCCGGCTGGCGTCGGTCGACCTGCGCCTCGAGGGCGGCGTGCCGCGCCTCGTCCTCGGCGTGGAGCTCGACGCCGCGCCCGCGCTCGAGACGCGCGACGACGCGCCGCCCGCCGGCGACACGGCGAGCGAGGCGAGCGGGATCGCGGCGTCGGCTCGCGACGAGCTCGCGACCTACGACGACGAGCAGCTCGAGGTCGCCAACGAGGACACCCTCCACGACGCGTCGCTCCCCGGCGGGCTCGCCGCGGCGGTGGCCGAGGCGCCCGTCGACGCGGGCCGCGCGGCCCAGGCGGCGCGGGTGTTCGACCTCCCGGCCGGCGAGACTCAGGACGAGCCGGCGCACGCGGACGCCGGGCTGGATGCTGGGCTGGACGCTGGGACGGACGAGGGGCTGGACGACGAGATCGCGCAGCCGGTCGAGGAGGCGCCCCGCGTCGGGCTCGCGGCCAAGGTCGGCCCGGCCCTCGCCTCGATCAAGGCCGCCGCCGGTCGCGGCTGGAGCGCTACGCGTCCCCGGCTCGCCTCGACCTGGGGCGCGATCGTGAAGCTCTTCGTGCGCCTCGCCGCCCAGGCCGGCCCCGGCGTCCGCTCGTTCGGCGCGCGCCTCGCGGCCCTCACCTCGATCGTCTGGGGCAAGGTCCGCAAGGGGCGCGCCAAGCGCCGCACCACCACCGCGGTGCCGTCCAAGCGCGTGGCCCAGAAGGCGCCGCGCCGCCGCCAGCGCGCGGCCGCCGAGGAGGCCGCGCCGCCGCGCCGCCGAAACCGCCGCGTGATCGGCCTCTCGGTCCTCGCCTTCGTGGCCGTCGGCGCCGCCGTCTACGCCTTCGCCGGGGGCGACGATCCCGATGTCTTCCGGCCGTATGCCAAGATGGGTGAAATCCCCGCCTTGCGCCGGCAACGGGGAAGCGGGCTTGCGGGCAAGCGCCTGCTTCGCGATCGCCTCCTTCGAGTAGCGGATCAACGACGTGCGCACGACGAAGTCGTAGACGCCAAGCGGCGAGGCGAAGCGCGCGGCGCCGCCCGTCGGGAGCACGTGGCTCGGCCCCGCGGCGTAGTCGCCCGCCGCCTCCGGGGTGTGA
>JAUHXR010000080.1 GCA_030426845.1 Polyangia bacterium | reverse complement strand
TCATCCTCCGCATCGCTCAGCATCGGGAGGAGCAGACCGCCCGCGACCGTCACCGCCGCGATCGCGACGCCCAGCGGACCCATCGACGTGGTGAGCGCCGTCGTCGCGGTGCCCATCGCCCCCACGCGCGCGCCTGCCTGGCCGAACGCGGTGTTGTTCTGGCCGAGGACGGTGAACGTGTTCCCGAGCGCGCCCGCGAGCTCGCCGAAGCGACGCCCGCCCGCCTCGACGCTGACGTTGGTCGCGGTGACCGCCGCCTCGACGCGCTGCGTCGCCTGCGCCTGGTTCTGGAGATCGCGGTTGAGCCCGCGGGCCGCGCGGCCGAGGTCGGCGGCCTGGCCCCGCAGCGCGACGTACGAGCGCGACAGCTCCTGAAACTCGGTCGTGTTGGACTGCCCCGCCTCTGAGAGCTCGCGCAGGCGCGCGTTGAGCCCGCGCGCTTCGCGCTGCAGCTCGGCTTGCTTGAGCTTGAGCTTGGTGAAGGCGGCGGCCGCCTCCTCCTCGCCCGACGTCTCAAAGCCGATCTCGAAGACTTCGTCCGACATGGCTCAGATCCCGTGGAAGCGATCGCGGTCGAGGCGAGCGAAGGCCGCGGCCGCGGCCTCCCTCGCCTTGGCGGCCTGCTCGTCGCCGAGCTTGCGGAGCTTGCGCACCGTCGCGGCGATGTCCTCGGCCTGGTCCTTCTTCGCGCGCTGGAGCCGCTCGTAGTCCGCGCGCGCCTTCTCGTCGCGCTCCTTCCGCGCGCGCTCGATCGCCTCGCGAAGACCGTGCACGAGCTCCCACGCCTCGGCGCGCGCGCCGTTCTCGCAGGCGTCGAGGCGAGGGGCGATCGCGAGGAGCTCCTTGCGAGCCGCCTTCGGGACCTCGTCGCGCCGCGCCAGCTCACGCACAAGCCCCGCGAGGAGCCAGCACGCGTAGGTCCGCTGCGGATCGTAGGCGAACGCGAGGGCCTGCGAACGAACGACGACGCGCTCTATGAGCGGCAGCGTCTCTCCCTCGATGATGTCTCGGTCTGACAAGGTCGCGTCCTTTCGACGATCGGAGCCTTGGGATTCGAACCCAAGTCGCGAGCAGCGCCCCCGAAAGGGCAAAGGGCGCCGCTCTGCTGTCCAGGTGTAGGGCGAGGCAACAGCCGGAGACCCGCCCACGTCCGCTCCGTAGGTGCCACGGCGGCGCATGCCTTCGCCGCCGTGGCGTGGAGGAGCCCAGCCGGCTGGCCGGCGTCGAAGCGGGAGACGAGCTCGCGCCGCGACGTCGGTCCGCCGAGCGCGCTACTCGTTCGAGTTCCCTCCCTCCGCCATCGCCGCGGCCTCGCGCTCGCGGCGCTCCGCGGTCGCGGCCGCGCGTTGCTCGAACCGGGCAGCGTCGGCGCGCATCGCCTCTGCCTTCGCGGTCGCCTCGGCCTCGACCTGGTCGGCCGCGGCTCGGAGTCGCTCGGCCTCGGCGGACGCCGCGGCCTCCTCCTCGGCGAGGGCGCGCTGGTGACGCTGGAACGCGCGCGCCCGCGCGTTGCGGATCTTCCGGCGGAGGTCGGCCGCGTGCTCCTCGTGGGCGTGCTCGTCGCGGGCGAGTTGCTCCTCCAGCGCGCGGACCTCGGCCGACACGAGGTCGACGGCCGAGCTCGCGCGCGCGAGCTCCGAAGCGTGCGTGCTCATCGGGCCCGAGCCGCCTTCGGGTAGCTGTCGATCATCCCGCGGCGCTTCGCCTCGGCCGCGGTGAAGCTCGCGCCCCGGCCGAACGCCTCGGCGAGCGTGGAGCGATCGACCCCGCGGCCGGTGGCGATCCGGTTGGCGAAGACATCGAAGAGCGCGTCGAGCTCGCGCACAAGGATCGCGCGCCCCGCCTCCGTCTTCAGGTTCGGTCGCTTGTCCGGGCTCTCGCTGTTCGTGAGCTCGAGCACGCCCCGCGGCATCCACACCGAGGCCGCGACGCCGACCGACCCGAACATGCTCGCGTCGCTCTTGGCCTCGATGGGGCCCGCCACCGCGGCGATGCCGTACGCGGCCGAGTGCGCGGAGCCGGCGACCACCCGAACCGACTTGGTCTCGCGGAGGCGCGCGAAGGCGTCCATCGTCTCGTAGAGACCCGAGGCCGAGCCGCCGGGGCTGTCGACGTGCACGCGCACCCGGGTGACGGAGGCGTCGGCCTCGACCTGAGCGATCGCCGCGCAGAGGTCCGCGTAGGTCGTGTTGGCGGCGCCGATCAGCCACGCCCACAGGTCGGGGCGCGGGGTCAGGACGCCGCTGACGTCGATGTCCGCCGTCGAGCCGAGGACCGTGAGGCACTGCGGCGCCTGCGACGCTGCGCGCGCACCCGCGAGGACCGCGAACGACTTCCGGTCCTCGGCGGTCGGCTGCGCCGCGGAGAGCCGGCTGAGCACGTCCTCACGGAGCAGCCACGCGCCCGCGAGGATGTTCGCTGAGACGCCCGAAGCGCCGACCGGTCGGGGTGCCTTCGGATGCGCCACGCGGCGCGTCTGCGTGGCCTTGGGCTTCTGCCTCGCCTTGGTCTTCGTCGCGCGAGGCTTCGAGTTCAGCGGCGCGTCGGGCCAGAGCCACGGGCGCTCCTTGGCGACGATCGCGACCGCGCGCTCATGGAGGGCGTCCGCGCCGAGCTCCTCCGCGTAGAGGTCCGGACGACGCTCCCGCGCGAGGCGCACGGCCCGCGCCCGACGGTTCCGGTTCTCGCCGGGCACGTCGCCGAGGTCCTGCCCCTCGAGCTCCGCGTAGGCGCGATCGAGCTCGGCGCGTTGCTTCGCCTCGGCCTCCGCGTGGAGCCGATCGGCTGTCTCCTGAACCCGCTGCGCGCGGCGACGTCGCACCGCATCGGCCGCCTCCAGATCGGTCACGGGCCGGTGCGTGCCGAACGCGGTGGCTCGGCGCTCGGCGCGGATCATCACCACGTGCTCCGGCGCGCTCGGGTCGTCGTCGCGCAGAACACGCGCGAGGTTCGTCAGCAGCTCGCTCACGGGATCCCCGGGCCGACGAAGAGGACCGACTTGAGCAGCGTCGCGACGTAGGCCTCCGCGCGCGCGACGCCCGCCTCGGCCGCCTCGCCGGGGAACGGCGTGCGTGCACGGTCGGCTCCCTGAACGAGCGAGGAGATGATCGCGTCGCTCGGCCGGAAGGCCGTGGCGTACTCGTCGATGATGGCGACCGCCCGCGAGGCGAGCTCCGTTGCGTCGGGCTCACCCTCGAGCATGCGCATCGCGAGGTACGTGCACAGGCGATCGCGATCCGCCTGGCCCTGGTACGGACCGCGGGCGTCGTACTCGACCTTGATGAGCTCCGCGAGCACGGCCCTACGCGCGTCCGGCTCGGCCTTGAGCGTGTGGGTCGCCATCCACAGGGCGGTGTCGCCTGCGGGGGGCGGGATGACCTCGCACTGCAGCGCACCCCGCATCCCGAGCTCGGCGGCCTTGGTGTGCCCGTGCTTCTGCAGCTCGGCGTAGGGCCACGATGCCCAGCCCGGGGGAGCCGCGTGGAGCGGGTTCGCCAGGACCCGCGCGGCGGCAGCGGCCGCCCGCCGATCGTTCGGGGTGAGGAACGCTGTCGGCGGCTTCGTCGTCACCGGCGCTTTCGGCTTCGCAGTCATGCCCCAACGATGGGCGGGGCCGCGGTCTCGGGGCCATGGGGTACCGATCGACATGTCTGGACTCATGCGGAATCAGTCGCGTTTCTTCTCGAGCGCGCGGCGTGACCTCGCGAGCGAAACCCGGAACCGGTGCTCGTTCTCCATGCGCTGAAGCTGTTGCGCCTCCTTTGGGCTGAAGGAAGGTTGGTTGACTAGGATCCGCCACGGCGATCGGGCGTCGCGCCGCCACGATCGGGCCTCGCCCTCGCGCCTCTGCGTCGCCGTGAGCAGCTCACCCGATCGGCACCAGCCCCGGATCTCGGCTGGGGACTTCCCGTAGAACCGGGCCACGGTCCGCACGCTCACCCAAGCCGGAACGAGGGGGAGCAAAACGCGCCAGGGCCCGCCGTTCGCCTCTCGGTAGCCCTCGATCTCCCGTCCTTCGAGCCGGGCGAGGATGACGACGCGACTCACTCCGAGGAAGCGGGCGGCCGTCTCGACGCTCACCGCCTGCCTCACAATGCCTCGCCAGGTGGCGCACTTCCGAGCTCGCGGAGCTCCGCCTCGAGGCGGTCGACCGCACGGGCGCACTGGTAGGCGGAGGCGCGGACGTCGCGCGGCAGATCGGGCGACCACGCGATCGCCGTGAAGAGCGCACGGAGCTCGTCCGCGGTGAGCCGCTCGAGCCACTCGGTCGCCTCGGCCTCAGGCGACATCGGCGCCCTCGACCTCGCGGGCCCACGCCTCGAGGCGGTCGGCGTGCTCAGGGTGGCGGCGCGCGAGGTGCCGGAGCGAGTCCGGCAGGCTTCGCTTCGCGATGATCGCGGCGACCCGCGCTCGGAGGTGGGCCAGCTGCCCGGCCTCAGCGCGATCGTCGCGGGTGCGTCGGTAGAGCTGGGCCAGCCGCTCGCCCGCGTCGAGCCGCTCCCGGGCCGTCGAGTCGGGATCGGCGAGGACCGAGCGGAAGACCGCCTCGGGCGTCGCGTCGGGCGGAAGCGTCGGGAGCACGCGTCGCGACACACGCGCGCCCTCGCCGGCCGGGTCGACGCCAAGCTCGCGAAGCCGGGCGAGGACCTTCGCGCTCCGGAGCGTGCGGCTCACCGTCGTGCTCAGCCCGGGCCCGTCGCGGTAGCCAGCCGCGCGCCCCGCCTCCGCGCCTCGAAGCCCGCGCGCCAGCGCCTGACAGAGCTGCTCCTGCCGCTTCGAGAGCGGACCAGCCTTGGATCTGCGGGTCATCGGCGCCGGCCCACGCTGGGGTCGGTCGACCCCGAACCCTGGAAACCCGGGGCAAAACGGGTACTGCGGACCCCGAAAGCTGGCTGGCTAACGCGGAAAATCGGCGGTGGGATGTCCGAGAGGGTTGCCCGCCGATCGTTGGGGGTGCCCAGCAATCCCGAGATGGGAGCAAACGGGGCCTCTTGACCCCGACCCGAGTCCTTTCTGCGCGCGGCTGGGGTCACGAGGGGCCTCCCGTTCCCTGCGCGCGGACTCCAACCGTCCCTGTGACAACCCGTCGCGATCGACTCAACCCACCGGAAACACGCGGACTTGTGCTGAGCCATGCTGTCACAGGGACAGTAAGGGTCAGTTGTTCCAATCCCCTCACGTACGCGCGCACACAGGGGAGCTCATACGGAACAACTGACCCTTGGTGTCCCTGCCTGCTCATTACCATTGTGATTCCGAGTGGTTATCCAGGGACAGTTCGAGCGGCGCCACACCGAGGTACCAGCGGGAGCCGTTACCCTTCACGGACGTGTAGCCACGCTTGCCCAGCCGGGTCCGGAAGTCGCGCTGGCCTGCCGCCCCCTCCCCGTTCGTGGAGCACCAGCGCTGGTACGCCTCGAAGAGGTGGGCAGGCGTCGACCGGATGGTGCGGTCGCCGGGCGGCCTGACCGTGCACCCCTCCTCGAGGAAGCGGCCGACGGTGTCCTCGGTCGCCAGGTACTCCTCGGTGGCGGCCTGGACGATGGCCGGCGGGGCGAGCTGCCCATCGCGCGCGAGGAGCTCCCGGGCACCCTCCACGATCCAGCGCAGGATCCCCGGCCCCTCCTCGGCTTGGATCTGCTCCCGCAGCGAGAGCACCCGCTCCTCGGCCGGGATGCTGACCGTGAAGGGCACGAGGAGGATTCGGCGGCGGATGCCCTCGTCGGTGGAGCGGATCCGCGGCTTGTGGTTGGTGAAGAGGACGAACTTGCAGGTGGGCTCGAACGTGAAGTGATCTTGCCTCATGTAGTTGCCGGTCAGGCTGTCACCGCCCGTCAGCTTCTTTACCTTCGCTTCGTCGAGGTTCGCTGACGCCTTCGTCTCGCTCGCGATGGCGAGCCGAGCGCCCCGCAGTCGCGCGATCTCGGTCTGGTGCCCGCGGTGCTTCTGTTCCTCGAAGAACCCATCGGGCGTGCCGATCGCGTAGTCGCCGAGGGCGAACTTGAGCAGCTCGGCGAGGGTGCCCTTGCCGTTGCCGCCCTCGCCGTACCAGACGGGGAGCACGTGCTCGCGGATGACGCCTGTCGCGCAGTAGCCGGCCCACCGCTGCATGAAGGCGCGCACGTCGGGATCGGGGAGCACCTGGGCGAGGAAGCGCTCGAAGCGTGGTGCCTCGGCGGTGCTGCTGTACGGCACCCCGGTGACCTTGGTGATCAGGTCCTCGCGGCGGTGGGGACGCGGGGCGCCGGTGCGCAGGTCGATCGTCGCGGACGGTGTGTTGAGTAGCAGCGCGGTCGAGGGCGCGTCGAACGAGCTCCACGCCGTCGGGATCGGACGGATCGCTGAGGCCTCGTGCAGCATGGCCCTGATGCTGCGCGAAGCCTCCGAGCGCTTCGCGTGGCGCCGCGCTTCCTCGAGCATCGCCTCGAGGTGCTGCCGCCGCTCCTTGTCCCGCTCGCGCGTGAGCTCGTCCGCGATCAGCTTCACCTCGAGGTACAGGTGCCGCACGGTCTCGTGCGCAAGGCGCTGCGCCTCGGCTGTCTCGTCGCGTGCCCAGTGGTAGCCAGACCAGTGGTACCAGCCGCCCAGCGTCGGGCAGTGCCGCAGCCTGTCGCCGTGGTGCTCTGCAAAGCGCTCTGCGTTGCCGAGGTCGGTCTGCGTCGTCCCGGGCGCGGGGATGTGCCCTCCCGGCTCGACCTTTGTGGGCGGCTTGATCGCCCGCGACGGAGGGAAGAACTGCGGAGGAAAGTCGTCGGCGTCGCTCATCGCGTCGTCCCTCTCTGCGCCTCCCGCGCCGGCCGGCGCAGGTCAGCGAGCGTCGCCTCGAGGGCGAGCGTGATCACGGTCTCTAGCGGCTCGAGGGTCCCGAGCTCGCGGGCCAGCTCGATCGCGAGCTCGCGCACGCGCGCCGACTCCGCCCACCAGTGCAGCATCCTGCGCGCCGCGGCGACGTCGTCGGGGGTGACGTCGTGCGCTCGCGCCAGCTCCTCGTCCGCGCAGCCCGAGAGCAGCGGGCAACGAAGGTCGCGGAGCAATCCGGGCGTGAGAGGCAGATCCGGCGTCACGCGAGGATCTCCGTCCAGGGCCAGACGTTGACGGTGACAGCCCGCCTTCGCGCCCGGTGGAAGCCGGGACGAAGAGGCGGGAACCGGCCGGAGGGGAGTCGGCTCAACCCTCGGTTCGTCTTCAAGGGATGCCCGAGCGGCGTGAGGCAGGGCTCCCCCGGCGGCGCCCCGCACGATGGGCAGTCCGAGAGGCCGGGATCGATCCCGTCGTCGGGGGCCGGTGGTGGCGCGCCTGGGGGTTCCCCGTCTGCCTCCCCGTCGCCAGGTACTCGCGCTCCGCCGTCGCCGCGGGAGGCAGCGCGCGAACGTTTGGAGCGGGCGCGGCCACGAGGGCGCCGTGGAGGCTCGAAGCGGTTCCGTAGCCGCGCGCGGGCCGCCCGGTCGAGGTGGAAGGCAACGAGTCCGGCGGCGCGGTTGAGCCACGCCTCAACCGCGTGGTGGCCCTGCGCGATCACGTCGTCGGGCACTTCGATTTCGACCACGAGCGTGCTCAGGTCGACGGGGGCGGAGGTGAGGGCTATCGTGTCGGTCAAGGTCTGTCTCCGGGGTAGCGGGGTCGGACCGATGGCCGCGCGGCACCACCCGCGCGGCCATCGTGCTTTCAGGCGGCCTCCGAGGCGTCAATCCAATCCGCCGGTCGAATCGGGCCTGTCGGCGCTCGTTTGGTGAGTCTCTCGATGGCGACCGCAGTCGCGAGGCTCGGTGTGCGGTGCCCGTTGCGCAGCAAGGACACGTAGGAAGCGCTGCAGCCCAGAAGCTGCGCCACGCCGGCGATGCCGACCCCCGTGTGCTGAATCCACGCGTCGAACCTCTTCGTAGCTCGCATCTCGGCGCGACTATACTTGCGGAAAGCTTTACGGTCCAGCCGCCCCGCCCCCCCGCGCTACGATCGCGTGCCTATGACGTCCCTCCCAACGCGCCGACTGGCCGAGCTCGTTTTCGAGCTCGGCGACGAAGAGGGGCGGAACCACGGATGGAAGAAGCGGGTAGCCGAGCGACTCGGCGTCAGCCCGTCTTACGTGTCCAGAATCCTCGCGGCGCATCGGCGCGAGGACGACTCCGCAAGCGTCAGTCAGCCGATCGTTGATCGGGTGTGTTCAGCGATGAACCTGGCACCACGATTCTTCGCGACCGAGACGGGCTCCTACAGAGACTTTCTGCTGTCAGGCAGGGCGCGAAACGACGACCGGTCAGAGCGTTGGACTGCCACGCTCGGAGCATCCCTCGACTTCTTCGAGGCGTACGCCGCAGACCTTCGCGGCGAGGCTCCTCCCTCGAAGCTGGGACGAGCAATCGCTGGTCTCCTCGCCGCGGCCGAGCGCTCACCCCTGGTAACCGCGGCCGATGCGCTTCGCCGCGCGATCGAGTCGGGAGCGCCAGAATCGGAGGTCGCGGAGAGAGCGTTCGATCTCGCTCAGATTCTGAAGGCGCTCGCCGCCGATCCCTTTCTGGACGACGAGACGCAAGACTGACTTGCGAAAAGCTTTACAGCCTGCAAGGCTCACGACATCAACCCCTCAGACACGAGGTGCTCATGATGTGTGCCAGAGCCAGAAAGCAGAACGCCCCGGGAGCGGCAACTCCCGAGGCGTCGACGTTCATCCCGACCCACAGAGATCGTTCGAACCCTTCAACCGTAGCCACGAACGCCCCGCCCGTCGAGTCGCCGCCGCGCGGCTTCCACCGGAGCGCCCTCGCGCTCACCGCACACGACATCGGCAGCTACCTCGCGTTCGAGGGCGAGCGCCAGGTCGATCTCGGCGTCGCGCTCGATCGCCGGTTCGACGGGCTCCTCAACCTCGCCCTTCGTCAGATCGAGCAGCTCCCCGCGTGGTGGTCGGCCGGTCTGTGCCGCGGCGTGCTCCTCGTGTCGCGCGAGCTCGCGACCGATGCGCCCGACCGCCTCCCCCGCGCCCGGCAGCTCCTTCGCGACGCGCTGACAGAGCTACGCCTCGACCTCGACGCCGAGCTCGCGCGCCTCGAGGTGGAGCACCCGAGGGGCTAACGATGGGCGCCGCCGAAGACCTCGACGATCGCGCGCTGCTCTTGGAGCTGCTCCGGGAGGTGCGCGAGCTTCGCGCCGAGGTGCGCGCGCGAGGTCCTCGGCGGCGCTCGGCTCCTCCCGCGCCGGCCGACGAGCCGGTGGAGCTCTCCGAGACCGACCACGCCGCGGCCCGCGCGGCCGCGCGACGCCTCGGGCTCGTGGTGCACGAGGACGGCAAGCGATGAAGCGAGCGAACGGCCGAGGAGGGATCCAGCGCCACGGGTCGCGGTGGCGCGTCCGGGTGAGCGTCGGAGGGCGCCGCCGAACCCTCGCGATGTGCGACACCGAGGAGGAGGCGCGGCGGCTCCTCGCGGCCTTCCTGGCGCAGCGCGAGGCCGGGACGATCGAGACCGTCGACGCGCTCACCCTCGGCCGCCTCGGGGCCGCCTGGCTCGACCGGCGCGAGGTCGACGGCTCCGCGCTCCGCGCCGAGGTGAAGTCGATCAGCCACGAGCGCTCGATCTGGGGCCGCCACGTCGCGACGAGCGCCCTCGCCTCCCTCGCCGTGAAGTCGATCCGCGTGCGCGACGTTGAGGCCTACGTGCGCTGGCTCCGCCGCCGCGAGGCCGTGACCGCGCTCCGCATGCGGGAGGGCACGCGCCTCCGGGCGACCGGGCGGACCATCTCCGCGCAGCTCCAGCGCCACGCGCTGCGCCTCGTGCGCCAGGTGCTCGACGAAGCGGTGCGCCTCGAGCACATCGCGACGAACCCGGCCGCCGCGGTGACGCTGGCGAAGGGCGAGCGCGCGGTCGACGATCACGAGGACTGGCTCCGCGCGGGCGAGATCGATCGGCTCCTCGCCTGCGACGCCATCTCGCGGCGTGACCGCACGGTCTACGCGGCCGCGATCGGGCTCGGCCTGCGCCTCGGCGACCTGAAGTCGCTTCGCCGCGAGCACGTGCGCCTCGAGGGCGACGATCCCCACGTGCTCGCGCGCGTGCACAAGTCCGACCGGTGGCACCGCGTCCCGGTGCTCCCGTGGCTCCGGCCGGTGCTCGAAGGTCACCTCGCCGAGCTTGGCGACCCGCCGCATCCGTGGATGTTCCCGACACGCGACGGCGACCGGTACGCCTCCGGCCGCTTCAACTTCGGGTGGAGCGAGAAGCGCGCGCGGGTGAGCGGCGAGGTCCGGCGCCGGCCGCCCGCGCTCGAGCGCGCCGGCATCGCCCGGCGGATCCGCTTCCACGATCTGCGCGGGACCTGCGCGACCCACCTAGCGATCGGGACGTGGGGCCGCGCCTGGACGCTGACGGAGGTTCAGCAGTTCCTCGCGCACGCCGATCAGCGGACGACCGAGCGCTACGTGCGCCGCGCTCAGACGATGCTCTCGCGGGCGGCGGCGGAGACCCTCGGCGGTCCGGCCGTTGGCCCAGCGTTGGGCCAGCCGATCGCGCAAGTGCCTACGGATCCTAAAGGATTCGAACCTTTGACCTCTGGCTCCGGAGGCCAGCGCTCTATCCAGCTGAGCTAAGGATCCCGGGAAGGCGGTACCTTAGTAAATCCGACGGCGTTGTCGAGCACTTCCGACCCGGCCCGGGGTGGCTCCCGGGACTCGGTTGCTCTATAGCCAAGCCGATGAGCCAGGCCGTCGAGTTCGTGCCCATCTCGGAGGAGATCCCCATCGCGGTGACCGACCGCGCGGTCGAGATGGGCAAGCAGAAGCTCGCCGACGCCGGCGGGGGGCACCTCGGGATCCGCGTCGGGATCAAGGGCGGCGGCTGCTCGGGGCTGATCTACCACTTCGAGTTCGCCGACGAGGTGAAGGCCCGCGATCTGGTCGCGGAGCTCGATGGGCTGACGCTCCTCGTCGACAAGCGCTCGCTCAAGTTCCTCGCCGGGTCGGTCCTCGACTGGAACGACGCGCTCGTGGAGTACGGGTTCCGCTGGAAGAACCCGAACGCAGAGAAGGGCTGCGGCTGCGGGACGTCGTTCACGCCCAAGGAGGCGTGAGCGAAGCCAGAGGCGAGACCGCGATGGGGCGCGCCCTCCCCCTGCTCGCCGTCTTGCTGACGGGGCTGCTGACCGGCTGCTTCGCGAGCCATCAGCGCGCGACCCCCGGTCGAGACGCTTCGCCAGGGTCCGCCGACGACGCGGGGCCGCTCGACGCAGGTTGGGCCATCGACGCCGGGCCTCCGCTGCCCTGCTTCTGTGAGGGCGCGACTCCGTGCACCCTGCCCCGCATGTGCTGCCCGGTCACCGGGACCTGCGAGGATCCGAGCCGGTTCCGGTGCACCGGCTCGACGATGTCCTGCCCCTGAGGCCAGTACCCCGAGGCGCTACCTGAGAATCGCTCTCGCTTGACGCTCCACACCTCGGGCGGCATATGGGACCCAACTGGTCCTCATTGGGCCAAGGGCTGGAGAATGCTCCGCATTTCACGACTCGCCGACTATGGGGTGGTGCTCGGCACCCACCTCGCCGGGCTCCCGGAGGGGGAGCTGCGGTCGGTGCGTGAGCTGGCGGGCGAGACGGGCGTGCCCCAGCCGACGGTGAGCAAGGTGCTCAAGCTCCTCGGGCGTCACCAGCTCGTGGAGTCGAGCCGTGGCGCCAGCGGGGGCTACCGGCTCGCGGCTGCGCCGGAGGAGATCTCGGTCGCGAGCGTCATCTCAGCGCTCGAAGGACCCATCGGGATCACGGAGTGCGGCCTGATGGAGGACCACGAGGACTGCAGCCTGTCGGACCACTGCAGCGTGCGCGGCAACTGGCGCCTCATCAACGGGGCCATCCTCACCGCGCTCGAGAGCATCAGCCTCGCGCAGATGGCCAGCCCGCAGGCCCCCGCCCTGGTCCGCCTCGGAAGGAAGACCTCATGAGCACGCAGCAGATCGACGAGCTCCTCGAGAAGAAGTACGAGGCCGGCTTCTTCACCGACATCGAGCAGGACATCGCCCCCCCCGGGCTGACGGAGGACACGGTCCGCCTCATCTCGACGAAGAAGAACGAGCCCGACTGGATGCTCGAGTGGCGCCTCAAGGCGTTCCGGCTGTGGCAGCGGATGAAGGAGCCGACCTGGGCCAAGGTCTCCTACCCGCCCATCGACTACCAGGCCATCAGCTACTACGCGGCGCCCAAGCAGAAGCCGAAGCTCGAGAGCCTGGACGAGGTCGATCCGAAGCTCCTCGAGACCTACGCGAAGCTCGGCATCCCGCTCGAGGAGCAGAAGCTCCTCGCCGGCGTCGCGGTGGACGCGGTGTTCGACAGCGTGAGCGTCGCCACCACGTTCAAGGCGACGCTCAAGGAGGCGGGCGTCGTGTTCTGCCCGATCAGCGAGGCGGTCCACTCGCACCCCGAGCTGGTCCAGCGCTACCTCGGCTCGGTCGTCCCCGTGACCGACAACTTCTTCGCCTCGCTCAACGCGGCGGTCTTCAGCGACGGCTCGTTCGTCTACATCCCCAAGGGCGTCCGCTGCCCGATGGAGCTGAGCACCTACTTCCGCATCAACGCGATGAACACGGGCCAGTTCGAGCGGACGCTCATCATCGCCGAGGAGGGCAGCTACGTCTCCTACCTCGAGGGCTGCACCGCGCCGCAGCGCGACGAGAACCAGCTCCACGCCGCGGTGGTCGAGCTGGTCGCCCACCAGGACGCGGAGATCAAGTACAGCACCGTCCAGAACTGGTACCCCGGCGACGAGGACGGCAAGGGCGGCATCTACAACTTCGTGACCAAGCGCGGCCTCTGCGAGGGCGCCCGCAGCAAGATCAGCTGGACGCAGGTGGAGACCGGCTCGGCGATCACGTGGAAGTACCCGAGCTGCGTGCTCAAGGGCGACGACTCGGTGGGCGAGTTCTACTCGGTCGCGCTGAGCAACATGCGCCAGCAGGCCGACACCGGGACGAAGATGATCCACCTCGGCAAGCGCACGCGCTCGACGATCATCAGCAAGGGGATCAGCGCGGGCCACGGCCAGCAGACCTACCGCGGCGGGGTCACGGTCGGGCGCGGCGCCGACGGCGCGCGCAACTACACGCAGTGCGACTCGCTGCTGATCGGCAGCCGCTGCGGCGCCCACACGATCCCCTACATCGACGTGAAGAACCGGACGGCCCAGGTCGAGCACGAGGCGACGACCAGCCGCATCGGCGAGGACCAGCTCTTCTACTGCCGCCAGCGCGGGCTCAGCGAAGAGGACGCGGTCAGCCTCATCGTCAACGGATTTTGCAAAGAGGTCCTCGGCGAGCTCCCGATGGAGTTCGCGGTCGAGGCGCAGAAGCTCCTGGGCATCAGCCTCGAAGGAGCGGTGGGATGAGCATGCTGAAGATCGAAGGGCTCCACGTCGAGGTGGAGGGCAAGGCGATCCTCAAGGGGATCGATCTCGCGATCGCGCCCGGCGAGGTGCACGCGATCATGGGCCCCAACGGCTCGGGCAAGTCGACGCTGAGCCACGTGCTCGCCGGGCGCGAGGGCTACGACGTGACGGCGGGGACGGTGACCCTCGACGGCGAGGATCTCCTCGAGCTCGACCCGGAGGACCGCGCGGCCAAGGGCGTGTTCCTCGCGTTCCAGTACCCCGTCGAGATCCCGGGCGTCTCCAACGTCTACTTCCTCAAGGCGGCGGTGAACGCGGTGCGCCGCGCGCGCGGGCAGGACGAGCTCGACGCGGTCGCGTTCATGAAGTACGCGCGCCAGAAGGCCGAGACGGTGAAGCTCCCGAAGGACCTGATGAAGCGCTCGGTGAACAGCGGCTTCTCGGGCGGCGAGAAGAAGCGCAACGAGATCTTCCAGATGGCCGCGCTCGAGCCGCGCCTCGCGATCCTCGACGAGACCGACTCCGGGCTCGACATCGACGCGCTCCGGACGGTGAGCGAGGGGGTCAACGCGCTCCGCAGCCCCGAGCGGAGCATGCTCGTGATCACCCACTACCAGCGGCTGCTCGACTACATCGTCCCCGACCGGATCCACGTGCTGCTGGACGGGCGCATCGTGAAGTCGGGCGACAAGTCGCTCGCCAAGGAGCTCGAGGCCGAGGGCTACGCAGAGCTCCGCGCCGGGGCCTGAGGAGACGCGCGATGAGCGAGCAGACCGAAGGGCTCCTTTCGCGGCTCGGCGACCCGCCGGCGGGCGGGCCCGCCTGGCTGGACGGCCTGCGCGAGCGCGCCCGGACCCACCTCGCGGAGGAGGGCTTCCCCGGCAAGCGGCGCGAGCGCTGGCGCTTCACGTCCGTGAAGGACGTGGTGGAGACGCCGTTCGCGCGGCCGGACGCGCCGTCGAGCGCCCGCGCCTGGGTGGACGAGCGGCTCGCTGACGACGGCGCGTGGCGAGTCGTCGAGACCGACGGCCGCGTCGAGCTCGACGGCGCGCCCCCCGAGGGAGTGAGCGTACGGCGCATCGCGGACGTGCTGGCCGAAGAGCCGGCCGCCCTCGAGAGCGCGCTCGGCGCGGCGGTGGCGGGCGAGGAGTTCGCGGCGCTCAACGCGGCGCTCTTCGAGGACGGACTGCTCGTCGACGTGGCGCCCGGCGCCCAGCTCGCGCGACCGGTCCACCTCGTCCACGTGGCGTGCCCGGCCGAGGCGCCGCGCGCGGCCTACCCTCGCCTCCTCGTCCGCATGGGCACCGGCTCAGAGGCCACGCTGCTCGAGTCGTTCCTCACCCGCCCCGGCGGCGACGCGCGCCACCTCACGAACGCGGTGGCCGAGGTCCTCGTCGGCGCGAACGCGGGGCTCACCCACGTGCGGCTCACGGAGGGGACCGACGACGCGGTGCAGCTCGCCTATCTCGGGGTGCGGCTCCAGCGGGACGCGCGGTTCGACTCCCGCGTCGTCGCCCTCGGCGGCGGGCTGTGCCGGCTCGAGCTGACGCTCACCTTCGACGGCCCCGGGGCCGAGGCTCGACTGGATGGCGCATACCACGTGGACAACAGCGAGCACGTCGACCACCAGCTCACGGTGATCCACCGCGCGCCCCGCTGCACCTCGCGTGTGCGCTACCGCGGGCTGCTCGACGGGCAAGGCCACGCGGTCTTCAACGCGATCGGCGTCGTGGAGCGCGACGCGGCCGGCAGCTCGGCTCACCAGGAGAACAAGAACCTGCTGCTGAGCGACGAGGCGACGGTCGACACCAAGCCGCAACTCGAGATCGACTGCGACGACGTCACCGCGAGCCACGGCTCGACGGTCGGCGCGCTCGACGCGCAGCAGCTCTTCTACCTCCGCTCGCGCGGCGTCCCCGAGGCGCGGGCGCGCGACATCCTCACCTACGCGTTCGTGTCCGCGGTCCTCGACGGCATCCAGCCCGAGGCCATCGCGCAGCGGGCGCGGACCGCGATCCTCGCCCGGCTGCCGCACGGCGACGCGATCCGGGAGGCGCTCGGGTGAGCTTCGACGTCGAGAAGATCCGGGCCGACTTCCCCGCGCTGCGCCAGATGGTGCACGGCAAGCCGCTCGTCTACCTCGACAGCGCGGCCACCGCGCTCAAGCCACAGGCGGTGATCGACGCGGTGGTGAGCGTCTACGCGCAGGACTGCGCCAACGTGCACCGCGGGGTCCACACCCTCAGCCAGCGCGCGACCGCGCGCTACGAGGCGAGCCGCGAGAAGGTGCGCGGGTTCCTCAACGCGGCGAGCGCGGACGAGATCGTGTTCACGCGCGGGACGACCGAGTCGATCAACATGGTCGCGCAGTCGTGGGCCCGCGACCGGCTCGGGCCGGGCGACGAGGTGGTCCTGACCGGCCTCGAGCACCACAGCAACATCGTGCCGTGGCAGCTCGTGGCCCAGGCTACCGGGGCCAAGCTCACGGTCGTGCCGCTCGACGCGCGCGGCGACGTGGGGCTCGACGCGATCGGGCGCGCGCTCGAGGGCGGCCGCGTGAAGCTCGTCGCGATGAGCCACGTGAGCAACGCGCTCGGGACGATCCTCCCGGTCGAGGCGGTGATCGAGCGGGCCCACGCCGCGGGGGCGCGCGTTCTCCTCGACGGCGCCCAGGCCGCGCCTCACCTCCCGGTCGACGTGCGCGCGCTCGGCGTCGACTTCTACGCGCTGAGCGGCCACAAGCTCTACGGGCCGACCGGCGTCGGGGTGCTCTACGCGCCGGCCGAGCGCCTGGCCGAGATGGGGCCCTACCAGGGCGGCGGCGACATGATCCGCGAGGTCACCTTCGAGGCCTCGACCTACGCCGACCCGCCCGCGCTCCTCGAGGCGGGCACGCCGAACATCGCGGGCGTGATCGGCCTCGGCGCGGCCATCGACTACGTCGAGGCGATCGGGCGCGAGGCGCTCCACGCGCACGAGCGCGCGCTGCTCGCCTATGGGACCGAGGCGCTCTCGACGATCGAGGGGCTCACCCTCGTCGGCACGGCCGAGCGCAAGGTCGGCGTGCTCTCGTTCGTGATGGAGGGCGCCCACCCGCACGACATCGGGACGCTCCTCGACGCGGACGGCGTCGCGGTGCGGACGGGGCACCACTGCGCGCAGCCGGTGATGCAGCGCTACGAGATCCCGGCGACCGCGCGCGCCTCGTTCGGGATGTACAACACCCAGGCGGACCTCGACGCGCTCACCGCGTCGCTCCGCAAGGTCCGGGAGATCTTCAGCTGATGGGCGACGACATCGAGCACCTCAAGGTGAACAAGATCGTCCGCAAGGTCGGCGGCAAGGTGGGCCTCGGGGTCTACGGCCAGGTCGAGCCGAGCGACGAGCCGACCGAGGCCTACGGCGGCGGCCGCCTGGACGCCGAGATCGAGGCGGTCCCCGAGGCCGAGCTGCGCGAGCGGATCGTGACCGCGCTCAAGGCGATCTACGACCCGGAGATCCCGCTCAACATCTACGACCTCGGGCTGATCTACGGCTTCGCGATCGACGACGAGCAGAACGTCGAGATCGAGATGACCCTGACCGCGCCCGCGTGCCCGGTGGCGGGCATGCTCGTCTCCCAGGTCGCGCGCGAGGTCGGCAACGTCCGCGGCGTCCGCACCTCGCACGTCACGCTGACATGGGACCCGCCTTGGACGAAGGCCCGGATGAGCGAAGAGGCGCTCCTCGAGCTCGGCCTCCTCTGAGCCCGCCCTCATGAGCGGGCGGCCCATCTACATGGATCATCACTCCACGACCGCGGTGGACCCGCGGGTGCTGGAGGCGATGCTGCCGTTCTTCGGCGAGGAGTACGGGAACGCGGCGAGCCGCAGCCACGCCTACGGGTGGGCGGCCGAGGACGCGGTGGAGGCGGCGCGGGCCCAGGTCGCGGGGCTGCTCGGCGGGGCCGCGCGTGGGGTCGTGTTCACGAGCGGGGCGACCGAGTCGGACAACCTCGCGCTCAAGGGCGCGATGGAGCTGCTCCTGCCCGAGGGGCGGGGGCACGTGGTCACGTGCAAGACCGAGCACAAGGCGGTGCTCGACTCGTGCCGGCGGCTCGAGCGCGCGGGCGCGCGGGTGACCTACGTCGGGGTCGACGACGCGGGGCGGATCGATCTCGACGCGGTCGCCGACGCGATCGGCGACGACACGGGGATCGTCTCGGTGATGCTCGCCAACAACGAGGTGGGCGCGCTCCAGCCGCTCGCCGAGATCGGCGCGCTCGCGCGGGCTCACGGGGCGCTCTTCCACTGCGACGCGGCCCAGGGCCTCGGGCTCGTGCCGTTCGACGTGAACGCGCTCGAGGTCGATCTCGTGAGCGTCAGCGCGCACAAGCTCTACGGGCCCAAGGGGGTCGGCGCGCTCTGGGTGCGGCGGCGGCCGCGGGCCCGGCTCATCGCGCAGATGGACGGCGGCGGCCACGAGCGCGGCCTGCGCAGCGGGACCCTGAACGTGCCGGGCATCGTCGGGCTCGGGGCGGCCTGCGCGCTTGCCCAGGCGGAGGGCGAGGCGCGGGCGCGGCGGGTGCGCGGGCTGCGCGACGAGCTGTGGCGGCGGCTGAGCGAGGGCCTCGAGGGCGTTCGCCTCAACGGGCCGCCGCTGGACGCGCGCCACCCGGGCAACCTCAACATCTCGTTCGACTACGTGCCGGCCGAGCCGCTGATGCTCGCGCTCAAGGACGTGGTCGCGGTGAGCTCGGGCTCGGCCTGCACGAGCGCGAGCGTCGAGCCGAGCTACGTGCTGCGCGCGATGGGCCACGACGAGGAGCGGGCGCACGGCTCGATCCGCTTCGGGCTCGGCGCGCCCAACACCGCGGCCCAGGTCGCGACCGTCGCGGACGCGGTGATCGCGGCCGTCGGCCAGCTCCGGGAGGGTTCGGCCCTCTGGCGGCTGGCCCAGCAGGGCGTGGATCCGAGCGCGATCGACTGGTGAGGCGCGACGGGTGACGGGCGCCGGCGGTCCGCCGGCGGCCGCCACCCCATTTGGCCTCCCAGGCTCGACGGACCGGGATGGCACGGGTCCTGGTTCTGCGCGGGGACGTGCAGGCGCTCGTCGCGATCGCGACCGGCCTCCTCGCGGGGGCCTGGCTGGCCGGGCTGGGGATCCGGCTCCCGATGGCGTGGGCCGGCTGCGCGCTCACGCTGGTCGCGGGCGGGCTGGTGCTCGCGGGCACCCGGGGCGCGGCGGTGCGGCCGGCGCGGCGGGCCCTCCCGCTCTTCGCCGGGCTGGCCGCCCTCGTCGGTCAGGCGCTCGCGCCGAACGCCCTCCCCGACGCGGTCTACCCGCGCGGGGTCGCGCGGCTCGAGGGCGAGGTGCTCCAGGCTCGCGCCGGACGCCGACCACAAGGTCTGTTGCGCGTGTCGGAGGGCACGGTGCTCGACGGCGAGCGGCCGATACCGCCCGGGACGCGCGTCGCGATCGACGGGCTGGACGAGGCGCCGGGCGCGCGGGTGCGCCTGGTCGCGCGGGTCCGCCCGACGGTCGGCTTCCGCAACCCGAGCCCGCACCCCGACTGGCCGGCTGGGCGGACAGTCGCGATGCGCGGTCGGCTGCGGGGCGACGCGCAGATCGTGGAGCCGGCGCTCGCCCACGAGCAGCTCGCGCATGGGTCACGGCGGCACCTCCGGGCGCGGCTGGAGGCGACGCTGAGCCCGCGCACGGCCGGGATCGCGCGGGCGCTGCTGCTCGGAGACCAGGCGATCGACGAGGACGCGCGCGACCGGGTGCGCGGCGCGGGGCTCAGCCACGTGCTCGCGGTCTCGGGGCTCCACGTCACGCTGATCGCGGGCGGCGCGCTCTGGCTGTTCCTCGCGGCGTGGCGGCGGATCCCCTGGCTCGCGCGCCGCGGCGCGGGGGTCGGGCCGAGCCGCGCGGTGGGGATCCTGGTCGCCCTCGCCTACGCGGGGCTCGTCGCCGACGCGCCGAGCGCGTGGCGCGCCGCCCTGACCGCGGCGCTCGCGTGGGGCCTCGAGGCGGCGGGGAGGCGACCGCGCCCGGCGTCGATCGCGGCCGGCGCGGTGATCCTGATCGCGGCGCTCCGGCCGAGCGACCTCGTGCGGCCCGGGCTGATCCTCTCGGTGGTGGCCACCGCCGCGATCGTCTCCGGCGCGGGGTCGGTCACCGGCCCGGAGGGCGCGCTCAAGGCGGGGCTTCGGGTCGCCGCCCGCTCGACGGTCGCGACCGCCCCGATCACCGCGTGGCTCTTCGGCGCGGTGCCCGCGGTCGGGCTGCTCGCGAACGTGGTCGCGGTGCCGGTGGCCGCGGCGCTGGTCCTGCCGGCGATGGTGCTGCACGCGATCGTGGCGTGCCTCGCGCCGCCGCTCGCGTTCCTCACCGCGTGGCCGACCGAGCGCGCGGTCGACGCGTTCCTCGGGCTCGCCGAGCTGTTCGAGGCGGTGCCTCTGGGCCGCGACCTCCCGCCCCTCGACGTGCCTCAGGGCCTCGTCCTCGCGATCGGCTGCGCGGGGCTCCTCGTAGCGCGCCGTTGGCCGGCGCGGGTCGCGATCGCGCTGGCCGCGGCCCTCGCGATCGGCGCGCTCGAGCATCGGCTGCGGGTGCGCGAGCGACCGATCGAGCAGCTGCGCGTGACCTTCCTCGACGTGGGCCAGGGGGACGCCGCGCTCGTCGACCTGCCGGACGGACGCCTGATGGTGGTGGACGCGGGCGGAGCGCCGGGCGGCGGGCCGGACCCGGGAGAGCGCGCGCTCGTGCCGCTGCTGCGGGCGCGCCGACGGGATCGGATCGACGTCTTCGTCCTGTCTCACCCGCACCCCGACCACTACGAGGGCCTGGCCGCGCTGCTGGATGCGGTGCCGATCGGCGAGATCTGGGACAGCGGCCAGGCGGCGGACGAGGACCCGGACGGAGTCGCGGCGGGACTCCTCGCGCGAGCGCGAGCCGCGGGGACGACCGTGCTGGGGCCACGCGAGCTCTGCGGGCGGGACCGGCGGTTCGGCCGGGCGGCGGCACGGGTCCACTATCCTTGCCCACGCTACGATGCGGGCTGGGGACCCAACGACAACTCGCTCGTGGTCGAGCTCCGGCTCGGGCGCCGCGCGGTGCTCTTCGCGGGCGACGCGGAGGCGCACGCCGAAGGCGTCCTCACCGGATCGCGGATCGGGCCGGTCGACGTCCTCAAGGTCCCCCACCACGGGTCTCGCACCTCGAGCTCGGTCGGCCTGCTCCGGGCGCTGCGGCCGCTCGCGGCAGTGATCAGCGCGGGCCGCGGCAACCGCTTCGGGCACCCGCACCCAGAGGTCGCTCAGCGGCTCGAGGCGCGGATCCCCTGCGTACGCCGGACCGATCGCGACGGCGGGGTCCGCGTGTGGACCGACGGCCAGGCCCTCACGGTCGACGGCTGCGCGGTGCTCCGCCGGACGCGCAAGGGCCGCGCTCCGGCCAAACCCGCGCGTGCTCGGTCCAGGTAGAACGTCTCGGGCTGATGCGGCCGGGCTCCCCGGCGGACGATCCGTACGCTCACCTCACCCGCGCCTGCCTGAAGCCAGAAGCCGTCGCACGCCATGGTGCTCCCGCCCTCGGCGGCCGGCGTGTTCCGGTGGCCCCGAGACCCGATCTCTGACGGAAGGCCGTCAGTCGATGACGGTGCAGCCGGTCAGATCGAGCGTGATCGTGAGCTGCTCGGTCGCGCCGTTGCCGTCGCCGACCTCGCAGTCGCCCATGACGCCGACCATGCCGCCGCTGCCGTCGTCGAGGTACGGGATCTCGAGGTTGCAGGTCGCGCCGTTCGCGCTCGTGAACTCGGTCACCCCGAAGGTCGCCTCGACGCGCCCGTCGGCCGCGTCCTGGTCGGTGCGCTGCATCACCGTGACGCTCGCGAGGCCGAGGTCGTCGATGTCGTTGCCGCGCCGGATCGTCGCGACCACGCCCCACACCGGCTCCGCGTCGGTGCCGCCCACCCGGGCCATCTCGCACTCGCCGGTGAACACCGAGCCGAAGCCCTCCGGGGGCGAGTCGAGCCGGTAGTCCTGGTCGAAGGTGAAGGCGCCGCGGGTCTCGGAGACGACCGCGCCGCGGACGCTGAGCGCGTGGTCGTTGGAGCAGCCGAGGGCGCCGGCGGCGAGGGCACAGATCAGGAGGGCGACGGGAGTACGAGACATGGCGATCCGCATGAAGCCATTGTCGTGCCAACCGCCCTCCGCGCGCCAGGGTCCGCGGCGAGGCCCAGAACGGCGGCGCCCGTTCACGATCGGGCGCGTCCGGGTGTGAACGCGCGGCCACGCCGGGCCGGGCTCGGCTGAGTCCTGAGTCGCCGCCGCCGGCTCGCCCGCCGGTTGCTCGGCGCGGCGGTCGCTCAGCCGCCGGGCTTGAGGACCGCGAGGAAGACGACGCCGAGCGCGCAGGCGAGCAGGCCGAGGGCGAGGCCCTGGAGGAGCCCCGCGGTGGCCGGCTTCGATCCGTCGGCGGCTTTGCGGATCCGAGCGCTCAGGACGCCGTGGAGCGCAGAGGCGACCACGAGCAGGAGCAGCTTGGTGTGCATCCATCCCGCGCGCGCGTAGAGGGTGGTGAAGCTGGGGATGAGCATCCCCAGGCCGCCCACCCACGCGAGGAGCATGCCGGGGGTCGCGAAGGTCCGCAGCGCGCGGCGCGCCCCGGCGAGGGCGTCGGCCACCGGCGGCGTGGCGCGCGCGGCGAAGGCCGCGACCCAGGCCGCCGCGAGGGTGCCGCCGATCCAGAGGATCGCGCCGACGAGGTGGGTCGCGAGCGCGAGGCGGACGATCACGCCTCCGCTCCGTCGGCCGGCCCCGATTCGGCCGGCTCCGATTCGGCCGGCTCCGATTCGGCCGGCTCCGACTCGGTCAGCGGCGCCTCGTAGACGCGGTACTTCTTGTAGGCCTTGGCCCCCATCGAGCGGATGCCGAGGTTCACGGGGGCGTTGTCCTCGAGCGTCCAGCTCAGCTCACCCCACTCGTAGCCGTTCTTCTCGCCCCGCTTGGCGATCTCGACGTAGAGCGCGTGGCTGAGGCCGCCGTACTTCTTGACGCCGCGCAGCTCCGAGCGGACGCCGAGCATCATCAGCCGGCCGCTCTTGGGCCGCTTGATCTTGAGGCGCCAGAGCAGCTTCGCGACCTGGACCGGGCCGAGCTTGCCGTCGAAGTCGCGGATGACCTCGTTGAGGTTCGGCAGCGCGATGCAGATCGCGACCGGGCGCCCGTCGACCTCGGCGATGAACGCCATGTCCTTGTCGAGGATGAGCCGCAGATCCTCGCCCGTCTTCTTCACCTCCGCGTCGGTCGCCGGGACCCAGCCCCAGTTCTGCTTCCACGCGTCGTTGAAGATCTCCATGATGATCGCGAGCTCGCGGTGCATGCGGCTCGGCTCGACGGTGCGCAGGCGCACCTCCGGCATCTCGTTGATCTGCTCCCACGCGCGGAGCGCGCGCTGCGGGACCTTGCCGACCTCGAACCGCCACGCGAGCAGGTCCTTGGCCTTCTCCAGGCCCGCGGCCTCGGCGACCCGCTGCTGGTAGGGCCGCGAGTGACCCATCAGGACGGCAGGCGGGTGCTCGTGCCCCTCGATGAGGATCCCGACCTCCTCGTTCATGTTGAGCGAGAGGGGGCCGCGCATGCGCTCCATGCCGCGGCGCGTGAGCCACCGCTTGGCCGCGTCGAGCAGGGCCGCGCCGACCGCGTCGTCGTCGATCGTGTCGAAGAAGCCGAAGAACCCGGTCTTGTCCTGGTGCAGGCGCAGGTGCTCGTGATCGAGCTGCGCCGAGCACCGGCCCGCGAGGCGGCCGTCCTTCCACGCCGTGAAGAGCGCCACCTCGCCGCGGAGGAAGAACGGGTTCTTCGACGGGGTGAGCCGCGCGCGGAGGTCGAACTCGAGCGGGGGTACCCAGGCCGGATCGCCATCGAAGACCACGCGGCCCGCGCGGATGAAGTCGTCGATGTCGTCGCCGGGGGTGTGTTCGCGGATCTCGATCGCCATGGTGGACAGGCGCCACCTAGCACGTGGCCGAGACCCCGTCGAAACCCACGTTTGTCGCGGCCGCGAACGGGCGTACGATACGTCCGTGTCACATGCCCGTTACCTTGGACTCACGCTCCCCCTGGCCCTCCTCGTGTCGCTGGTCGGCTGCGACGACGGCGACCCCGGCGCCGACTCTGGCCCGCCGCCGCCCACGACTTGCGAGTCGCTGCCCGACGAGCTGGTCGATGGCGACCCGGAGGGGCACGCCGACCCGCTCGGCGCCGCCGCGGGCGAGGTGCGCGCGGGTCGGCTGACCGCGGCCCAGCTTCCAGAGGACCCGACCGGGCTGGCGACCTTCGCCGGCGGCGACTTCGTGATCGCCAACGACCGCTACGCGGTGCTCATCGAGGACACCGGGGCCTCCGATCTCTACGACCCGTTCGGCGGCCGACCGGTCGGCGTCGCGGCGGTGTCGGGCGGCGCGCTGGTCGAGGCGGGCGACTTCAACGAGCTCATCTTCGGCCTCGGGCTCAACCTCGTCGAGACCGAGCGGGTCACCGTGCTCGCGGACGGCTCGGACGGCGGCGCGGCGATCATCCGCGCGAGCGGGCCGATGGGGCCGCTCGAGTTCGTCGGGGCGCTCGGCGACGCGATCCCCGGTGGCGACGAGATCGCCGGGCTGCCCGCCGCGATCGACTACCGACTCGCACCCGGCAGTGACGAGGTGGAGGTCTCGATCACCGTCCAGTCGCGGGAGACCCGCGGCTACCGGCTGCCGCTCGTGATCGCGGCCGTCTTCCAGGCCTCGCGCATGCCGGTGTGGACCGAGGCGCTCGGCTTCGACATCAGCATGGAGGACCTCGGCTACGCGGCCTTCGTCGACGACGACGGCACGAGCTACGCGCTCGCCGCGCCCGAGGGCGGCTCGATCCAGTCCATCCTCGACCAGTCGGGCGTCTACATCTTCAACGTCGGCCGCTCGGCGATCCCGGGCTGCGGCGAGGTGACGGTGCCGCTCGGCTCGATCGTCCTCGGCGGGCCCGGGCTGTCCGGCCTCCAGCGCAGCCTCGCGGCGCGCGATGGCCGCTCGCTCCGCAACGTCACGGGGACCGTCACCCACGCCGACGGCTCGCCTGCGCCCGAGGTCCGCGTCCACGTGCGGCGGGCCGACGGCCGGCACTTCACGCGCTTCTCCCCCGCCGAGGACGGCACCTTCTCCGTCGACGTTCCGGAGGAGGCGGTCGAGCTCTTCGTGATCCGTGAGGGCAGCCCCATGGAGGGCCCGATCGCGGTCGCCGCCGGGACGAGCACCGCGACGATCCAGCTGCCGCCCACCGGCACGATCGGCGTGACGATCACCGCCGAGGACATGACGACCGCGATCCCGGCGCGGGTGCAGGTGGTGCCCGTCACGCCCTTCCCCGCCACCCCGGCGGACATGGGCGAGCGGCGCCTCGGCAACGACCGCGTCTACACGGCGTTCGTGATGGACGGTCGCGTGCAGCTCGAGGTGGCGCCCGGCGACTACGACGTGATCGTCACGCGCGGCTTCGAGTACGAGCTGACCCGCGAGCGCGTGAGCGTGGCCGCGGCGGCCGAGGTCGAGGTGACGAGCGCGCTCGCGCAGGTCGTCGACAGCACCGGCGTCATGTGCGCGGACTACCACATCCACACCCACCGCTCGCCCGACTCGCCGGACGCCCCGCAGCTCAAGCTGCTCAGCCTCGTCGCGGACGGGCTCGAGATCGCCATCCGCTCGGACCACGAGTGGGTCAACGACTTCGAGCCGGTCATCGCCGAGCTCGGGATCGGACAGCACGTCCGCGGCATCGGCGGCGAGGAGCTGACCACCTTCGCCTACGGCCACTTCGGGGTCTTCCCCCTCACCGAGGACCGCTCGCAGCGGAGCGGCAGCGCCGTGCCCTGGGTGGGTCAGCTCCCGCCGGCGGTGTTCAACGCGGTGCGCGCGCGGCCGGAGCAGCCGGCGCTCATCATCAACCACCCCCGCAGCGGCGGCTCGCTCGGCGGCTACTTCAACGCGGCCGGCTTCGACCGCGAGACGGGGATGGTCGCCAACGCGGACCACTGGGACGAGGGCTTCACGCTGGTGGAGGTCTTCAACGACGACTCGTTCAACGACGTCCGCGACGGCGAGGTCCAGGACTGGTTCGCGCTGCTCGGCTCGGGGCGCCGCGTGTTCGCGGTCGGCTCGTCGGACAGCCACAAGCTCGACAGCTCGCCCGTCGGCTGGCCGCGCACCTGCCTCGCGCTCGGGAGCGACGACCCGCGCGCGGTCACCCCCAACATGGTCCGCGACGCGACCGCCGCTGGGCACTCGGTGATCAGCGGCGGGATCCTCCTCGACGTGCGCGGACCGGGCGGCGAGGGCCCGGGCGACACGGTGAGCGGCGCGGGCGCGACGACGCCGTTCGACGTGACCGTCCAGGCACCCAACTGGGTCACGGGGACGCTGACGCTCGAGGTGATCGTCGACGGCGCGACCGTCGAGACGATCACCCTGACCGAGGCCGACCGCGACATGACCAACCCGGCGGTGCGGCTGCGCAGCCAGGTGACCGTGCCGGACGGCTCGTGGGTCGTCTTCCACGTCGGATCGGACGCCGACCTCGCCCCGCTCCACCCCGGGCGCGCCGCCTTCGCGGTTAGCAACCCGGTGTTCCTGGAGTAGCGGCCGCCCGGGCGGCCGCGCGGGGTCGGAGCGCGCGGGGTCGGAGCGCGCGGGGTCGGAGCGCGCGGGGTCGGAGGGCTCAGCCCTCGAGGAGGGACCGCGACAGCGTGAGGCCCGCGTTGTCGGGGCTCATGAGCGACGAGATCGCGAGCCAGTCGGTCATGACGGAGTCGCCGGCGACCGCGGCCGTTGCCTCGCGGAGGCCCGCGTGATCGGCGAGCCGCGCGATCGCGAGGTCGATCACACCCATACGATCGACCGGTGTGGCCGCGCGCAACGACGCCGCCTCGTCGAGCCGCGGGTCGGCCGCGAAGGTGGCGGTGAGGGCCGGATCGGAGTGGCTCGCGGACAGCGCGAGGAGCGCGGGCCCGAAGACCCGCCGGTCGGCCTCGTGCCGCTCGACGAGGGCGGTGCCGGGCGTCGCGGCGAGGATCGCCTCGAGGACCAGCCCCATCGCGAGGCTCCGGGCTCCGAGGCCATCCCACGCGTCCCTCGCGCCGCGGGCGGCCGCGGTCGCCGCCGCCGCGTCCTCGAGGCTGCGTCGCTCCCACGCGCGGGCCATCCGCGCCTCGGCCGAGAGGTGGAGCGCGGCCGCGCGGGTCGGGGCCGAGCTGCGACGGGCGCGCTCGAGCCGGGCGTCCGCCACCGCCACCGCCTGGTCGAGCCGCTCCTGCTCGCGCGCGAGCTCCTCGGGGCTCCGCTCGCCGGTGAGCGCGTCCTGGTAGGCGCTCGTGTCGAGCCCCTGCACCTGCTCGACCCGCTGCCGCAGGCTCGCGAAGCCCGCCGCGTCGCGCGCGCGACCGAGCCGGTGGAGCTCGCGCTGCCATGCCCGCGTGCGCTGAGGGGCGAGCACCTGCTCCTGAACGGTGAGCTCGCGTGCCCGCGCGTGGTGCCGGCTCGACGCGAGCGCCGCCCGCACCTCCGCCGCCCGCGGTCCGTCGAGGAGCTCCTCGACGAGGCTGCGGGCGCCCTCGCGGTCCAGGCGGAGGACCGGCAGATCGAGGTGGCCCGAGAGCGCCTCGAGATCGCCGCGGTAGGCCGCGACCTCGGCCAGGTTGCCGACGAGCAGCGAGTTGTCGGGCAGGAGGGTCACCGCGCGCTCGAGCAGCGTCAGCGCGTGATCGATCGTCGCGAGGTCGCCGGAGGTCACGTAGCGCTGCTCGTGCGCGAGGGCGGCGTTGTTGAGGGCGGCCGGATCGGACGCGCCCTGCGCCTCGTAGCGGCGCGCGACGTCAGCGAGGAGGCGGTCCGCCTCGCGGTCCTCCCCACGCTCGATGGCCCGCTGCGCTCGGATCTGGGTGAGCCGTATCTGGACGCCCTCGTCCTCCTGGTTGGCGCGCAGGAGCCAGCGCTCCTCCTCCTCCATGCGGTGGGAGAGCAGCCCCATGAGGAACGCGGCCGAGCTCCGGGTCTGGCTGGCCGGAGCGGCGTCGCCTTGCCCGGGCAGGGCCACCGGCAGATCGGGCGCCGCGCTCGCGCGCTCGAAGACGTCCTCGGCGACCTCGCGCGAGCGGGCCTCGAGGCCGAGCTCGCGGTACGCGTGGGCGACCCGGAGCGACACCGAGAGATCCCCCTCGGCCAGGAGCGCGCCGAGCTCCTGCTCGCCCTCCTCCGCGCGCCCGAGGCGGTGGTAGACCTGACCGAGGCTGAGGTGGAACTCGGGCACCCCCTCGGCCTCGTTGCGGATCGCGAGGAACAGCCGCTCCGCCTCGCCGAGGAGCGCGTCGCGGGCCTCACCGCTCGCGCCGTGGGCGCGCCGCAGCTTGATCGTCCCGAGCATGAGCGCGGTGGGCACGATCGCGGACTCCGCCGCCACCGCCTCGCGGAGCCGGACGATCTCGGGGTCCCGGTCGAGCTCCTCGCGCAGGTAGGCGATCACGACGCGCTGCGTCTCCTGCTCGTTGGCGTTGGCGAGGCGCCGGTTGAGATCCGGGACGGCGCCGCGCTCGGCGCGCGCGATGAGCGACTCGACCCGCGCGTCGGACAGCGTCTCGAGCGCCTGGCTGGCGGCCGCGAAGGCGGGCAGCCGCGCCTCGACCTGCCGGCTCAGCAGCGCGTCGGCCTCGGCGATCCGCTCCTCCTGGAGGTAGCAGCTCGCGAGCGCGACCTGGGCCCGCCCGCTCATCCGGCCGGGCGGGCCGATCGCGGTGAGGAGCTCGGTTGCGCCCGTCAGGTCGCCGCCCGCCCGCAGCGCGTCCGCGAGCGCCGCGGTCACCGTCTGGTCCTCGGGGCGCGCCGCGTGCTGTGCCTGGAGCGCGGTCGCGTCGCCCTCGAGCAGCGCCGCGGTGCGCGCCGGGTCCGCGGCCCAACCCTCGAGCGTGGTGCGCACCTCGCGGATGTGGGCCGCGAGGGCCGGGTCGGCCTCGGGCGCGTCCCGCACCGCGTCCAGGTCCGGTGTGGCGTCGTCGTAGAGCGAGGGCGACAGATCGCGCGCGAGCTCGCCCGCCGGGCCCCAGGCACCCGCCGCGACGTAGTGGTGCAGCGCCTCGAGCGGCCAGTCCTCGGCCAGCTCCTCGGCGAGCGCCCGGTGCCCCGCCGCGGCCCGCTCGCGCAGGCGCGCAGCGTCTGCCTCGGACGCGACCGAGAGGCCGAGATCGAGCAAGGTGAGCTGCGCCCGCGTCGCGGCCTCGTCTCCGTCCCCGACCTGCTCGGCCCAGGTCTCCAGCGCCGAGACCATCAGCGTGGCGGTCGGCCCGCCCTGGGCGCGCGAGGGGAGGTCCTGGTAGCGGCGCACGAGCCGCGTGGCCTCGTCGGCGCGCGCGGCCGTCATCGGCGTCTCGACCGCCCCGAGGAGGAGCCCCATCAGCCCGCGCGAGGCGCCCTGGGCGATCGCGGGGCCGGCGTAGGGGTGGTTGGCGATCACGGCCTCGTAGGCCTGGATCGCGCCGTCGCGCTCGCCCGCGGCCTCGAGCTCTTGCGCCTCTTCGAGCGCGATCGAGGCCTGACGGCCGGGGGAGCTCAGGTAGCTGGAGACGGCCGTCCCGACGATCGCGAGGAGCACCGCCGCCGCGGCGAACCAGCGGTAGCCCTTGGCGAACGGGCTCAGGGGCACGCGCGCGAAGAACTCGTAGGCGTTGTGGCCCGCGTCGCGGACCCGGTAGGCGCCGAGCGGCCAGACCGGGATGAAGAGCGCGCTGATGCAATGCGTGCTGACGTAGGATCCGTCGGGGCGCGTGTCGCGGTGCCCGTAGAGGCCGACCCCGAAGCCGTTGAGCCGGAAGAGCGCGGGCGCCCCCTTGAGCGGCCGCGGGCCGTTGAGCGCGACGTCGAACGCCGCCTTGAGCCGCGGCTCTTTGACCGCGCGGCGGGCCCGCGAGAGCATCGGGTCGGCGACGTCGAAGGCCCCCGCGCGGAGATGCCACCGGCCTCGCAGGAGCTGCGCATAGCCGTCCATGTCCGCCCGCGCGCCCTCGAGCTCGTCCCGGAGCGGCCCCTCGACCCCGAGCTCGATCGCGTCCTGGAGGAGCCGCGCCGCCGGGTCGCGGCGGCCCGAGGCGTGGAGGACCCCGGCGAGCTCGGCCATCACCACCGCGACCTCGCCGCGCAGCCGCTCGACGCCGGGGTCGTCGCCCAGCTCGGCCACCGCCTGGCGGAGCAGGGGCTTCAGCCGCTCGTCGGCCAGCCCGCGCAGCCGGGTCAGCTCGTCCGCGAGCGTCCCCCAGTCGCTCCGCGCCGGGTCCGGCTCGAGGTCCGGTCGGTCCAGCTCGCGCGCGAGCTGGTCCAGGGTCTTGAGAAGCTCCTCGACCGCGTCCATGCGTCCCCCCAACCGCCGCCGCCGCGGCCGCCGCTCAGATCTTCTTCGGCCCGACCATGTCCTCGGGGCGCACCGCCGCGTCGAACTCCTCGGCGCTCAGCAACCCGAGCGCGAGCGTGGCCTGCTTGAGGGTGGTGCCCTCCTTGTGCGCCTTCTTCGCGATCTTGGCTGCGTTGTCGTAGCCGATCACCGGGTTGAGCGCGGTCACGTTCATGAGGCTCTTCTCGACGTTGGCCGCGATCACCTCGCGGTTCGGCTCGATCCCGCGCGCGCAGCGCTCGTCGAAGCTCGCGCAGGCGTCGCCGAGCAGGCGGGCTGACTGCAGCAGGTTGTAGGCAATGACCGGCTTGAAGACGTTGAGCTCGAAGTTGCCCTGGCTCGCCGCGAAGCCGATCGTCGCGTCGTTCCCCATCACCTGCGCGCACACCATGGTGAGCGCCTCGGACTGGGTCGGGTTGACCTTGC
>JAUHXR010000462.1 GCA_030426845.1 Polyangia bacterium | reverse complement strand
GGATCCCGCCCGGCGTCGAGGCGATCGTCCTGCGCTGCCTGGAGAAGCACCCGGTCGATCGTTTCCAGGTGATGACGCACGTGGCCGAGGCCTTGCGCACCCTGATCGCCGATCCCGACGCGGCGACCACCTCGGCCCCCGCGCCCCGTCGATCGACCGTGCGGCGGCTCAACGCTCCCTCGCCCGCCGCCCCCTCGTCGCCCGCCCCGCGCGCGGCGCGCGGCTGGCTCGTCGGCGGGCTGGTGGCCGCGGCGGTGGCCGGCGGGGCGCTGTTCGGGGTGACGCTGACCGACCCGCCCGGCGCCACGGTGGAGACGGTGGAGACGGTCGAGGCCGCCGCGCCGCCGCGCCCGCTCGAGGAGGACACCCCGACGCCCGGGGCGACTCCGGGGCCCGCCGACGGTGTGACGCCCACGCTCGACGCGCCCGCTCCGGCCGCGTCGACCCGCGTCACCGTGATCGCGGAGCCTCCGGCGGAGGTCTTCGTCGACGGGGCCTCGCGGGGTCACACGCCGCTCGACCTCGAGGCGCCGGCCGAAGGTCGCATCGTGCAAGTGGAGCTGCGCGCCGCCGGTCACCGGCCGCGCGAGCTGCAGCTCTCCTCGATGACCGGCGCGGAGGTGCGGGTCCGCCTCGAGCCGCGGCGTGTCCGGGGGAGCGCCACCCCCGAGGTGGGCGGGGCGACCGCGGGGCCGGCGGCGGCCGCGACCGAGGAGGTCACGCCGGCGGGTTCGGTCGAACCCGAGCCGCCCGCGCGGGGCGGTCATCCGTCGCAGTTCCTCGATCCCTGGGGCGAGGCCCCGAACGACTGAGCGGCGCGCGACCCGATCGGGTCGCGCGCGTGGACACTGGCGAGCCGAGCCGCCCCTGTGCGACCCTCGTCGACCTGCTCATGAAGAAGCGGGCTGCCATCTTCGCCGCGACGCTGCTCACCCTCGTCGGCGCGGTGAGCCTGGTCCTCTACCAGGAGCGCTTCGAGGAGGAGGCGTCGGGGGGCGCGATGGTCCCCGTGCTCTTCGCGGCCCAGGACCTGGAGCTCGGCACGGTGCTCCAGAGCGAGTACCTCGGGATCCGCGAGATCCCCGAGCGCTACGTCGAGCCGCGGCACATCCCCGCGTCGGAGGTCGACCGCGTGCTCGGCCTGCGCGTCTCGAGCGAGGTGCGCCACAGCGAGTCGCTCCTGTGGACGGACCTCGCCAACAGCGAGCAGCGCCGCGACCTCTCCCGCCTCGTCCAGCCGGGCCAGCGCGCGTTCACGATCCGGGCGGACGTCAGCTCCTCGTTCGGCGGACTGCTCCGGCCGGGCGACCGGGTGGACGTGCTGGTCACGGTCGAGCGCGGGCAGGAGCTCGAGACCGCGCCGATCGCCCAGAACCTCCTCGTGCTCGCGACCGGCGGCGACACCGGCCAGGCGAGCGGCGGGGCGGCGCGGCCGGCGACGCGCGCGTTCCAGCAGGTCACGGTGAGCGCGTCCCTCGAGCAGACCCAGACCCTCGCCCTCGCGCAGCGCCGCGGCCAGGTCAGCCTGGTCCTGCGCAACCCCGACGACATCCAGATCGTCGACCGCGCGCCGCCCCAGACCAGCCAGCGCCTCCTCGAGAGCATCCGCTCGGGGACCGAGGCGCCGTGATCTCGCCCGCGCTCCTGCGCTGGCTCGGGGACGCCGCGCTGATCGTCGGGGCCTTCGGCCTGATCTCGCTCGTCCTCCTCGACCCCTCGAGCGGCCCCCGCCGCGCCTGGACCCGGTACCTGCGCTGGCTGCGCTACGAGACGCGCTTCCTCCGCCTGTCGATGACGGGCCCCCAGATCGCGTACGGCCAGGGCGCGCTCTGCCTCGCGCTCGTCGTCCTCGCGGTCTGGCTCGAGGAGGTGCTCCTCGTGGCCGCGGTCGCGCTCGTGGCCCTCGGGCCGTCGCTCTACCTCCACCGCGAGCACGCGCGGCGCGTCAGCCGGATCGAGGAGCAGCTCGACACGTGGCTGGTCGTCCTCGCCAACGGCCTCCGCGCCGCGCCGTCGCTCGGCGACGCGATCCGCGCGAGCACGACGCTCGTCCCCGCGCCGCTGAGCGAGGAGGTGGACGAGACGGTCAAGGAGATGCGGTTCGGCACCCCGGTGGATCGCGCGGTCAAGGAGCTCGGCCTGCGCATCGGGAGCCGCTCCGTCCAGGGCGCGCTCGCCGCGCTGCTCGTCGGCCGGCAGGCGGGCGGCGAGCTGTCGGTCACCCTCGAGGAGACGGCGGCGTCGATGCGCGAGATGACCCGCCTCGAGGCGGTGCTCCGCACGAAGACGGCCGAGGGCCGAATGCAAGCCTACGTGCTCGCCTCCATCCCGTTCTTCCTCCTCGTGGCGATCCAGTGGATCGACCCTCACTGGCTCGCGCCCCTCGCGGAGACCGGCACCGGCGTGCTGCTCTCGGCGGTGTCGGCCGGGCTCTGGCTCGGCGCGATCCTCCTCGCGCGCCGCATCCTCACGGTGGACCTGTGACGGTGGCGCTGCGCGCGATCGCGGTGGCCGGCCTGGCGCTCGGGCTGTGGCTCTTCGTCTATCTGGGGGTCGGCTCGGACATCGGCGAGGAGCGGACGCTGGGCCTCCGCGGCCTGCAGCGGCGGCGCGCGCTCCAGGACAGCACGCTCTTCGCGACGCTGAGCCCGCTCGTCCGCTTCTTCGCGCGCGCCGCCGGCGTGGTGCCGCTCGCTGGCCTGCGGCCGCGGATCGCCTCGCTCCTGACCCACGCGGGCGACTGGCTCGGGCTCGACGTCAACGAGTTCCTCGCGCTGACCGGCGTCAGCGTCGTGGGGACGCTCGCGGTCGGGGTGCCCGCGGTCTTCTGGCTCGAGCTGCCGCCGGTCGCGATCCTGTTCGTCGCGGGCCTCGGGGTCGCCCTCCCCTACATCCTCGTCACCGGCGAGGCCCAGCAGCGCGCGCGCGCGATCGACCGCGCGCTGCCCGGCGCGATCGACCTGGGCTCGCTCTGCATGACCGCGGGGCTCTCGTTCCCGCAGGCGCTCGGCCAGATCGTCAACCACTCCGGCGGCGCCCGCGACCCGCTGAACGAGGAGCTCTCGTTCATCCTCCAGCAGCTCCACCTCGGGCGCACGCGCAAGGCCGCGCTGCTCCTGTTCGCAGAGCGCGTCCCGACCACCGCGGTCCGCTCCTTCGTCAACGCGACGGTCCAGTCGGAGGAGCGCGGCACGCCGCTCTCCGAGGTCCTCCAGATCCAGGCCCAGACCCTCCGGCAGCAGCGCACCGCAAGCGGCGAGCAGGCGGCGTCGCGGGCCGCCGTGTTGATGATCGTGCCGCTGATGCTGATCCTGTCGGCGACGATCATCCTCCTGCTCGGCCCGTTCCTCCTGCAGGGCTCGGCGAGCGGCTTCTGACCATGGGCGTCGTACGATGAGCGGGTTCATCGAGATCGCCGAGGGGACGGGCGAGCCGCGCCAAGTCGAGCTGCTCGGGCCGACGAGCGTCGGCGCGGGCCCGGGCGCGGACGTGACGATCCCCGGCTCCGCCCTCGCGCCGCGGCACCTGACCCTCGAGCCGAGCGACGGCGGCTGCCTCGTCGTCACCCTGCCCGAGGCCACGCTGCCGCTGCTCGTCGAGGGGATGACCCACGAGGGCGGGCTCGTGCCATGGGGCGCCGAGCTGTCGGTCGGCGACGTGCGGATCCGCCTGCTGGGCGAGCGGCTCGCGTCGGCCCGGCCGTCGCCCGTCCTGCTGCTCGCGCCCTTCGCGATCGGCGTCGCGATCTGGGCGATCGGCACGGCGCCCGACCGCACCGAGGTGCCCACCGCGCCCGCCGCGCCGGAGCTGCTCGTGGAGCTCCCCGAGCGCTGCCGCAGCGAGGGCGCCAACACCCGGCACCTCGCGGAGCGTGAGGCCGCCGCCGCCCTCGCCCGCCAGCAGCGCTACCCGTTCGACGCGAGCGAGGGGGTGGCCGCGGTGCGCCTCTTCACCCACGCGGCGCGGTGCTTCTCCGCCGCCGGCCAGGCGACCGAGGCGACCGCCAACGAGCGGCGCGCGGCCGCGCTCCGGGCTCGCGTCGAGGGCGACTACGACACCGCCCGCTTCCGCCTCTCGCGCGCCCTCGCCAATCAGGACCTCGACCTCGCGATCTCGGAGTCGCAGCTCTTGTTGTCGCTGCTGGACGGGCGGAGCGATCCCTACGTGGACTGGTTGATCATGCTCGGGCGACGGCTGAGACTCGCACAGGCGCGGCAGGAGCCGGGCTGAGCGCGATGCAGGACGACGAGAGCGAGTTCGAGCCGCCGACCCGGATCGATCCGGGCGCCCTGTCACCCGCCTTCGAGATGGACGCGGAGGATCCGACCGCGCTCGAGCCCAACCCGCTCCACCCGCCGGGCAGCGCGCCGGCGCCCACTCGCCCCCTCGTCGCGACGCTCGCGGACATCGCGCCGCCCGCGCTCGACCCGGCGCCCGACCTCACCTCCCACGACACGCAGCTCCCCCTGGAGTCGACGGAGCACGAGGTCGGGCTGCCCGAGCGCACCCGAGCCGACCTGGCCTCGCCGAGGCGCGCCGACGACACCGCGCACAACACGTTGCAATCTCCACGCGACCAGACCGCGCACGACCAGACCGCGCACGACCAGACCGCGCACGACCAGACCGCGCATGACGGCGGACCGGACACCGACCAGGAGCGCGGTGCGGGCGTAGGCGAGGAGCCGCCGACGGTGGTCCACGTGAGCCCATCGCACGTCGCGACCGTGGTGCGGCCGCTGCCCGCGACCCTGCCGCCCGAGACCCGTTCGGTGGCCGAGCGACCCACTGAGCCGCCCCCCGGCCTGCCGATGGCCGAGGTCGCGCCCGAGCGCGCGACGACCCCGGCCTCGCCCGAGCCAAGCCCGGCGCCCCCGGCGGCGCGCGCGACGACCCCAAAGGCCACCCCGACGCCGAGCGAGGCGGAGACCGGCAGCCTACGGCGGACCTTGCTGATCGCGGCCGCGGCCGGGCTGATCGGAGGCGGCGCGCTGGTCGCGGCCCTGACCACCGGCGACCCGCCGACCGAGACGGGGGAGCGGCCGGAAGTCGCCACCCCGGACACGCCGCCCGACCCGAGCGGCCCGGTCGAGGGCGAGGCGCTGCCCGCGACGGCGGTGTCGCTCCCGGAGGCAGCCGACCTCGCGATCCGAGGGCGGTTCGCGGAGGCCGCGCGCGCCTACCGCGGGCTCGCCGCGTCGCACCCCGATCGCCCGGAGCTGGCGGTGATGGCCGAGGTGCTCG
>JAUHXR010000079.1 GCA_030426845.1 Polyangia bacterium | reverse complement strand
CGATGCTCCGCGTCGGCGCGAGACCGGCCGACCGGAGCGCCGCGAGCACCTCCTCCGTCCCTCGATCGATCGGGAGGTCCACCTGCGGCGGCGTCTCGAACCTCGCGAGCGCGCGGCCCAGATCGGCGAGCGTCGCCGCGCCCAGCCCGAGCACGCGGTTGTAGGTGTCCTCGTCGGCACGGCTCGGGTCACGGAGCACGGTCAGCCCACCGACCGACTCCACGGTCAGCTCGGGATCCGCGACGCGGAGCGAGCGCAACGAGTTGAAGCGAGCGTAGGCGAGGTCCAGCGCCTCGAGGTCGTCCAAGGTCGGCGTCAACGGATCGAGCGTAGCAGCGCAGCGTCAGCCCGCGGGCAGCAATGCCTGCACGGGACAGCCCGGGCGATCCTCGAGCAGCAGCGCCTCTCGCCGGTAGAACGGGTAGAGCAGGTCGCCGTCGGTGCGGAGCGGAGCGCGAAGCGCGGCGCGGGGGACGCGGCCGATCGTGCCGCCCGACTCGGCGTAGACGAAGCGCTGGGTGATCGCGACGCGCCGGGGCGCGGTGACGCGGTGCCCGTAGCGATGCCCGACCCGCCACGCGAGGACGCGGGTCAGCGTCGCGTCGAGCCCCGAACCCGCGTCGCGCTCGGCCAGCACCGGCTCGCCCGGGCTCCGGTAGTCTCCCGCGCCCTGCGACGGCATCGCCGCCACCGGCGCCCAGCCCTCGTCGGGCGCGTCCATCCAGCCCGGCTCGAGCTGCGCCGGGCTGCGTTGAGACAGCTCGCGCCAGAGCGCGGCCATCACCTCCGCGTGCGACTCCGTGGGCCGCCCGAGCGGCGCGATCCGATGCACCTCGTCGGCGCGCAGCTCGATCGCCGGCCAGAACACCGCACGCGCCTCGCGGATCGACGCCCAGGCCGCGCCGTAGTGGAACCCCGGGAGGCTCTCCATCCCGTACGCGACCGCGTCGTTGATCCCGTACTGGACGGTCCAGCTGAGCCTCGACTCGCCGATCATGACGAGGATCCCCACCCCCTCCCGGTACCGTGTTTCACGGCGTGTCGCTACGGCGACGGAGCCTCCGGGGAGGCTTGACACAGTGCGTCAAGGGGCCTAGACCCACCTCGCTGAATCGTCATTCAGTCCCCCCTTTTGGAGGTCTCATGGCCAAGAACGGCAAGCCCCGCGTCGCGATCGTGGCCGGGCTGCGCACCCCCTTCGCGAAGCAGGGCACCGCGTACCGCTCCATCTCGGCCCTCGAGCTGGGCAAGACGGTGGTCAACGAGCTTCTCACTCGTACCGGTATCGACCCGCACGAGATCGAGCAGTGCGTGTATGGCCAGGTCGTCCCCTCGCTCGCGGCTCCGAACATTGCGCGCGAGATCGTGCTGCTCACTGGGATGCCCCGCGACATCGAGGCGTTCAGCGTCAGCCGCGCCTGCGCCACGAGCTACCAGAGCACGGTGAGCGTCGCCCAGGCGATCCAGACGGGGCAGATCACGTGCGGCGTCGCCGGCGGCGCCGACTCCGCCTCCGACGTCCCGATCAGCGTGGGCAAGCGCCTCGCCTCCGCCCTCATCGACGCCAACCGCGCCAAGACCCTCCAGCAGCGGCTCGCCGCGTTCCGCGGGCTCTCGCCGAAGGACTTCCTCCCGGTGCCCCCGGCGCTCAAGGAGTACACGACCGGCCTGACGATGGGCGAGAGCGCCGAGGTGATGGCCAAGGACTTCCACATCAGCCGCGAGGCGCAGGACGAGCTCGCGCACCGCAGCCACTCGAACGCGGCCAAGGCGTGGGCCGAGGGCTGGCTCGCCGACGAGGTGATGGAGGTCTACGTCCCGCCGAAGTACGACGCGATCCGCGAGGACAACCTCGTGCGCAAGGACTCGGAGCTGTCGAGCTACGCCAAGCTGAGGCCGGTGTTCGACCGCAAGCACGGGACGATCACCGCGGCGAACAGCTCGCCGCTCACCGACGGCGCGAGCGCGCTGATCCTGATGCGCGAAGACAAGGCCGAGGCGCTCGGGCTCGCGCCGCTCGGGTTCATCAAGAGCTACGCCTTCGCCGCGCTCGACCCGGCCGGCCACATGCTGATGGGGCCGAGCTACGCCACGCCCAAGGCGCTCGACGCCGCCGGCATGACGCTGGCCGACATGGACCTGATCGACATGCACGAGGCCTTCGCGGCCCAGGTGCTCTGCAACGTGCAGGCCTTCGCGAGCCAGAAGTTCGCCGAGGAGAAGCTCGGGCGCAGCGCGCCGATCGGCGAGATCGACCCCGACAAGCTCAACGTGACCGGCGGCTCCATCGCGATCGGTCACCCCTTCGCCGCGACCGGGGCGCGGCAGATCACCCAGACGCTCCGCGAGCTCAAGCGGCGCGGCGGCGGGCACGCGCTCGCGACCGCCTGCGCCGCCGGCGGCCTCGGCGCGGCCATGGTCCTGGAGGCGGCGTGATGAGCTACGAGGTTTTCCGTATCGAGAAGCGCCCCGACGGCGTCGCGGTCGTCCTCATGGACGTGCCCGGCCAGTCGCAGAACACGCTCAACGCCAAGTTCGCGCCCGAGTTCGTGCGGCTCCTCGACGAGCTCGAGGGCGACACCTCGCTCAAGGCGGCGGTGCTCGGCTCGGCGAAGAAGGACTTCATCGCCGGCGCCGACATCAAGATGCTCGAGGCGGCGTCCACCGCGCGCGAGGCGGCCGAGATCAGCCGCGTGGCGCAGAAGAACATGGACCGCCTCGCGGGCCTGCGGATCCCGGTCGTCGCCGCGATCCACGGCGTCGCGCTCGGCGGCGGGCTCGAGGTCGCGCTCGCGTGCCACGGCCGCGTCGCGAGCGACTCGCCGCGCACCAAGCTCGGCCTGCCCGAGTGTCAGCTCGGCGTGCTCCCCGGCGCGGGCGGCACGCAGCGCCTGCCGCGCCTCATCGACATCCAGACCGCGCTCGACATGCTGCTGACAGGCAAGCAGCTCCGCGCGGCCAAGGCCAAGAAGGTCGGCCTCGTCGACGAGGTCGTGCGCGAGTCGATCCTCCTCGAGGTCGCGATCGAGCGGGCCCTCGCGCTCGCGGAGGCGCGCGCCAAGGGCGGCGCGAAGAAGACGAGCCTGCGCGATCTGCTCGACCCCGACGAGCTCCAGGAGTGGGCGCTCACCGAGAACCCGCTCGGCCGCAAGGTCGTCTTCGACCAGGCGCGCAAGGCGCTCCTCAAGAAGACCCGCGGCAACTACCCCGCGCAAGAGAAGATCCTCGACGTGGTCAAGCGCGGCCTCGAGGACGGCGCCGAGGCGGGCTACGCGGCCGAGGCGGAGGCGTTCGGCGAGCTGGTGGTGAGCCCGCAGGCCGCGCAGCTCATGAGCATCTTCTTCGCGACCACCGAGATGAAGAAGGACTCCGGCGTGGACGACCCGGAGGTCGAGGCGCGGCCGGTCGACCGCGTCGCGATGCTCGGCGCCGGGCTGATGGGCGCGGGCATCGCCTACGTCACCGCCCACAAGGCGGGCCTGCCGGTGCGCCTCAAGGACCGCGACGCCAAGGGCGTGGCCCACGGCCTCCGCTACGTCCGCGAGATCCTCGACAAGAGCGTCAAGCGCCGGCGGATGACCAAGATCGAGCGCGACCTCGTGATGGCGAAGGTCTCCGGCGCGACCGACTACGACGCGTTCGGCGCGATCCCGCTCGTCATCGAGGCGGTCTTCGAGGACCTCGACCTCAAGCACCGCGTGCTCAAGGACGTCGAGGCGAGCGGCCCGGCGGACGTGATCTTCGCGTCCAACACCAGCTCGATCCCGATCACGAAGATCGCGGCCGGCAGCGCCCACCCCGAGACCGTCATCGGGATGCACTACTTCTCGCCCGTCGAGAAGATGCCGCTGCTCGAGATCATCGTCACCGAGCACACCGCCGACTGGGTCACCGCGACCTGCGTCGAGGTCGGCAAGAAGCAGGGCAAGACGGTCATCGTCGTCAACGACGGGGTCGGCTTCTACACGTCGCGGATCCTCGGCCCGATGATGAACGAGGCCGCCTACATCCTGAACGAGGGCGTCAAGGTCGAGGCGATCGACCGCGCGCTCGTCGACTGGGGCTTCCCGGTCGGGCCGATCACGCTCCTCGACGAGGTCGGGATCGACGTCGCCGAGAAGGTCGGTCACATCGTGCACGGGCACTTCGGCGACCGCATGAAGCCGCCGCCCGGGTTCGAGAAGCTCGTCGCCGACAACCGCCACGGGCGCAAGAACAAGCGCGGCTTCTACCTCTATGAGGGCGGCAAGAAGGGCAAGAAGGAGGTCGACGCGTCGGTCTACCAGGTGCTCGGCCTCACGCCCGACAAGGAGCTCGGCGCCGAGGAGATCGCGCAGCGCTGCGCGCTCGCCTTCGTCAACGAGGCGTGCCTCTGCTTCGGCGAGGGGATCCTCCGGAGCGCCCGCGACGGCGACATCGGGGCGATCTTCGGCCTGGGCTTCCCGCCCTTCCGCGGCGGGCCGTTCCGCTACGTCGACACGGTCGGCGCCAAGGAGATCGTGCGGCGGATGCAGCGCTTCCGCGACCGGCTCGGCAACCGCTTCGCGCCCGCCCCGGTGCTCCTCCACATGGCGGAGACGGGGCAGACCTTCCACGGCGCCGACGCGGTCCAGCCGGGCCAGCACAAGGAGCCCGCCGAGGGGTCCGCGGCGGCGTCCGCCCCCGCGCGCTGACCCCGCGGAGGAGACGAGGGCCCCGGGCCCGTGGGGTTGCCCCGCGAGCCCGCGCGCCCCAACACCTGGCCGTGCGCCGCGCCGCCCACGCCGCTCCGATCCCCGCGCCCCGCTCGAGCCTCCTGCGCGCGGCGGCTCTGCGCGCGGCGGCTCTGTGCGCGGCTTCTCTGCGCGCGGCTTCTCTGCGCGCGGCCTCTCTGCGCGCGGCGGCTCTGCGCGCGGCCTCTCTGCGCGCGGCGGCTCTGCGCGCGGCTTCTCCGCGTGCGGCTTCTCTGCGCGCGTTCGCTCTCTGCGCGCTCGCGTGCGGCCTGCTCGCGTGCGGGCGGGACGACGGCGCGGTGCAGGTCTTCGCCGCGTCGTCGCTCACCGAGGCCTTCGAGGACCTCGCGGACGCGTTCGAGACCGCACACCCCGGCGCGCGCGTCCAGCTCGCGTTCGCCGGCAGCCAGACCCTTCGCCTCCAGATCGAGCAGGGGGCGCCCGCGGACCTGTTCGCCTCGGCCGACCCGGCCCACGCCGAGGCGCTCGCGCGCGCCGGGCTCGCGGAGCCGCCAGAGGTCCTCGCCCACAACGCGCTGGTGGTGATCGTGCCCGCGGACAACCCGGCCCGGATCACGCGGGTCGAGGACCTCGCGCAGGCCGAGCGCCTCGTGATCGGCGCCGAGGGCGTGCCGGTCGGTCGCTACGCGCGCCGGATGCTCGCGCAGCTCGGCGCGCGACGCGGGCCCCCGCTGCAGGCCGCCATCGAGGCGCGGGTCGTCTCGGAGGAGACCAACACCCGGCTCGTCCGCGCCAAGGTCGAGCTCGGCGAGGCTGACGCCGCGATCGTCTACGCGACCGACGCGGCGCCGTCGCGCGCGGTGCGGGCGATCCCGATCGACGACGCGGTCAACGTGCGAGCCGACTACGCCCTGTCGGTCCTCCCGGGCGGGGCCGAGCCGGCGCTGGCGCGGCGCTTCCGCGACTTCGCCCTGAGCGACGCTGGCCAGGCGATCCTCGCCCGCCACGGCTTCGACCCGCGCTGAGAGTCGGCAGGCCCGACCCCGAGCGCCGCCGCGCCGAGCCTCAGAACTCGGTGGGCTTGCCCTTCTCGGGCTTCGCGGGCGCCTTGCCCTTGGGCTTCGCGTTCCAGATGCGGGTCGCGAGGAGGAAGCCGATCAACGCGAAGGGGATCATCGCGACCGGCCAGGTCCACCAGTTGGCGGGGTCGGTCGCGGGGCCGACGAGCGCGCCCGTCTCGGGGTCGAGCTGCTCGCCGGGCAGGATGATCCCGTAGGTGATCGCCATCACCCCGGTGCCCGCGTAGACGAAGCCGTCGATGATCCCGACCGCGACGCCGACGTTCTTCTTGCCGCCGAAGTCCATCGACGCGGTGCCGCTCAGCATGCCGTGCACGCCGATGACCGCCATCGACATCGCGATCGCCATCCAGGCGACCACCGGCGTGTCGTAGAGGAAGACGAGGGCGACGCTCCCGACGAGCATCATGAGGTAGAGGATCCCTGCCACCGGCCCGCGCCGGCTGTCGAACACCCGATCGCTGATGATGCCCGCGACCGTGCCGCCGAGGATCCCCGCGCAGCAGAGCAACAGCCCCCAGTGCTCGTAGACGAAGTTGCCCGCGCGCAGCCCGAGGATCGCGTCGGTCTGCTTCGCGAAGGTCGGGTACCACTGCATGATCGCCTGGCGGAGGAACCCGCTGCAGAACTCGATCAGCGCGATGGTGATGACGACCGGGTTCTTCAGCATGAGCTTGAAGACGTCGATCGCGCCGAGCTGCGGGCCGTCGTCGCCGCTCGAGGCGTCCGCGGTGTCGAAGTCGTCGTGGCCCGCCTCGCCCGGCGTGTTCTGCACGAAGAACGACACGAGCACCGCGAAGACCGTCAGCAGGATCGCCGGCGCGAAGAAGACCTCGGCCAGGCCGATGTTCTCGAGGATCATCGCGCTCCAGTCGAACGCGAAGTAGATCCCGAGCGAGATCAGGATTCCGAAGATGGCGCCGAACACGCCGCGCTCGCGGACGTGGAACCAGGGCGCGTTGACCTTGACGATCGCGACCGCGCCGAAGCTCTGGAAGTACATGTTGGCGCCGTAGAGGACGCTGAAGATCGGGACGAAGCTCGCCGCGATCGTCTCGTACATCGGGCCGTGGTTGCTCAGGCTCCACGCGCAGAGGCCCATCAGCGCGTTCGAGGCGGCGGCGCCCGCGGCCCCGATCAGGATCACCTTGCGACCGCCGAGCCGGTCGGTCAGCGGGCCGTTGATGATGAAGGAGCCGCCGTAGACCATCGTGCCGACCGCGAAGATCGTCGCGAAGTCGGCGTTGCCCATGATCGGCTCGCCGAGCGCGTTGGGCATCTCCTCGAAGGCGCGCTTGCTGACCTTGAGGTTGTAGCGCGCCATGTAGAGGAACGCGTAGGTCAGCCCGAGCGGCAGCCAGTTCATCACCCGGCGCCGCAGGAACGCGGGGCTGTGCCCGAGCTCCACCTTGGGCAGCCGGTAGATCACCAGGCCGATGACCACGAGCAGGATCAGGATGGCCGCAAGCTCGCCCATGACGCCGCGCGAGCCTGGCACACGGGTCCAGACGTGTCACGGCGGTCCGGTGACGCGTCTACGTCGATGCGGAGGCTTCAGTCGAACCGGAAGTCGGCCAGGACCTTCACGTCCGGGTCCGGGTCGGGCGCGCCGGGGACCTTCTGGGTCTCGAGGAGCGCGACGATCGCGTCGGGGAACATCGCCTTGGCGAGGTTGCAGTTCGCCGGCTCGTTGTCGAAGAACGCGACCAGGTCGCCGACCCGTGACAGCGTCGGGAGCGCGCCGCGCTTGAACGCCTCGTCGTGCATGTGCTCGTCCGGCTTGAGGATCAGCTCGGTGCCCGCGACCGCGATGGGGAAGCCCTCGTCGCGCAGCTTGGCGACGGTCCCGACGAGCATCCCGGGGATGTCGCGGCCGGTGAGGTAGCAGACCACCGCGCCGGCCTCGTAGATCGCGCGGACATACTCGGGCGCGCCGTGCGTCGGCACGTCGCACGCGATGTACTCGTCGGTGAAGAACCGGTCGTGCCAGTAGCTGGTGATCTGCTTGACCAGGTCGGCGCGGTAGATGCCGCAGCCCTTCAGCGTGTCGCTGAGGAGGTAGCTGATGCGCTCGACCTCGAGCGACAGCAGCGCGTCGGCCAGCTCGACGTCGTCGGCCGCCACCTCCTCGCGCAGCTCCATCAGGATCTCGAGGGTCCGCGGGCGGTTGTCGAAGAGCGTCGCGTCGAGGTCGAACACGACCACCGGGGCGCCCGGGCCCGTCCATCGCCCGACGACGTCGAGGACCTCGGAGAGGACGTGGAGCTGGGTCGGGAGCGGCGGCGGTTGCACGGGCGGAGCATATCCGGTTGGAAACGAAACGGAAAAGCCCGACGCGTCCGGAGCCCGCGCGCGGGGGAGGCCGGATTTCTCGGATTGCGCCTCGGGCGGGTACTCCCTATCATCGGTCTGCTCGCTGGGGAATGGGCGGGCGAAGGGGGACGTTCCGGCCGGCGGTGATGCCGCGTGCTCGGACCGTCCCGCGGATCGACCCGACGTCGACCGAATCGTCGACGGGTGCCCTGGAGCGATCGCTCGGGGCGCCGTTCTGGAGGCGAGACGCCTCCGGCCTGAGGGGGCCTCGGCTCCCGCTCTTCTTCTGAGGGGGCTCCTCCCTCCAAGCCCCCTGCCTCCAAGCCCCCTGCCTCCGACCTCCGATGAGCGAGAAGCTGCGCGACACCTCGAACCCTGCGGCCCCGGCGACCACGCCCGGGGTCGATCGCGCCAAGCTCAAGCGAGCGCGGTGGGCGGTCGCGACGATCCCCCCGACCCGGGCACGCGGCGTGCTCGTGGTCGAGCCCGACCCCGACCTCCAGTGGCAGCTCGCCCGCATGCTGACCGTGCGCGGCAACCGCGTCGTGGGGACGAGCTCGGGCGAGGCCGCCCTCGAGCTGGTCAAGCAGTGGCCGGTCGACCTCGTGCTCATCGACGAGGGCCTGCCCTCGATGTCCGCGGTCGAGCTCGCCCGCGAGCTGCAGCGCAGCTACCCCGACGTCCCGGTCGTGATGATGTCGAGCGACGCCGGCGCGGCGATGGCCAAGCTGGCCGGCGCGGTCGCGGTGATCACCAAGCCGTTCCGCCCCGACGCGATCATCGAGCTGCTCCGGTCCTTCCCCAAGGGGGAGCCGGACCTCGTCCCCGCCGAGTGAAGTGACGACGCGGCGGTCGGTGGGCGCGCGGCGCGCCCGGCGTGATAGGCGCGGCGCCTCGGCTCGGGGCCTCGCGCTGGGGCTCACGGCGCTCCTCGCGGTCGAGGGCCTGATCGGCGCGGGCGCGGTGGGCCAGGTCCGCCGGACGGACACCATCGACGTGTCCGAGATCCAGCCGGGGATGCGCGGCTACGGGCTGACCGTGTTCCGCGGCACCACCCCCGAGCGCTTCGACGTCGAGGTGATCGACGTCCTCCACAACTTCCGGCCCGACCAGGACCTGATCCTGATCCGCACGCCGCACCCGATCCTCGATCAGGCCCACGTGGTCGCGGGGATGAGCGGCAGCCCGGTCTACCTCGACGGACGCCTCGCCGGCGCCTACGCCTACGGCTGGCCGTTCAGCAGCGACCCGGTCGCGGGCGTCACGCCGATCCGCAACATGCTCGTGGAGATGCGGCGGCCCGTCCGACCCGACGCGTTCTTCGGGGCCGAGCCCTTCGCGGCCCGCGGGCGCCGTCGCGCGACCCCGGCGCGACCCCGCCTCGGCGGCGCGGCGCCCTACCTCGGTCACGAGCGCCTCACCGCGACCGCCGCGCTCGACGCGCACGCGGCGCGGCTCGGGCTCGGCGCGCCGAGCGACGCGAGCCCCGTCCCGGTCGCCACCCCGCTCATGCTCGGCGGCTTCGACGACTCGGTCGTCCGCGCGCTCGGCGCGCAGCTCGAGGGCTACGGCCTCACCGCCCTGCAGGCGGGCGGGGCCGGGGTGCAGGCCCCGCCGGCGACCGGGCCCGGGCGCTACGTGGACGGCGGCGCGGTGGGCGTCTCGCTCGTGCGCGGCGACATCGCGGCCACCGCGGTCGGCACCGTCACCCACGTCGACGGCCAGCGCGCGGTCGCGTTCGGGCACCCGATGCTGAACGCGGGCGAGCCCGGCCTCCCGACGAGCCTCGTGCGTGTGCTCCACATCCTCTCGAGCGTCGCGCGCTCGTTCAAGATCAGCGAGCCGATCCGGCCGCTCGGCACGCTGGTGCACGACCGGCAGTCCGGCATCGTGGTCGACAGCCGCGCCGACGGCGCGACGGTGCCCGCGCGGGTGCGCGTGCTCGGGGTCACCGACGCTCCGCGGACGGAGTGGAGCTTCGAGGTCGCCTCGCACCGCATCCTCACGCCGGTCCTCTTGAACGCGGCGATCAACAACGCGATCAAGGCGACCGCGGCCGACAACTCCGATGTCATGTTCGAGGCGACGAGCCGGGTGTGGGTCGACGGCCGTCGCGCGCCCCACGAGGTGGTCGACGTCGGCTACAGCCCGATCGGCCCGGCGAACCCGGCCGCGCTCCGAGAGCTCCGGCTCTTCTCGCTGCTCGGCGCGATCTACGGCAACCCGTTCGAGGTGTCCCGCGCGTCGCGCATCGAGGTCGACCTGCAGGTGCGCTTCGAGCGCTCGACGGTCGAGATCGTCGACGCGTCGGTGCCCTACGACGAGGTCGACCCGGGGAGCACCGTGCCCGTGCGGGTCACGCTCCGCCGCTGGTCTCGCCCCGAGGAGGTCCGGGTCGTCCCGGTGCGCATCCCGGAGCGGCTCGCGGGCGAGACGCTGCAGCTCCGCCTCGAGGGCGGCGACGCGGTGCGCCTCGAGCACCCCGAGCCGACCGACCTCGACGGCGTGCTCGCGAACGTCCACCAGGCCTACCCGGCGACCGCGCTCCTGGTGTCGATCCGCACGCCCGCCCGGGGCCTCCGCTTCGCCGGCCACGTCGCGCGGCACCTGCCGCCCTCGGCGCTCGACGCGCTCCAGCTCCGCAACGACTCCGACCGCAACCGCCCGTTCGTCACCTACGATCGCCATCAGGTCGATCTCGGCGCGGTGGTCGGCGGCAACGCCCGCGTGGATCTGCGGGTACGCGAGGTCCCCCGCCCGTGAACAAGCGCATCGTCCTCTCCCTCACCGCGGTGGCCGGCCTCGTGTCGCTCGCCTTCGCCGCGCTCGCGCCCGAGGCCTGGGCCACGAGCACCGAGCGCTTCGTGCTCGACGACGCCGACGCCCTCGCGGCCGGCGAGCTCACCCGCACCGCGGTCCACTCCGACGGGCGCGTCACGGTGGGCGCGGAGCTGCGGCGCGTCGCCCTCCCCGACGACGTCCCGCTCGTCTACGCGGCCGCCCGCGCGGCCGACGGCGCGATCTACCTCGGCACCGGCAACGAGGGTCGCATCTACCGGGCGCGCGGCGATCGCGTCGAGCTCTTCGCCGAGACCGGACAGCTCCTCGTGTCGTCTCTCGCGGTGGCCGGCGGCGACCTCTACGCGGGCACCCTCCCCGAAGGGCGCATCTACCGAGTCGGCGCCGATGGGCAGCCCCAGGAGGTCGCGCGCCCGGACGGGGTCGAGCACGTCTGGGACCTCGTGTGGGACGCGCGCCGCAACCTCCTGTTCGCGGCGACGGGGCCCGAAGGGCGGGTCTACGGCATCGACCGTCAGGGCCGCGCGCAGGTGTGGTGGGACGCGCCCGCGAGCCACGTCATGAGCCTCGCGCTCGGCCCCGAGGGTGAGCTCTACGCGGGCACGAGCGACGACGCGGTGGTCGCGCGCATCACCGCCCCCAACCAGGCCACGACGGTGCACGACTTCGAGGGCAACGAGATCACCGCGCTCGCGTTCCGCGACGGTGTGCTGGCGGTGGCGGCCAACGAGTTCCCCGATCCGCCGAGCGTCACCTCGGCCCACACCAAGGCGCGCTCGAGCGCGACCGCGACCACCCCCGTCCCGCGCCCGGGCAAGGGCCGCATCTGGCGGGTCGACGGGGAGGGGCGCGCGGAGCGCCTGTTCGCGCAGGACGAGGGGCACATCACGAGCCTCGCGATCCAGGGCGACGGAACGATCGTGGCCGGCACCGGCAAGGACGGCCGCGTCATCCGCGTGAACCCGGACCGCACCACCGCGGTGTGGATCGACGTCGACGAGCGCCAGGTGCTCGACCTCTCGATGGAGGGCGACGACCCGTTCTTCGTGACCGGCGACGGCGCGGCCCTCTACCACGTCGTCGACGCGCAACCGCGCAGCGCGGTGTGGCAGAGCAAGGTCCTCGACGGCCGCTTCCGGAGCCGCTGGGGTCAGCTCACGTGGCGCGCCCAGGGGCAGCTCGTCTTGTCGACGCGCAGCGGCAACACCGAGGAGCCCGACGAGACGTGGAGCGAGTGGTCGACCGACCTCGCTCGCCCGGGGCCGGTCCGCTCGCCGGCCGCGCGCTACCTCCAGATCCGCGCGACCTGGAGCCAGGACCCGACGGCGACGCTCCGCAGCGTGACCGCCTACTTCCTGCCGCAGAACCAGCGCCCGCGCCTCACCGACGTACGCATCGAGGGCCCGAACAAGGCCGCGACCGAGGCGCTGCGCGCGGAGCGGCGGCACCAGATCCCCGACGCGTCGACGCAGTACAAGCTCGCGTGGACGATCGAGAACCCCGACGGCGACCGCGTCCGCTACCGGATCCGCTACCGCGAGGACTCGCAGACGGTGTGGCGCGAGGCGCTCCGCTCCGACCACGTGCTGACCGACACGCACTACACGTGGGACACCAACGCGATCCCCGACGGGCTCTACGTCGTCGAGGTGCGAGCGAGCGACGAGCTCGACAACCCCGGCTCCCTCGCGCTCAGCGACACGCGCCAGAGCGAGCCGATCCGCATCGACAACCACGCCCCGCGGGTCGAGCAGCTCCGCTTCGCGAGCGGTCGCCTGAGCGGCCGCGCGGTCGACGGCCTCGGCCCGATCGCGCGCCTCGAGTACGCCGTCGACGGCGGCGAGTGGCTCCCGTTCTTCCCCCAGGACGACCTCTTCGACTCCGCGACCGAGTCGTTCGCGGTCGACCTGAGCGCCCTCGACCCCGGCAACCACATCGTCAGCGTCCGCGCGACCGACGCGAGCGGCAACGCGGCGAGCGCCGAAGCCCAGATCCAGCGCTGAGGCGCCCCTTCGACCGCCCTACGACCGGTCCGCCTCGGGCGCCGCGACGTCCAGCGCGACGCCCGTGACGTAGGCGGTGGCCATCGCGGCGCGCGAGCGCGCGGTCGGCGGCGGCGGCTCGTCGAGCGGCTCCGCGTCGAGCGCGTCCAGCCACGGCTCGATCGGTCCGCGCGCGAGCACCCCCGAGAGGTCGAAGAGCGCGAGGTCCTCGACACCCTCGCCGCGCGCGATCGCGACGTCCTCGGCGAGCTCCTCCGGGCCGCGGTAGGTCCGCTCGTCGCCGAGCGCGCCGATCCCGACCGCGCCGAGCGAGAGGCTCGCGCGGCTGCCGAGGCGGGCGAGCGCCTCCCGCGCGAACCGGGCGAGCAGCGCGCGCGCGTCGTCGCGGCCGATCACCCCGAGGCCGTAGCCCTCGAAGAGCGTGGTGTAGGTCATCGCGCTGACCCGGTCGTAGTCGGCGTCGATCGGCGTCCCGAGGGCGCGCTGCCAGCCGCGGCTCGCGCGGCCCTCGAGGAGCACGGTCGGCACCACCGCGGCCACCGCCTCGAGGCCCGCGTCGCGGACCCGGCCGACCAAGCGATGGTGCACCGCGCCGTCGAGGTCGCGCCCGAGCCACGCGCGGGCGGTCTTGAGCTCGCCGTCGAGCGCGGCCTGGACCTCGTCGATCGGGGGCTCGAGGTCGAGGACCATCGCGTCGAGGCGCAGCCGCGCGGCCAGCGTCACGTCGAGGAGCTGCGTCGCCCAGGCCTCGAAGGCGTGGGCGTTGCGTGGGTTCAGCCAGCGCCCGTGGGCGTCGTCGAGGAGCGGCCAGAGCCCCACCGAGAGGTCGAGCTCGGCCGCACGCTCCAGGAGCGAGAGCGCGCCTTGGAGCTGCCCCGGCTGGACCGCGACCAGGAGCTGGAGCTCCCGCCGCGCGAGCTCGGCGAGGGCCGGGCCGGCCCGCAGCTCGGGGAGGGGCACCAGCTCGCTGTAGATGCGCCTTCGGGATGTCACCAACCCCTCTCTATACTCCGGGCCATGCGCATCCTCTACGGGGTCGTGGGCGAAGGCATGGGGCACGCGATGCGGTCACGCGTCGTGCTCGAGCACCTGGTGAGCCAGGGGCACGAGGTCGAGATCATCGCGTCGGGGCGCGCGGTGCGCTTCCTCAGGGAGCGAGGCTTCCACGAGGTCCACGAGATCCACGGGCTCCACATCGTCTACGAGGACAACGAGGTCCGCCGCAACAAGACGTTCTGGTCCAACGTGCTCAAGGGCGCGGTCGGGCTCCCCAAGAACGTCCAGGCCTACTTCCGCCTCATCGAGGACTTCGCGCCCAAGGCGGTGATCAGCGACTTCGAGTCCTGGACCTACTTCTACGCGAAGGCCCACGGCCTGCCGGTGATCAGCGTGGACAACATGCAGGTCATCAACCGCTGCACGCACCCCAAGGAGATCCTCGACGGCTACCGCGGCGACTTCGAGATCGCCAAGGCGCTGGTGAAGAGCAAGCTCCCGTTCTGCGATCACTACCTGATCACGACGTTCTTCCAGCCCGAGATCCGCAAGAAGAACACTTCGCTCCACCCGCCGATCCTCCGCCCCGAGATCCTCGCCGCGCGGCCCGAGGAGGGCGAGCACATCCTCGTCTACCAGACCGCCCAGGGCCACGCGGCGATGCTCCAGGCGCTCGCCGACACCGGCGTCGAGTGCCGCGTCTACGGCGTCCGCCGCGACCTGACCGAGGAGCAGCGCGAGGGGAACCTGCGCTTCATGCCGTTCAGCGAGGACGGGTTCATCGAGGACCTGCGGACGTCGCGCGCGCTGATCGCGAGCGGCGGGTTCACCCTGATGGGCGAGGCGGTCTACCTGCACAAGCCGATGCTCGCGGTGCCGCTCGATCGGATGTTCGAGCAGATCATGAACTCGCGCTACCTCGACTACCTCGGCTACGGCCAGTACGCGAAGGACCTCGACGACCCGGCGACCGTCCACGCCTTCCTCGAGCGCGTGCCGGACTACGCGCAGGCCCTGTCGAGCTACTCGCAGGACGGCAACCGGGACCTCTTGGGCGCGGTGGACACCCACCTCGATCGGGCCGAGGCGGGGGTCTACAAGAAGGTGTTGTAGTCACCCAAGAGACCACAACTTACCTTGCCCTTGCTACTCCAGCGCCGCGACCGGGGCGGCCGGAGGGCCGACCGGGGCGTCCACCGCGATCTCGTTGTCCTCGTACACCACGTCGGCCGTGACGCGCCCCAGATCGAAGCCGTCGACCAGCACGCAGGCGCCGACCGACGCGCCGGAGACCCGACCGCGCGTGACGTCGAGCTCGGCCTCGAACACCTGGAGCCCGCACGTCCCGGGCGACTCCACCGTGACCCCGCGCGCGACCACCGCCGCGCCGCTCTGGGCCGCCAGCCCCGCGGTGAGAGTGGGGCAGCCCGTGGCCGCGCAGGCGGGCGGGGCGACCCCTCGCACCGTCAGCTCGTCCGCCTCGAGCACGGCGCCGATCGCGATCGCGCCGAAGCCTTCCGAGTCCGCGATCTCGACCCGCAGCGCGGTGGCGTGCGCCCCCCGCTGGACCGTGAGGCCCCGGCCTCCCCCGCCGTTCGACTCCTCGCTGCGCGTCCGCGCGATCGCCGCGTCGATGAGGTCGAGCCGCGTACCGTCCCCGTCGATGACGACGGCCGCCGAACGGGTGTCCTCGATCTGCGCCCGCGTGATCTGCGCCGTGGCGCCCTCCTGGACCGCCACCCCGAACCCGAAGCGGCCGCCCGCCTCCGACCCGATCGCGCTCACCCTCAGGTCGTCGACGGTCGCGCTCCCCAAGGGGCCCGCCACCGCGAGGCCTGCGCCGCGCGCCCGGACGATCTCGAGCCGGGTCGCGACGAGCGTCGCGTAGGTCTCGACCCCGTGACCGAGCTGCCCGTCGGAGGCGCTCTCCCGGACGTCACGCACCGCGACGTCGGTCAGGGTCAGGGTGCTCTCCTCGTCTACCCCGATCCCGACCAGGCGCTGGCGCTCCAGCAGCGCGCGCTCCAGCGTCACGTTCGCGCGCTCCCGCAGCACCAGGCCGACCCCCGGGCTCGCCGGGTTCGGTCCGGGCATGCTGTCCGCGACCCACGCGTCGCGCACGTGGAGGGTCGCCGCCTGAGCCACGAGCGAGATGCCGTGGGCACCCGTCACCACCAGCCGCTCCGCGTCGATCACGCCGCGGTCCTGGGCGTGCACCGCGTAGCCGACCCCGTCGTCGCTCGTCGTGAGGACCCCGCGGACCCGCACGTCGCGCGCGACGATCGTCCCGCCCGCGATCGCGAAGAGGCCGCGACCGGCCACGTCGTCCACCGCAACCCGGGTCAGCTCGACCGTCGCGTCGAGCTGCGCAGTGGCCGCCTCGGCGCCCTCGCCCCCGACCGCGCTCCGCGTGTCGCGCACGGTGGCGTCGGTCAGCGCGACCCGTGAGCCCTCCTCGAGCGCGAGGATCGCCGAGTCCTCGGCGCGTGCGATCGCGACCTGCTCGAGCGCGACCACGGCCCCGCCCTCCGCGTAGATCGCGTGGCCGTACTGCCCGCCGACCGACGCGATGTCCTCCACCGCGACGCGTCGCCCGTCCACGCGGCTCGCGCCCTGCGCGATGACCCCCGCCACCGTCACCCCGCGGATCCGGACGCGGTCCAGGGTGACCGCGCCGCCGTCGCCCAGCCCGATGCCCGGCCGCACGCTCGGTCCGATCGTGAGGCGCGCCAGCGTGGGGTCGGCCCCGAGCACCGTGACGACCGCGCGGCTGTTGGACGGCACGTCCGTCGTGAGGATCGTCCGCTCGGCGCACGCCCCCTCGAGCCGGACCCCCTGGGCCAGCTCCACCGCCTCGGTGTACGTCCCGGGCGCGATCCAGACCGTGTCTCCCTCGCCCGCCGCGCTGACCGCCTCGGCGACGGTTCGCCAGGGCGCGCCCGGCGTGCCGTCTCCGCCGGGCGGGGCCATGCCGTCCACCACGATCGCGCCGGCCGGAGGCGCGCTCGCGCAGGGCTCGTCGAGCGGCTCGCAGCCACTGGGGAGGGCGAGCTGGGTCGGCCCGCAGGCCTCGCGCGCGAACGTCACCAGCTCGCACTCGCCCGCGGCGCAGGTCTCCGCCCACGCGACGTCGGGCGGCGCGACGAGCGGGCCGCCGTCGCTCCGCACCCCCGCGTCCCCGGGCGCGGGCCCATCACACCCGAGGAGGCTGCACGCGAGGAGGCTGCACGCGAGGAGGCTGCACGCGAGGAGGCCCGATCTGCGTAGGCGGAGCGGGGCGAGAGTCGCGACGCGTGGCACGGGGACAGAAGATAGCGGCCCCGCGGGGCGTATGCTGGGCCCGATGCTGCCGCCCCTCGTCCAGCCCACCGCCACGCCGCTCGATCTCGACGAGGTCCAGGCCTGGGCGATCCCCTGCGCGATCGGCGCGATGGTCGGCAAGGGTCGGGCGCGCGACGCCATCACCGAGGGCGTCCTTCGCCCGGCCGACATCGCCGAGGCCGAGATCGAGCCGGCCGCCCTCGTGTGGTTGCCCCTGTGGCGCGTCGAGGGGAGCGTCGACGCGTTCTCGGTCGGGCTGACCCGGACCGCGCGGACCGTCCTGAGCGGCCCCGACGTCGGGGTGCTCGGGGGCCCCGGCCGGCGGCCGCCGCGCAGCCCGAAGAAGCGCGCGCGGGTCCGCCAGGGCGTGCTGCCCCACGGCGGCTACTCCCACCGCGACGGGGTCGTCCCCGTCCTCGCGCGCGCCGGCTTCCCGATCGATCCCTCGGCCAAGGTGACCCTGCAGCTCGCCGATCTGGTGCCGCTCGCCGACGCAGAGCTCGCGCCCGAGGCCACGATCGCGCCCGACGTGCCCTCCGCCGAGGCCGAGCGCCACGCCCGCCGGATCCTCGCCCGGCGCGGCCAGCCGCGCGGCAACACGCTCTTCGCCAAGGTGGACGTCGAAGTGAGGGACGCCCGGCTCTGCTTCTACCCGCTCTTCGTGGCCCGCTACCGCTACGGCGGCGAGGCGGTCGAGGGCGGGCCGCGCGTGTTCTTCACCGCGGTGAGCGGCGTGACGGGCAAGGTCGTCGCGTCCGAGCACCCCGGCGCGCTGCGCTCCGTGGGCTCCAAGCTCCGCCGCCTCTTCGGCGGGTAGCCATTCAGCGCTCCGAGGTCTTGCGGGTCCGCTCCAGGATCCGCGCCGCGCGACGGAGCAGCGGGTCGAGGTCGGCCGCCTTGGGGTAGGCCGCGAGCACACCCGGCAGATCGCGCGCCTCGACCTGCGAGCTCGTCACGAGGAGGAACGGCGGCGCCTGGGCGCCGAGGCGCTGCGCGATCAGCGCGCCGAGCTGGCCGCCGTCGACGTCGGGCATGTCGTAGTCGCTCAGCACGAGGCTCGGCTCATGGCTCACGCAGGCCTCGAGCGCGGCGGTCGCGTCGGCGACCCCGATCACGTCGTAGCCCTCCGCGGTCAGCCGGCGGGTGAGCGCCTGACGCCACGCGTCGTCGTCGTCCACCACCAGGACGCGCGGGACCGCGTCGGGGACGACCGACTCGCGCAGGCACCGCGCGACGACCTCCGCGGGGCTCGCCGACGGGTCGAGCCGCTCCCAGCGGACGCCGTCAGGGCGCGCGAGCGCGGCCGGCCCACCCCACTGGATCACGCGGGTGCCCGCCGGCAGCAGCTTGGCGAGCGTGCGCAGCACCGCGGGCAGTAGCTGCACCGTAGCGTCGAGGATCACCGCCATCGGGCCCGCGTCGGTGACCCCACCCATCGCGTCGAGGAGATCGCGCGCCCGCACGAGCGGGTGATCGCCGCACTCCGCCGCCACCGCGTCGGCGACCTCCGCGCTGGCCCCGACGAGGAGGAGCCGCACCGGTCCGCCGCGCTCGCGAGCCTTCACCCCGCTGTCGGCCGCCCCGACCTTGCGCAGGGACTCCTCGATGTGCGCGACGATGGCGCGATGCGCGTCGCGCGGGACCACGCCGCGAAGGACCGGCGAGAGCGCGCCGCGGAAGAAGACGAGGAACGCCTCCCGCTCGTCGGGCACCTCGTCGAGCCCGGCCCGATGCAGCGCCTCGAGGATCACCCGGTTGGTCGTCCGCGTGTCCACGTGCTCGCGGACCGCCTGCCGAGCGATGCGTCCGTAGCGCCCTCCGCCGAAGCGGAGCTTGCTCGTGCTCAGCGTGAGCCGGGCGACCTTCCCCATGACTAGAAGAATCCGCTATGCGTGCGGGCTTGCCAAGGGCCCCACTGAAATCAGAGCACGTCGAAGGTGACGCGGAGCTGATCGGTGGTGGGCCCGGTCACGCCGACCAGCGCGCGCACCGCGGTACCTAGCTGGGCCGGCGCCACCACGCTGATCGCCCTGTCGCCGGAGAGGCAGAGAGCCACGTCGAGGGCCGCACAGGCGCAGCCCGCGCCGTCGAGCATCTGCACCACGATCCGGTCCGCGGGGCCACCGCGCACCGACAGCGAGACCGAGCCGGCCCGAGACGCCGTGAGCTCGACGATCGCGGCGCGGGCCACCGGCGCGTTCGGCCCGATGCAGCGAGGGCGCGCGACGTCGAACGGGGTGCCGTCGAACAGATCGACCCGCTCCATCGTGCCCTCGGCGAGGACGTAGGGGACCGCGCAGATCTGACCGGCCGCGGCCGCGCCGCAGCTCGCGGCGACGCAGGCCTCGGTGGGCCCGCAGGCCGTCGCCCCGCAGCCGCCGCAGGCGTGGCGGTCGAGGTCGCTCGCCGCGCAGCGCCCCTCGCAGAGCCCGTCGCCGCCGAGCGCGGCGCAGATCGAGCACTGTCCGTAGACGCACTGCTCGCCCGCCGCGCACGATCGACCGCAGCCACCGCAGTGGGCGGGGTCGTTCTGGACGTCGACGCAGGTCCCGCCACAGTCGCGGGGCTCCCGGCTCGCGGCGCAGACGTGGTCGGGCGCGGGCCCGAGCGAGCACCCCGACCCCGCGTCGGGGGGGCCGGCGTCGAGCGGGCCCGCGTCGCCCGCGTCGGGCCCGGCGTCCCACCGACCCGCGTCAGCCCCACCGTCGGGCCGTCCCGCGTCGGACCCGCCGTCGCCGCCGGCGTCACGGCCGCCGCGGGACTCGCCATCCGACGTCTCGCTCGCGCAGTCCGGATCGGTCAGGTCGGTGAGACCGTCGCCGTCGTTGTCGACCCCGTCACCGCACGACGGAGTCGCGTAGGGGTTCGCGCACCCGACGGCCCACCCGAGGACAGAGCCGACGAGGACAAAGCCGACGAGGACCCGGTCGACGAGGACCCGGTCGACGAGGATCCAGTCGAGGGCGCGCCGCGCGACCCGCGGGCTCAGGCGAAGACCCATCGGACCCCCAGCGCGAGCGGGACGGTGAACACGAACCCCTCGCCCGCCCGCGTCAGGTCGATCGCGAGCGAGGCGCTCAGCGCGAAGGACAGAGGCAGCTCGTCGAACGGGTGCAGCGCGGCCCCGAGGCGCGGGCCGACGAGGACCGCCGCGCTCGCGTCGTCGTCGAAGGTGCGCAGCGGGCTCACCGCCACGAAGGCGGCCGCGATCGGCCGCACGAGCCAGTCACCGATCTCGACGCCGCCCGTGAGCACCGCGGTGAAGTGCGGCCCGTTCAGCTCGAGCTCGACGAACGCGCCAACGTCGAAGACCCAGCCGATCGCGCCGGCCGCGCCCCAGGCCGAGCCGACGTGGGTCAGGTCGGCGAAGACGGTCGCACTCAGCCTGAGACCGCTCGCGATCGCGGGAGGCGGCGGGGGAGTCTGCGCCTCGGCGGGCGCCTCGAGGTCCTCGGCCGGCGCCTCGGCGGCACCGTCCGTCGCCGCGACCTCCGCCGCCTCGGGCTCCGTCCCGGGGAGAGGCTCGGGCTCGAGCGGGGTGGGGTCGGCGCCGAGGCGGGTGAGGGCCTCGGCGATCTGGCGGGCCACCTCGGGGCGCGGGGCGCGCGGCTCGCCCAGCGCCATACGGTAGTGACGCACCGCCTCGTCCCGGTGCCCGAGCCGCTCGTGCAGGGCCCCGAGCGCGAAGCGGACGCCGCCCGACGGGTAGAGCCGGTAGGCCTCCTCCGCGAGCGGGATCGCGTCTTCCGTCCGCCCTTGCCCGTCGAGGGTCCGCGCGGCCGAGTAGAGGGCGAGCGCGCGGTCGCGCGGGGCGGCGTCGTCACGGGTCTCCTCGGCGTCCTCGGTCGTCGCCTCCGGCTGGGCCGCGGCCGGCGCCGCGAGCCCGGTCAGCAGCGCGACCAGAGCACAGCGCAAGATCCCGGACCGAGGATCGGCCAGCGACGGGACGGACGACGACGCGGAGCGACCGAGCACGGCGGGATCGTAGCAGCCGTCGCGCGCGCGACGCTCAGAACGGGGTCTCGGGCAGGGCCGGGACCGGATCGCGGCGCGGGTCGTCGACCGGGCCATCGGCGCGGCGCGTGGGGCGGGGCTCGAGGGCGAGCTCGAGCGTCCCCGTCTGACCCGCGGCCAGATCGAGCGCGCGCGGGCGGTGGCCCCGCAGGCGAACGCTCGCGCGGAGCGAGGACCCCGTGTCGAGCCCGCAAGGCGTCTGGCACCTGACCTCGCCGTCGACGACCACGTCGGCCCCCGGCGGCTCGCTCACGATCTCGACCCGTGGGAGCGGCGCGGGCGGCGGCGCCTCGATCGTCGCGACGCGATCGCGCGCGACGGGATCGACCGCGGGGCTCGTCACGGCCGGGGCGATCGCCGCGTGCTCGGTCGCGGGCGGCGGCGCCTCGCGCGGCGGGACGACCACGGCCTCGTCCTCCCCCGACGGGGGCTCGATCGGGCCAGCGGCGAGCCAACCGACGGCCCCGATCCCGGAGAGGAGCGCGACGGCCCCCAGCCCGAGCCCGAGGCGGAGCCGCGCGGGCGGCGCGCTCGAGCGGCCCCTCGGCGCCGGCGCCGCGTCGGGGGCCTGGAACGCGTCGGTCGCGAGCGCCAGGCCCGCCTCCTCCGCCCCCGCCCGCAGGGCCTCCCCGAGGCTCCGCGCGTCGGGCCAGCGCGCGTCCAGCGAGAGGGCGAGGGCCCGCTCGACGACCTCCGCGATCGCCGGGTGCACGTGGGGCGCGGCCTCGGTCAGCGGCTCGTGCTCGCCCCGCGCGATGCGCAGCAGGATCGTCGGCGCGCTCGGGCCGTCGTAGGGGCGGCGGCCGGCGAGGCAGTGGTAGAGGACCGCGCCGGCCGCCCAGACGTCCGCCGGCGGCCCGACTGACGAGGCGCCCTCGGCCTGCTCGGGCGCCATGTAGTAGGGCGTCCCCAGGACCGCGCCGCTGTCCGTCGTCCCGAGGCCCGCCTCGAGCACCTTCGACATGCCGAAGTCGAGCACCTTCGGGACGCGCCGCCCCGCGCCGTCGGTGGCGATGAAGATGTTGTCCGGCTTGATGTCGCGGTGCAGGACGCCGGCGGCGTGGGCCGACTCGAGGCCCGCGAGCACCGGGAGCATCACCTCGAGCGTCTCGGTCACGTCGAGCCGCCCGCTCTCGTCGAGGCGCTCCCCGAGCGTCTGCCCCTCGAGCCGCTCCAGCACCATGAAGACGGTGCCGTCCTCGTCGCTGCCCATGTCGAGGACGTCGATGACGTTCGGGTGGTCGATGCTCGCCGCGCTCCGCGCCTCCTGGAGGAAGCGGCGCACGCCCTCGGCGTCGGTCGCGTAGTCGGGCTTGAGGATCTTCACGGCCACACCGCGGCCGGTCCACGTGTGGCTCCCCCCGAACACCACGCCCATGCCGCCCTGGCCGAGGATCGCCTCGAGCCGGTACCGCTCGCTCACGAGCGTGCCGATCCGCTCCTCGTCGGTAGGGATGGGCATGGGGTCTGCCGGAAGGATGCCAGGTCCGGACCGGCCTGACACACCGGCGCGGGCGTTCAGGCTGCGCTCAGCCCGCGGTGGCCGGAGCGATCTCGTGGGGGAGCGGGAACCAGCGCAGCGTCTCGAAGTCGGCGCTCAGACGCAGCGCCTCGCCCGGATCGGTGCTCGCCGCGTCGAACACCCGCCGCGCCTCGGTGAGGTAGCCCTCGAGCACGAACTCGGGCTCGGTCGCGTGGCGCGAGCGGTACTCGAGCTTGCCCGAGCGGTAGGTGAGGTCGGTCAGGCGCATCGCCGGCTCCGGCGTGCCGGCCCGGTGGTGCCAGAGGCCAGTGTCCGGCTCGAAGCGGTAGTCGGGCAGGAGCTTGTGCCCCTCGCGCGCGACGAGGTGGACCGCCTCGAGGAGGAACTCGAACACCGGCTCGCTCAGGAAGTAATTGAAGTTGACGCGCACCCACCCCGGCTTGATGCCCTCGCAGCCGCCGACGATCTCGCGCTCGAAGGCCTTGCTCGTCTGCAGGTCGATCCCGAGGAGCCGGTGGCCGTAGGGCCCCGCGCACGAGCAGCCGCTCCGCGCCTGGATGCCGAACAGGTCGTTGAGGAGCGCGGCGACGAAGTTGTGGTGCAGGTAGCGCTCGCCGTGGCGCACCACGAAGCTCACGATGCTCAGCCGCCACGCGTCGTGGTTGCCGAGGATCTGGATGTTCTCGTTCTGATCCCAGCTCGCGATCGCGCGGCGGATGAAGTCGCGCTCGCGGTCACGGATCGTGTCGTGCCCGACCGCCTCCTTGAGCTGGAACACGAGGCCCGCGCGGATCGACTCGACGATCGCCGGCGTGCCGCCCTCCTCGCGGACCTCGGGGTCGTCGAGGTAGCGGTGCTCGGCCGGGTTCACGTAGGCGACCGTGCCGCCGCCCGGCACCGCCGGCACCGCGTTGCGGAAGAGCTTGCGCTTGGCCACGAGGATCCCGGGCGTGCCGGGGCCGCCGATGAACTTGTGGGGCGAGAGGAAGACCGCGTCCTTGTAGACGAGGTGCCCGTCGGGCCCGTCGTCCTGCATGTTCATCTCGATCTTCACGTAGGGGCCCGCGGCCGCGAAGTCCCAGAACGCCAAGGCGCCGTGCTTGTGCAGGAGCGCTCCGATCGCCCGCGTGTCGCTGCCGATGCCGGTCACGTTCGACGCCGCGCTGAAGCTCCCGATCTTGAGCGGGCGGTCGCCGTAGCGCTGCAGCTCCTCGGCGAGGTGCTCGAGGCAGACGCGGCCGTCGGCGTCCTCGTTGATCGTCACCACGTCGGCGATCGACTCGCGCCACGGCAGCTCGTTGCTGTGGTGCTCGTAGGGGCCGATGAACACCACCGGACGCTCCTCGGCCGGGATGTGCTCGCCCAGGCGGTAGCGCTGGTCGAGCTCACGCGGGATCCGTAGGCCGAGCACGTCGATGAGCTTGTGGATCGCGCCCGTGGCCCCCGAGCCGCAGAAGATCACCACGTCGCGCTCGTCGCCCCCGACCGCGCGCTTGACGATCGCGCGGGCGTCCTCGCGGAAGCGCGTCGTCTGCAGGCCCGTCCCCGACGACTCGGTGTGGGTGTTCGCGTAGAGCGGGAGGACCTCGTTGCGGATGTAGTCCTCGAGGAACGACAGCGAGCGGCCCGACGCGGTGTAGTCCGCATAGGTCACGCGCCGCGCGCCGTAGGGGGTCTCGATGACGTTGTCGTCGCCGATGATGGAGGCCCGGATCGTCTCGACGAGCCGGTCGGAGGAGTGCGAGGCCTGGGTCATGGGTCGACCTCGAGGGTAGACCGGTAGCGCCGCGCCTCAAGGCCCCCCTGAGCGCTCGGACACACCGGCGGCTGTCGGGACGGTCCAGTTCCCGTGGCGCCGCGCGGATCGCCGCGCCATGCTCGCGCGATGAGCGAGCAGGACGACCTCAACGAGCTCCTGAACGGCGCGGTCGACGTGGCCACCGACATGCTGAGCGAGCACTCGGAGTTCGCGCCCTTCGCGCTCGCGATGCAGCCGGACGGCGAGATCTTCCACCTCGAGCCCGAGGAGGACGACCTCGAGGACGACGGGCAGATCGTGGCCGCGCTGCGCGAGGGCCTGCGCGAGGCGGCCCTCGAGGGCCGCTGGCGGGCCGTGGCCGTCGTCGCCGACGTGACGGTGGAGGACGAGGAGGGGCAGCCGATGAGCGCCGCCATCCACATCGCGATGGAGCACGCGACCGGCGACCCCGTCACCTGCACCGTGCCCTACGCGATCGAGGAGGAGCAGGTCGTGCTGGACGAGCTCTTCGCGGAGCCGGGCGACACGGTCGTGTTCCGGCGCGAGCTGGTGAATTGAGCGATCGGCGAGCCGCGGGCCAGGTCGCCGCGGCGCTCTTCCTCTTCGCCACCCTGCTCACCGCGCGACCCGCGCTGGGGCAAGACGCGACTGGAGGCGACGCGACCGCCGGCGACGACGAGGCGGCCGCGCAGCTCGAAGGGCTCGCGCGAGACGACCGCGCAGACGACGGATCCGCGGCCCCCGGGCAGGCCGTCGGCGTCGATCCCGCGACCGCGACCGGCGCGCCCTCCGACCGCATCCCCGCCCCCGAGCCCGGGCTCGTCGTCGAGCCGGCGTCGATCGTCGAGTCCTGGTGGCTCTGGACGGCGGTCAGCCTGGTGGTCCTCGGGGTGGTGACCGCGGTGATCGTGGACGTCACGACCGACGACCCCGCCCCGAGCGCGCCGCGCCCGATGGGGCTGACGGTCGCCCGCTACTGAGCCACAGGCTCGCGGGGCGCGGGCTCGCTCGGCTCCGGCGCGATGCGCTGGTGGCTCAGGGTGGTGAGCACGAGCGTGTAGCCGAACCACGGGTTCACGAAGGTGACCCGGCTCGGCGGCGCGTCGCCCCCGAGGCCGCCGTCGTAGGTCACCCGCTGCACCCCGGCGGGCTCGCCGTCGAGGCGCCGAAAAGTCCGCTCGAGGAGCCGCCCGCCCGCCCAGCGCTCGGTGACCTCCTCGCCGTCGATCGTCTCCCGGTGCTCGCCGTCGGGGAGCGGGCCTGCGAGCCCGCGGAACCAGACGCGCTGCACGTCGTGGAGCATGAACTCGGGCGGGAACGGCAGCTCCTCGGGCAGGTGCGACTCCCACTCGACCTCGCCGCCGCGCTGCTGCAGCGCGAACCCGCGACCGCCGTGCGGGCCGAAGCCGATGAGGATCAGCGCGTCCCCCTGGAGCTGGAGCACCGCGCGGAACTCCTGGGCGCCGTCGGGGTACTCGGTGCGCACCCGCTGCTCGAGCGCGAACGCGTCGCCGAGCGCCGCCGGCGAGCGCAGGGTCGACGGCGCCGCGAGCTGGCCCGGGTACTCCGGCGGCGGGCCCTCGGGGACCGGCCGCGGCCCTCCGCCGCACGAGGCGAGCGCGACCGCGAGGGCGACCGCCGCCCTCACGCGTCGCCCCCGGCGCGCTCCCGCGGCAGCAGCACCCACGCGAGCGGCGCGAGCAGGAGGCTCAAGCCCACGCCCACCCCGGTCACGAGGCCGAGCGCGCGGAGCGCCGGGTTCGCGCTCATCGCGAGGAGCCCGAACGACAGCACCGTGGACACGCAGGCGACGAGGAGGCTGACCACGGTGGTCGCCGGCCCCTCGCCGTGGGTGCGGCTCTCGACCATGAAGACTCCGTAGTCCACGCCCATGCTCAGCACCAGCAAGAGCGCCACGAGGTGCATGAGCCCGGCGTCGTAGCCGGCGAGGACGAGGCTCGCGAGGGCGGTGGCCGCCGCGAGCACCGCCGGGGCGAACGCGGCGAGCGCGAGCGCGAGCGAGCGGTAGCGCAGCAGCACCATGAGGAACACGCCGAGCAGCCCGACGCCGACGAGCTCGATGGTGCGCTGCCGGAAGCGGCCGTAGGCGTCCTGCATCAGGCGCGCGCGGTCGAGCACCCGCACGCCGTCGAGGCCGTCGAGGCGCCGCTCGAGCGCGTCCACGTCCGCCCCGCGCGTCAACGTGACGAACGCGACGCCGCCGCCGTCGAGGTCCACCCGGAACGGCGCCACCAGCTCGCCGAGGGCCGAGCCGGACAGCTCCTCCCAGGTGAGCGGCGTGGGCGGCCCGGCGCGCAGGGCCTCCGCGAACGGGGCGAAGCCGTCCGGCACGAAGCCCTCGGCCTCGAGCGCGGCGTCGAGGCGCGCGGGGAGCGAGGCGTCCTCCGTGAGCCGCGCGAAGCTCGCGCGCTGGGACGCCACCGAGGGCAGCAGCTCGTGGATCGACCGGAGCCGCTCCAGCTCGCCCGCCTCGAGCGCGGCGGTGAGGCGCGCGTGGGCCTCGTCGTTGCGGTCGAGGGCCTGCTCCGCCGTCTCGCCCCAGGCGACCACGAGCCGCCCCGCGTCCATCTGGCTGACCGCGGCCCGCACCCGCTCGTCCTCCGCGAGGAGCGCCTCGTCCACGGTGTTGAGCGCGCGCACGTCGTCGACCCAGCGCAGGCGCGACAGCCCGACCGCCGACACCACGAGCGCGAGGACCGGCACCGCGAGCAGCGCGACCCGCGACGCGCGGAGCCTCGCGAGGGCGGCCCCCAGCCGATCGGCCAGCGCGCGATGGAAGCGCGTCGGCGTTGGCTCGCGCGGCATCCACGGCGGGATGAGGTAGCGGGTGGCGAGGAGCGCCGCGAGCACCCCGACCGAGGTGAAGACCGCGAGCTCGCGGATGCCGGGGAAGCTCGTCCACGCGAGCCCGGCGAGGCCCGCGATCGTCGTCCCGGCTCCGAGCGCGAGCCCCGGCCAGATGCGCCGCAGGCTCGCCGCGGGGCCAGCCGGATCGGGCGCCAGGGTGTGGTGGTTGAGCGCGTGCGCGACGTAGTCGATCGCGACGCCGATCAGCGTCGCGCCGAACGCGAGGCTCAGCCCGTGGATCCGCCCGAACGCGAGCTGGGTCACGGTGACCGCGGCCACGAAGCCGGCGAGCAGCGGGACGACCGCGAGGAGCAGCGGCCTCGGGGAGCGGAACAGCAACAGGAACAGGAGGACCACCCCGATCGAGCTGACGACCGAGATGCGGGTGACGTCGGCGCGGATCGCGCGCTCGGAGGCGATCGCGATGCGGTAGACGCCGCTCACCGCGATCCGCGCGTCGGGGTGCGCGGCCCGGGTCGCCTCGATCGCGGCGTCGACGTCGGCAGCGAGGCCGGCGCTCACCTCGCCGTCGAACGGCGAGCCTTCGCTGGCGAAGAACACCACCGCGTCGCCGTCGCCGGTCATGAGCTGCCCGCCTTGGACCTCGAGGCCGCCCTGCTGCGCCGCGCGCATGCGCTCGAGCAGGCGAGGGAAGGACAGCAAGGGATCTTGCGGCGCGATCTGCCGGACGAACGTGCCGGTGGTCGACATGAGCCGCCGCTTGAGGTCCTGAGCGCGCGCGGCCAGCTCCGCGTCGGTCATCGGCCGCTCGACGAAGCCGAGCCGCCGGTCGAAGTAGAGCGCGTAGAACGCCTCCTCGAGCGCCTCGCCCGGGGAGTGCCGCACCCACGCGATCCGCGCCGAGCCCTCGAGGCGCCCCGAGAGCACCCGGGCCGCCGCGGCCGCGTCCTCGGGCGAGCTCGACGACACCAGCAGCGTCGCGGTGCGGCTGAGGTCCGACGCGCTCATCTGCTGCGCGATGCGCTCGAGCTCGCGGTCGTCGCTCTCCGGGAGGAACTCGCTGATGTCCGCCGTCAGCTCGAGGGCGAAGAGCGAGCGCACGCCGAGCGCGATCAGGGCGGCGATCACCGCCAGGCTGATCGAACGCGCGCGCCAGTCCGGTCCCTTCGCCACCGGCGCGGACCTTATCGCGTTCTCACCGCCGAGCACGCCCGCGATGGGCGTCGCAGAGCTCGGCCGCGGGGCTCAGTCGATGCGGAAGATCCGGCGGCGCTCGGCCGCGGAGTAGCGGCGGCTCGTGTCCACGTCGAAGAACTCGGTGCGCGTGGTGTCGCCGCTCACCTCGGTCATGAGCATCGAGCGGATCGTGACGCCCTCGCCGACCATGCGGATCTCGCGCAGGAACCGCCGGAGCGCGGGCTGGCGCGGCCGCAGGCGGAGCTCCCAGGTGCCCTCCTCCTCGCCCGCGCTCAGGCTCGGCTCGTAGAAGCGCTCGAGCGACGCGCGGTCGCCCGCGAGCACCGCGCGGAAGCTGTCGACGAAGCCGCGGAGCACCGGGTTGCTCGCGATGTCGAGCACCTGGACCTGGCCGCCGGCGTCACGCATCCGGAGCTGCCCCTCGGCGATCAGCGCGACCGACTCCTCGGGCTGCTCGGTCCGGCGCAGCATCCGGTCGGGCGCAGCGAAGTGGATGCGCCCCGAGCTGCGCGTCGGCACGGCGAGCAAGGCGATGCGCTTCTCCTCGCGGAAGCGCGCCTCCATCCCGGGCGCGGCCGCGAAGCGCGCGAGGAGCGCGTCGAGGTCGGGCGCGTCCTGAGCGCTCGCGGCCGACGGCAGCGCGCAGGGCACCGCGATGCCCGACACGCCAAAGCACAGGACGATCAGCAGCAGGCCTCGGCGTCTCATGGAGCCTCCGACGCGCGCCGAGCGGCTTCGATTCGATCCCGGAGGACCTTCGGCGTCTCGAGCAGCAGCACGCCGTCCGAGGTCAGGGTGACCAGCTCCGTCCGGGCCCGCGCGGCGCGCTTGCCCTCGGTGAGGTTGGTGACCTCGTAGCCGACGTGGACGCGCTGCTCGATGTCGAGGAACCACGCCTTGACGCGGTAGCGGTCGTCGTAGCGGAGCGGCGAGACGTAGCGGACCTCACCGTGCGAGACGACCTGCCGGTAGCCGAGCTTCAGCACGTCGGGCCCGTCGACGCCCGCAGCGCGGAAGAGCTCGGTCCGCGCGACCTCCATGTACTTGTAGTAGTGGCCGTGCCAGACGATGTGCAGCGGGTCGACGTCGTGGAACGGCACACGCCCCTCGATCGCGACCGCGTGGGCCGGCGGCTTCGCGCGGAGCGGCGACCTCACGCGTCCCCCCCTTCGCGCACGCGGCGCGGCCCGAACAGCGCCTCGAGATCGGCGCGGCGCAGCTTGCCCGCGTCGTTGCGGGGCAGCGCGTCGAGCACCTTGAAGCGCCGCGGGATCGCGACCGGCGCGAGCCAACGCCGGAGCGCCTGACGGAGCCGCGCCGGGGTGAGCCCCTCGCCCACGACCGCCGCCCAGAGCTCCTTGTCGCGCGCCCCGCCCACGTCGACCGCGAGGACCGCCGCGTCGCGCACGCCGTCGACCGCCTGGAGCCGCTGCTCGACCTCCGCGACCGACACCCGCACCCCGCCGACCTTGTGCACGCCGTCGGCGCGCCCGAGGTGCTCGAAGCTCCCGTCCTGACCGACGCGGACGCGATCGGCGCCGAGGTAGGGCTGCGTCACGTCGGGCGCGAGGAACGGCGAGCGGAGGACGATGCGGTCGTCCTCGCCCGCGCTCACCCGGACTCCGTCGAGCGGCCGCCACGGGCCCTTCCCGCCGGTGTCCCGCCAGCCGATGCCGCCGGTCTCGCTCGAGCCGAACACCTCGGTGATCGTCCAGCCGAATCGCTCGCGTACCTTGTCGGCGATGCGCGGCGAGAGCGGCGCCGCGCTCGAGAAGACGCGCGGCACCGGGGGCAGCTCGCCCTCCTTGGCGACGAGCATCCCGCGCAGGTGCGCCGGCACCGTGACGAGCACGTCGA
>JAUHXR010000078.1 GCA_030426845.1 Polyangia bacterium | reverse complement strand
GGGGCTCGGCTGCGCCCGCGACCACCGCCGAGGCGCGCATCGCCGCGCCCGCCGACGGCGGCGGCCTCTGCGCCTGCGTCGCCCCGGGCGCGGGCGCCGCCTCGCTGCCGCCGCTGCTCCTCCTCGGGGCGCTGCTGCTCTGGCGCCGGCGCGGCTGAGGCTGTCACCACGCGCCTGAGCTGAGCGTCAGCGGTCCTCGCGGCGCCAGACGAAGCGGAGCGCGGACCAGGTCGCATCAACCGCGCAGACCTTGTTGTCGACGAGCCCCTGCCCGAGGCCGTACTCGCGCACGACCATGTCTCCGAGATCCGTGGGCACCCCGCTCGACTTCTTGGGCCAGCACACCCAGAGCCCGCCGTCCTTCGCGATGCGACCTTGCGCGCGGCCGAAGCCGCGCACGAGCTCCGCCTCCGACCGACAGAACAGCAGGACGACGTCGAGGGGACGCGCGCCGCGGAGGCTCGTCCGCTGCGTGACCTCCGGGCCGACGTCGAGCGCGAGGTCCGCGGGCGCGCCGAGGAGCGCGACGACGTGTCCGGGCTTGATGCCGAGCTTCTTGACGAGCGGGGTGCCGGAGTAGCCGGCGCTCACTCGAGGCCCTGGGTGATCGGCGCGGTCTCGCGCCACTGCCAGTCGGCGTGGTCGCGGGCGAGGCGCGACAGCTCCCACTGGTCGCGGATGAGCGCCACCGGGAGGCCATCGATGTCCGTCACCGCGAGCGGCACGCGCGCGTCCTTGAGCGCCTCGGGCGTCTCCGCCTCGAGGACCCAGCGCGCGAACGAGTAAGGCAGCTTGTCGAGGCTGACCGGCGCGCCGTACTCGTGCTCGAGTCGGTACGCCAGGACGTCGAACTGGAGCTGGCCGACCACGCCGCAGATCGGGTCCTTCTCGCGGCCGGGCTCGAAGAAGAGCTGCACGGTGCCCTCCTCGGCGAGCTGCGAGAGGCCCTTCTGGAGCTGCTTGCGCTTCAGCGGGTCCATGATCGCGAGGCGCGCGAAGTGCTCGGGCGAGAAGCGCGGCACCGCGTCGAAGGTGAGCGGGCCGTCCGAGGCGAGGGTGTCGCCGATGCGGAAGAGCCCCGGGTCGTGCAGGCCGATCACGTCGCCCGCCCACGCCTCGGTCACCGTCTTGCGCTCGTCGGCGAAGAGCTGCTCGGCGCGCGCGAGGCGGATCTTCTTGCCGAGCCGGTAGTGGTGCACCCGCATGCCGCCCTCGAACTTGCCGCTGCAGACGCGGATGAACGCGATGCGGTCGCGGTGCGAGGGGTCCATGTTCGCCTGCACCTTGAAGACGAAGGCGGTGAAGCGATCGTCGCCGGGCGCGATCTCGCCCTCGCTCGTCTGTCGGGCCCCCGGGGGCGGGCAGATGTCGGCGAAGTCCTCGAGGAAGGGCTCGACCCCGAAGTTGGTCAGCGCGCTGCCGAAGAACACCGGGCTGATCTCGCCCGAGAGGAAGCGGGCGCGATCGTAGGAGTCGCCCGCGCCCTCGAGGAGCTCGACCGCCATCTGGAGCTCCTCGGTGTTCTCCTTGCCGAGCAGCTCCGCGAGCTTCGGGTCCTCGATGCCGCTCACCGCGAGGGGCGCCTTGCGCGCGTTCTTGGCCGTGCGCTCGAAGGTGAGCACCCGCTTGGACGCGAGGTCGTAGACGCCCTTGAAGAGCTCGCCGCTGCCCACCGGCCAGGTCACCGGCACGGTCTGCAGGCCGAGCACGTCCTCGACCTCGCTCATCAGGTTGAACGGGTCGCGCGCGGGACGGTCCAGCTTGTTGACGAAGGTGACGATCGGCGTGCCGCGCATCCGGCACACGTGGAACAGCTTCTTGGTCTGCTCCTCGACGCCCTTGGCCGCGTCGATGAGCATGATCGCGCAGTCGGCCGCGGTCAGCGTGCGGTAGGTGTCCTCGGAGAAGTCCTGGTGGCCCGGGGTGTCGAGGAGGTTGTAGCGGATGCCCCCGAAGTCGAACTGGAGCACCGACGAGGTGACGCTGATGCCGCGCTTCTTCTCGAGCTCCATCCAGTCGCTCGTCGCCGAGCGCTGCGCGCGCCGCGCCTTCACCGCGCCCGCGCTGTGGATCGCGCCTCCATAGAGGAGGAGCTTCTCCGTCAGCGTGGTCTTGCCCGCGTCGGGGTGCGAGATGATGGCGAAGGTCCGCCGCTTCGTGAACTCCTCGGCCATGGCGATCGGTGCGGGGTGTGTCATCCCACCGGGGGAGGAGCAAGTGCTTCAGCGGAGCGAACCGCCCGAGCCGGGGCGACCCCTGACCGACGACGAGCGCCGCGTGACCCTCGACGCGCTCCTCGCGTGCGACGTCGCGCCGGCCGCGATCTGCGAGGCCGCGGTCGACGAGGCGCGCCTGCACCGCTGGGCGGGCTGGCTCGGCGACGTGCGGGGCCCGCGGTCGTTGATCGCCCACGTGGCCCTCGCGAGCCGCGCGGACGGCATCGCCCTCGGCCGCGCGGTCTACCTTCGGGCGCCGGTCTACACGCGCCCGGGCGGCCTCTCGAAGGGCCTCGTGGCCCACGAGGTCTGCCACGTCGCCCAGGTCCTCCGCGAGGGCTGGCCGCGCTTCTACGCCCGCTACGGCGTCTACTACGCCCGTGGAATAGCCCGCGGCCTCGGCGACCGCGGCGCCTACCTCGCGATCCCCTACGAGGTCGAGGCCCGCCAGGTCGCCGACGTGGCCCGCGGCCTCTGACCGTCAGGGAGCCGAGCGCTCGAGCGGGTGGAGGATCCGTCCCGCCGGCGTCTCTGCCGGGAGCTCGCCGAACGCCGCGGCCACGCAGGCCTGAACCGCCTCGTCGTCGACCCCACGCAGGGTCACGCGCACCGGGGAGAAACCAGCCCACTCGGCGACCGCCGCCCCGTTGGGCGTGTCCGCGCACAGGAGCATCCGGTCTGCGCGCTCGTCGAGCCGGGCCCGGACCGCCGCGTCGAAGTCGGCCTGCTGACCACCGGCCGTGGGTTCAGTCGGTATCGGCGCGGGGCTCGGCGTGGGCGCGGACGGCGCCGCCTTCCACTGTGGTCGGTGAGCGGGCCGGTCGCGCGACAATACCCCATGCGGTCCCCCGGCGGACGCGAGATCGCCTCACGCGTCGCTGAAGTGCTCCCGGAGCAGGTCGTTGACGCGCTCGGCGCTCGTCACGGTGCAGGCGTGCCCCTCGCCCTCGAGCTCGACGTAGCGCGAACCCGCGATCGCCTCCGCGAGCGGCCGGCCCTTGGCCGGGCCGGCGATGCGGTCGAGCTGCGCGGCGAGCACCAGCGTCGGGATCGCCGCGAGCTCGCCGAGGCGTGACGCGGCGGAGTCCTTCTGCATCGCGCGCATCTGGGCCATCAGGATCGGCGGGCTGTCCGCGAGGTCGCGCCCGAACACGAAGCGCAGCCGCTCGTGCAGCGCGTCGACGCCCTCGGCCGCGAGGCGATCGGGCGGCAGGACCATCTCGAGGAACGCGCCGCGCCGCATCCGGCGGGTACCGACGCGGGTGCGCAGGCCCATCCACATCACCCAGGGGGTCAGGCCGACCGCGTCCTTCCCGGTCGCGAAGGTGCACAACAGGCCGAGGCTCCGGACCCGGGCCGGCGCGAGGAGCGCGAGCCGCTGCGCGATCAGGCCGCCGAGGGAGTGACCGACCACGTGGGCGCGATCCCAGCCGAGGTGATCCATCAGCCCGCGCGCGTCCTCGGCCATCTGCGCGACGGTGAGCGGCCCGTCGAGCGGCGCGCTCGCGCCGATGCCGCGGTTGTCGAAGCTCACGCAGTCGAACGCGTCGCGCAGCCCCTCGACCTGCGGCCGCCAGCCCTCGCCGACGCAGCCCGTGCCCTGGATGAAGAGCACCGGCGGGCCCGCGCCCTTTCGGACGTAGGCGATCGTCGTGCCGTTGATCTCCGCCGTGTCCACGGTGGCGGAACGTACCAGGGATCACGACGGGCAAAGGCATCCTCGTGCACGTGCACTTGCCCGTCGACGTACACGATCGCCGCTGGGTCGGTGCACGAAAGCGGCGTCCGGATCGGCGCGTCGGCCGAGCCGGACCCGGCTCCGGTTCCGACCCCCGGAACGGGAGCCGGACCGGAACCGGAACGGGACAGGAGGTCCCAGTGGCGCCAAGTCGTGTACGTGGACGAGCACGGGTACGTGCACGTCCACGAGGACATGCACGTGGACGCGAGCCCAGACCCGGACCCTGGCTCCGCGAGCGGCCGTTCGATGAGCTCCGCCTGTGCGCCAAGCCGTCGCGCTACTCGTCCTCGGCTCGCAGCGCGCGCGCCACCGACAGCAGGCGCTCGGCGAGGCAGTCCGGGTGGCTCATGTGAGGCACGTGCCCGTACTCCTCGATGCGGTGCACCTCGGCGTGCTCCGGCAGGTGCTCCTCGTAGAACTTGCGGTGCTCGGGCAAGAGCACGCGGTCGGCCTCGCCCCAGTAGACATGCACCGGCATCGTGAGCCGCGACAGCTCCTCGGCCGAGAGCAGATCCGCGGGCGACACCGAGCGGAGGAGATCCTCGATGCCGGTGCGTCCGAACTGCTGCCGGACGCCCCACGCGAGCACGTGGCGCATCGGGTGGGGACGGTGAAACAGCTTGTCAACGAACTCGAGCGCCTTGCCGTGATCGTCGAGCATGAACCCGTCGACGAACTGCACGAGGTCGGGCTCCTCCATCGGCGCCCCGCCGGGCGCCGCGAGCACCAGCGCGAGGACCCGGTCGGGTCGCTCCACCGCGTACTTCACCGCGGCGGCGCCGCCGAGCGAGTTGCCGAACACGATCGCGGGCTCGGTCACGAGCTGGTCGAGCCCCTCGCGGATCCCCGCCGCGAGCGTGCGCTGGTTCAGGCCCGCGGGCGGCAGGTCGCTGTAGCCGTGGCCCGGCATGTCCGGCGCGATCACCCGGCTGACGTGCGGCCGGACGCGCCGCATCAGGTTCTCGTAGTACTGGCCGGAGGCGCTGAGGCCGTGCAGCACGACCACCGGCGGCAGCGAGCCCTCACCCTGGGCCTCGAGCACGTGGAGCTTGCCGACCGACGTGTCGAGCTTTCGGCTCTTGTAGCCGCGGAGCTTGAGACCGCTCAGCAGCACCCGGTCCGCGAGGCGCGGCAGGTGATGGAGCACCGGCGTCTTGCGCGGCCGCGGCGGGGCCTTCCGCCGCATCAGGAACCGCTCGAAGCTGTCGGCTTCGTCCCTCACGCCCTAAGGCTAGCAGCCCGTTGGAGAATCGACTGTGATGGATCGCGGTTGCGAGGGCGCGCCCGCGTGGCACAGCGGGACGAGGGATTCCCGGAGGACCCTCGAGGAGCGATGCGCCGCGCAGGCGCGGGCTCCCGGCCATGAGGCGCGCGGGGAGATTCTTCAACGGGCTGCTCGGGGAGCGCTCGCCGTTCGGCAAAAAAGCGCGTGAGCAATCCCCGCCTCGCCACGGAGCGCTACTCTTCGATGACCGCCCTCATGCCCGAGCCCGCGCCGCCCCCGAGCCCCGTCGCGACCGCGTCGGACGCCCCGACCACGGAGGCGCCTCCGACGGAGGCCGCGCCGGGGCGCAAGCGGCGCCGGGTCAAGTCGCGGCTGCTCCGCTGGCTCCACCCCGACGGCGTGCGCTGGGGGACCGAGCCGGACGACTTCGACCCGAAGGCGGTCCAGGGAGCTCACCGGGCGCTCGGGACGCTGTTCGGACGCCGACGCTACTTCCGCGTGGAGGCGAGCGGCTGGGAGCACCTGCCGTCGGCGCCCACCATGGTGGTGAGCAACCACTCGGGGGGCACCCTCTTCCTCGACAGCTGGGGCCTGCTCTGGGCCTGGTACGACCACTTCGGCGCCAACGACCGGCCGATCCACCCGGCCGTCCACGAGCTGCTCGTTGGCAACCGGGTGACCGGCGGGTTCCTGGCGTCCTGCGGCGCGGTGCGGGCCGACCGCCGCCTCGGCGAGCGCGTGCTCGAGCGGGGGCACGACCTGCTCGTGATGCCGGGCGGCGACCTCGACGTGTGGCGGCCCTACCAGCAGCGCTACACGGTCCGCTTCGCCGGGCGCACCGGCTACGCGAAGATGGCGCTCGAGGCGGGCGTCCCGGTCGTCCCGGTGGGGCACGCGGGGCCGCACGAGACGTTCATCGTGCTCTCGGACGGTCGCCGCCTCGCCGAGGCGCTCCAGCTCCCGACGCTCGTGCGAGCCCACATCTGGCCGGTGCACCTCTCGCTCCCGTGGGGGCTGGCCGTCGGCCCGCTGCCCCACCTGCCGCCGCCCACGAAGCTGCGCTACCGCTTCGGTCGCGCGGTGCACCCCGAGGACGTCGGCGCGCGGCCCGGGCAGCCGGTGAGCGAGGACATGGTGACGGCCTTCGACGCGCTCGTGCGCGCCGGCGTGCAGGCCCAGCTCGACGCTCTCAAGCGCGAGCGCTGAGCCACTCGGAGCTTGATTCGCTACCGGCGCGACGCGGATCCCGGAGCGCCATGCGTTCGGATCGGCGTCGGACGTGACGAGGCGGTGCGCGGGCATCGTCGAGGAGCGGCCGGCGGCGAGGCGGACGCTTGCCGCCCGGGAGGCGCCCCGCGACGGTGGTGAATCAAGCTCCCAGGGCCGGGGGGGGTCAGCCGGCCCGGACCGCGCCGTACTGCTCCGGCATGGGGTCCCGTCGACCCCGGGGAGGTGCCCGTGTCAGTCCCGACCGTCGCCCCGACCGGGCGTGAGCGCACGTTCGGCGAGGACGAGATCATCGTGAGCAAGACCGACCCGAAGGGCCGGATCACCTACGCGAACGAGGTCTTCCTGCGGGTCGCGGGCTACACCGAGGACGAGGTCCTCGGGCAGCCCCACAACTGCATCCGTCACCCCGACATGCCGCGCTGCGTGTTTCAGCTGCTGTGGGACGTGATCCAGGACGGCAAGGAGATCTTCGCCTACGTGATCAACCTGGCGAAGAACGGGGACCACTACTGGGTGCTCGCCCACGTGACGCCGACCTTCGACGCCTCCGGGCGCGTGATCGGCTACCACTCGAACCGCCGCGTCCCGACCCGCGCCGCGGTGGACGCGGTCAAGCCGCTCTACGCGCGCCTGTGCGAGGTCGAGCGCCAGCACGGCGGCGCTCGCAAGGAGGCGATCGAGGCCTCCACGGCGGAGCTCCTGCGCGCCCTCGACGGCGTGCCGTACGACGAGCTGGTGTGGTCCCTGGCGGCGGCCTGAGCGGCGGCGTGAGCGGAGGAGAATCCCGATGACGATGAGCATGACCGCCCCCGACCCCAGCGCCCGCGAGCTCGCGGCGGCGAAGGAGGAGCTGGCGCGCTACCGAGCCGCCCTCGGCGAGATCTCGCGCGTCTGCGAGGCCGCGGCCCGCGGCGATCTGGAGCCACGACTCTTGCACATCGACACATCGTCGGAGCTCGGCCAGACGATGCGCGACATCAACCACCTCCTCGACCTGACCGACGCCTTCGTGCGCGAGTCGCGCGCGTCGCTCCAGGCCGCGGCCGACGGGCGATACCACCGCCGCTTCCTCGAGCGCGGGATGCTCGGCACGTTCCGGAGCGCGGCCCGCGACGTCAACGAGGCGGTCGAGGTGATGCGGGCCGCGTCGGCGACCATCGCGGCCGAGCGCGAGAAGCGCCTCGAGCTCGCCGATCAGTTCGAGGGCACCGTCGCCGAGATCGTCAGCAGCGTGGCCAGCGCGGCCACCCAGGTCCGGGCCAACGCCGACGGGCTGAGCCAGGTGGCGAGCGCCGCGACCGACTCGGTCGAGGAGGTCTCCGCCGCCGCGCGCGTCGCGTCCCAGAACCTCGAGTCGATCGCGGGCGCGACCGAGGAGATGACCGCGACGGTGGGCGAGCTGTCGCGGCAGGCGTCCGAGTCGAGCTCGATCGCGGCCGACGCCTCGAGCGCGGCCGAGTCCACGAACCGCTCGATGGGCGGCCTGCGCGACGCCTCCACCAAGATCAGCTCGGTCGTCGGCCTCATCACGACGGTCGCCGCGCAGACGCGGCTCCTCGCGCTGAACGCCAACATCGAGGCGGCGCGCGCCGGCGAGGCGGGCCGCGGCTTCGCGGTCGTCGCCACCGAGGTGAAGGACCTCGCGGCCCAGACCGCGGACGCGACCGGCGAGATCCAGGGTCAGGTCGGCGCCATCCAGGGCGCGAGCCAGGCCGCGGTCGACGCGATCGCCTCCATCGAGACGAGGATCCGCGGGGTCGCCTCGATCGCGGAGACGATGGAGTCGTCGGTCGCGGAGCAGAAGGACGCGGCGGCGGAGATCAGCGCCAACCTCGCCGAGGCGGTGACGCGCACGCACGAGGTCACCCGGCGGATCGAGGCCGTCTCCCGGGCCGCGCACGAGACCCGCGACGCGTCCGGCCAGATGCTCGAGGCGGCCGACGAGCTGTCGCGCCTCGCCGAGGCCCTGCGCGCCTCGGTGCTCGGCTTCCTCCAGCGCGTCCGCGCGTAGGCCGCCGGCCCGCTCAGCCCTCGGGGTCGCTGAACACGGGCGCGCGCTTCTCGAAGTTCGCGCGCACCGCCTCGGCCTGGTTGGGCCGACCGAGGAGCTGGACCTGGAGCGCGGTCTCGAGCGCGAAGGTCTGCCGCGGCGTTCCCCCGGGCGCCTCGTTCATGAGCCGCTTGCCGCGGCGGATCGCGTCCGGCGACTGCTCGGCGATCCGGCGCGCGACCTCCAGCGCCTCTCCGATCGGGTCGTCGGTGGTGCGGGTGGCCAGCCCGATCCGGACGGCCTCCTCGCCCGAGACGACCCGCCCGGTGAACACGAGCTCCTTGGCCACGTCACGCGGGACCACCGCGAGGAGCGTCTGGCTCGCGCCCATGTCCGGGATGAGGCCCCAGCGGATCTCCATCACCGACAGCTCGGCGTCTGGCCGCGCGAAGCGGAGGTCCGCCCCGAGCGCGAGCTGGAGCCCGCCGCCGAACGCCTGCCCCTGGATCGCGCAGATCACCGGGACGGGGACCTCCTGCCAGATCCAGGCGATGCGCTGGGCGAGGTTGGCGGGCGACCTGTCGTCGCGCTCGAGGAGGCGCTGCGCGACGTCGGGGGCGGCCATGAAGGACGCCCAGTCGAGCCCCGCGCAGAACGCCTTGCCCTCGCCCGAGAGCACCACCGCGCGGACCGCGCGGTCATCCTTGATCGCGAGGCCCTCCTCGAGGAGGGCCTCGAACATCGCGAGGTCGAGCCCGTTCCGCTTGTCGGGGCGGTTCAATCGGACGTGGACGACCGTGCCGCCGTTCGGCTGGGGCTCACGATCGACGAGGACGCGCTGGCCTGCTTCGCTCATGGGGGCGAACGCTAGCGCGTCCCGTCGATCACGTCGCGTTCCCGACGCTCAGCCGGTCCACTCGGTCCGGAGGACCAAGTCGCCGAGGGCGTTGAGGTAGAGGTTGGCCCCCGCCCCGTCGAAGAGCGGATCGTCGATGTGGTACTCGACGCCCACGAAGTATCCGACCACCACGCCGTCACGGGTGATCGTGTAGACCTCCTCGGAGACGAAGGCGCGATCGGTCCGCTCGGCGCGCATCGCCTCGTAGTCGAAGCGGCGGATCACGACGGTGACCTCCTCGCGGACGAGCTCCGGGAGGGCGTCGTAGGCGACCGGGTCGAGCGCACCGAAGCTCTCGCCGTTCGGCGGGTACTCGCCGACCTCGTCGGCGAGGGCGCGGATGAAGTCGTCGTGCTCGCGGCCGAGGTCGTTGCAGGCGTCCATGCAGCCGTCCCACGGGCCCTCGTCCCACGCGCCCTCGGTGGCCGAGCACATCGCCTCGCACTCGGCGCGCGTGCCCGCCGCGTAGTCGGCCCCACCGCACGCGGCGTGGCCGGCGATCAGCTCCTGGCAGTTGCCGTTGTAGCCGGTCCAGCAGGCGGAGGCGGCGGTGTCGCCGAGCTCGTAGGCGTCGTAGTAGCCGCCCATCTCCGCGCACGCCGAGAGGCAGGTGTTGAGCACGCCGTGACAGGCCTCGCTCTGGTCGGCGAGGTCGGGCAGCGCGGCCACGATCACGTCGCACACCGCCTCGCCGTCGCCCTCGCAGGCGGCGGCGCAGGTCGCGTCGGCCTCGTCGGCGAGGCAGCCCTCGAAGATGGAGCGCGCGCGCGTGGCGCCGACCCGGCCGTCCCACCGGGGGAGGTCCTGGATCGCGCACTGCGCGGCCGCCTCGATGCAGTCGCTCTGGCGCTGCAGGGGATCGGCGCTGACGCCGGCGCAGGCCCCGCCGATGCACTCGACGAGCACCTCGAACGAGCCGCTGCCCTCGCCGTGGTAGGCCTTCACCACGATGTGGTGCTCGCCGCCGCGCTCCAGGACGTAGTCGAGCGCGACCCGGCCGTCCTCGGTCTCGTAGCTGGACGGGCGGATGTAGTCCTCGGTCCCGCGGTAGAGGTAGGCGGCCGGGTTCAGGTCGCCGCCGGTGCGCATGACGCTCACGCGGACCTGGTCGGTCTCGTCGAGCTGGATCGCGAAGAGGGAGAAGGCCGAGCCGCCAGCGTCGCCGCGGGCGAGCTCGTTGAGGCGGATCGTCTGCGCTCCGAAGGCGCCGTCCGCCTTCGCGGCCGCGACCGCGCCCTCGGGCAGCTCCGGCGCGCTCGGGTCGTAGCTCGACATCGCGCAGCCGGTCATCGCCGCGACCACCAGGACCATGAGGATCAGCTTCTTCATGCTCGGGCTCCCTCCGGTCGGCGTGATGGGCAAACCGCGTACCAGCCAGGCACGTCACTCGATCGCCGCCTCGCGGGCCACGATCGCGTGGCCACCGCAGAAGCCATAGCCACCGCGGCGGCCGGGGCATGGACACCGGCCCGGGGATGTGCGAAGCGGGTTGCCATGAGCCTGCAGCGCGCCTCCGTCGTCGCCGTGCTCGCGGTCCTCGCGGCCGCCTGCGGGGCGACCTCCTTCGTCCAGATCCGACACCCGCTCCAGGTGGGCCAGGTCGATCCCAACCAGGTGCCGTTCGAGAACGCGCGCGAGGAGCGCCGGCGGCGCCTGCCCGCGGGCACGCTGGTCGACAGCGCCGAGCTGATCACGCTCGACCCGAACCAGATCTGCGTGCGGACCACCGTGTGGGGCACCCAGCTCGAGCCGCAGCGCGCCGACTACAACCAGTACTCGATCGTGCTCGTCGCCGACGACAGTGGGGTGGAGAACCAGCCGACGCAGGTGCAGCTCGAGCAGCCGCAGGTGATGCAGATGCGCGGCGTGCGCGGCGTCTACACGGGCGGCTACAGCTCGAGCCGCGTGGGCTTCACCTACCAGATCACGCGTCAGCCTGCCGTGCTCTGCTTCGCCAACGGCGGGTTCGTGCGGCCGTCGACGACCCACCTGACCCTCGAGCTGCGCGGCCCGCGCACCAACATCAACTTCGAGTGGGACTTCGTCTCGTCGGTGGCTCAGCAGTGAGCGTCTCCGAGATCTTCGATCCCGACCGCTGGGCGCCGGTCGACGGCCTCGACTTCACCGACATCACCTACCACCGCGCGCGCGACCTCGGCGCGGTGCGCATCGCGTTCGATCGGCCGGAGGTGCGCAACGCCTTCCGCCCGCACACCGTGGACGAGCTCTACCGCGCGCTCGATCACGCGCGGCAGTGGAGCGACGTCGGCTGCGTGCTGCTGACCGGCAACGGGCCCTCGCCGAAGGACGGCGGCTGGGCGTTCTGCGCGGGCGGCGACCAGCGGATCCGCGGCGCGCACGGCTACCAGTACGAGGCCGGCGGCGAGGTCGACCCGGCGAAGCTCGGGCGCCTCCACATCCTCGAGGTGCAGCGGCTCATCCGGTTCATGCCCAAGGTCGTGATGTGCGTCTGCCCGGGCTGGGCGGTGGGCGGCGGCCACAGCCTCCACGTGGTCTGCGACCTCACCCTCGCGAGCCGCGAGCACGCGATCTTCAAACAGACCGACGCCGACGTGGCGAGCTTCGACGCAGGCTACGGCTCGGCCTACCTCGCCAAGATGGTCGGCCAGAAGAAGGCGCGCGAGATCTTCTTCCTCGGGCGCGACTACTCCGCCGAGGAGGCGGCCGCGATGGGGATGGTGAACGCGGTCGTCCCCCACGCGGAGCTCGAGGCGGTCGCGCTGGAGTGGGCCCGGGACATCGTGACCAAGAGCCCCACCGCGATCCGCATGCTGAAGCTCGCGATGAACATGGTCGACGACGGCCTCGTCGGGCAGCAGCTCTTCGCGGGCGAGGCGACACGGCTCGCCTACGCGACCGACGAGGCGCGCGAGGGCCGCGACGCGTTCCTCGAGAAGCGCGACAAGCGCTTCGATCGTTTCCCCTGGTACTACTGAGCCGTTCGTCGAGCGGCGGCTACGCGGCGCCCTCGAGGCGCGCCCCGACCTCGCGCGCGAGGAGCACCATCCGGTCGCCGTCGACGCCGATCGCGTCGGCGGCCGCGCGGAGCTCGCTCAGGTTCGTCTCGTCGAGGCTCGTGTCGCTGGTCGGGCTCAGCCCGAAGCCGAGCTCCGCCACGAGGTGGTGCCCGACCACCCCGCACGCGAGGAGCGGGTGGACGTAGCCGCCGATCGACGCCTGGTGGTGAGCCTGGACCAGCCAGCGCAGCTCGTCCGGCAGGGCCCACGCGGCCATCATCACGCCGCCCGCCTCCTGATGGAGCGCGGACAGCTCGGTCAGGATGTGCTCGAGGCGGCTCTCCGGGTGGCGCTCGGCGAGCACGATGAGGATGCCCGCGAGCCCGACGTCGTGGAGAAGCCCGAACAGGAACGCGTGCTCGAGCGGCACCGCGGTCCGCGCCGCGACGACGCGGGTCGCGGTGGCCACGGCCACGCTGTGGCGCTGGAGCGCGACCATCGTGCTCTGGTGCTCTTTCGCGCGGAAGACCTTGCTGGAGAGCGCGGCCTGGAAGACGACGTCGCGGATCGCGTTGAGGCCCATCCGCGCCGCCGCCTCGTCGAGGGAGCGCGGCGGCGAGCCGGACGCGTAGGCGGCCGAGGACGCGATCCGCAGCACGTCGGCCGCGAGCATGGGGTCGCGCTCGAGGAGCCGGACGACCTCGGGGATCCCCGCGCGGGGGTCACGCGAGAGCTGGTGCACCTCGAGCGCCACCTGGGGCAGGAGCGGCGCGCGGTAGCGCGGCGACGCGAAGACGTCCCGGATCTCCTGGGCCAGCTCGGGCCCGGTGAGGACGTCGGCGCCGACGCTCGCGACGCCCTTGCCGTAGTTCGCGTTCTGGCGCGCCGGCGAGGCGCTTGGCCGGTAGGTCGGCACGACGGCTACCGATAGACGGGCTGGTGGGTGACCACGGGGCCGACGCCGTCGGTGACGACCGCGCGGGCCTCCATGCCGTCGAAGCGGACCGTCCCGCCGCGCGCGCGGTAGCGCTGGGGGACGCCCACCGTCAGCGCGTCCGACGCGGCGACCACGTCGAGCAGGTCCGCGGTGCTCACGATCATCGAGCGCGCGCCGAAGAGACCGGCCGCGTCGAGGAGCTGGTGGGTGCCCGTGTTGTGCGCCGACTGCGCGTCGAAGAGCACCACCACGCCGCCGCGCTCGAGGAACTGGGTGAGCGCGGTCGCGCTCGCCTGCCCGATCGCGATGAGGTCGGCGTCGGTCGCGCGGCTCGCGGGGTAGACGACGAGGACGTCGGCGAGGCCGAGCGCGGCGCTGAGCCCGTCCGGGGTCGCGACACGTCGCGTCCAGGCGCGGCCGCGCTCGCCGGCGATCGCGTCGATCGCCGCGTCGATCCCGACCACCGAGGTGGACGTCGCGTGCTCCTCGAGCACCACCGCGCGGACGCGGCGCGGCGTCGCGAGGAAGAACGCGTTGCCCGCGATGCGCTGCATCCCGCTCGTGGCGCCCGCGAAGTCGTGGCCGATCACCACCACGTGGCCGGCCGGCGCGGTCTCGCACACCCCGGACACGCAGACGCCCTCCGCGCACAGGGTGTCGCAGGTCCCGCAGTGCCGGACGTTGGAGCTCAGGTCCACGCAGTCCGCGCCGCACATCACGCGCGTCGCGGGGCAGCTCGGCGCGCAGGCGCCGTCCACACAGAGCTCACCCACCGCGCAGGCCGCGTCGCAGGCTCCGCAGCGCGTCGGGTCGCTGAGCACGTCGCGGCACACGCCGTCGCACTCGAGCTCACCGATGCCGCAGCCGGTCGGGGGGGGCGGGCCGGCATCGGGCGCCCCCGCGTCGGCCGGGCCGGCGTCGCCCGGCGGGATCCCCGCGTCGTCGCTCGGCCCCGCGCAGGCCCCGGCCACGCAGGCCTCACCCGCGGCGCAAGCCAGGCCGCAGCCGCCGCAGTTGAGCGCATCGGACGACACGTCGACGCACTCGCCGTCGCAGAGCGCCCAGCCGTCGCGGCACTCGAGCCCCACCGCGGGGCTCGCGCACCCCGCGAGGATGGCGGATATGAGGATCACTCGACTCACGGCGTCTCTCCCGTCTCGGTGGCGGCCGAGGAGGCGCGGCGCTCGACCACGATCTCCACCCGCCGGTTCAGCTGATGCACGGACTCTTCCTCGCCCCAGGCGCGCGGCTGCTCCTCGCCGAGGCCGATGGCGTCGATGCGCTCGGGGGGCACGCCCATCGACACGAGCGCGTCGCGCACCGCGGCCGCGCGGTCCTCGCTGATGCGCTGGTTGACGGGGTGCGAGCCCAGGCTGCAGGCGTGACCCTCGACCCGGAGGTGGAGCCACTCGGGGTGCTGGCTGATGAGCCGGGCCGCCGCCTGCAGCACCTCACGCGAGCCGCGCCGGAGGTGAGAGGAGTTGTAGTCGAAGGTGACCGTCTCCTCGAGGATGATGTGGCCGTCGACGAGCTCCACGAGGCCCGGGTCGGGGCAGCCGTCGTGGTCGAGGTTGCCGTTGACCGTCTCCGGCTCGTTCGGGCAGTGGTCCTCGATATCGAGGAAGCCGTCTTGATCGTTGTCGGTGTCGGGGCAGCCGTCCTCGTCCTCGAAGCCGTCCGCGTCCTCCGGGTCGCCGGGGCAGGCGTCGTCCACGTCCGGCACGCCATCGGAGTCGTTGTCGAGCTCGGGGCAGCCGTCCTCGTCCTCGTAGCCGTCGAGATCCTCGGCCACCTCGGGGCAGGCGTCGTCCACGTCGACGATGCCGTCGCCGTCCGTGTCGCTCGGCGGCGGCGGAGGCGCGGGCGGCGGAGGCGCGGGCGCCTCGACCACCGGCTGGGCGCGCGCGTCGAGGAGCGCGACCTCCACGCCGATCGCGACGACGTGGGCCGGGCTGGTGTCCAGCTGGTTGTCGACCTCGAAGACGGTCTGCCACCGGAGGAAGGGCCCGAGGTCGACGTCGTCGATGGCGAAGCCCCAGCCGATCGTCGCGTCGACTACGGGGCGCACGATCGCGCCGGTCAGCGCGCCGCCGGCGCCGATGGAGACGTAGCCCCCCGTCCCGCGGGCCGGGCCGTCGTCGAGCAGGCCGGCGAAGGGCCGCAGGCGGAGCTGCGCCGTCAGCGCGAAGATCGTCGCGACGCCCGGGTCGACCACCCCGGCGCGATCGGGCGCGGGGCCGTCGGAGAGGACGGTCGCGTCGAGGCGCGCGCCGAGCAGGGCCGCGTCGCCGAGCGTGAAGAGCACCCCGCCGCCGCCGCCGCCGCCTGGACCGAACCGGTCCGTCTGCGGCGCGACCGCGGGGGTCGCGAGGGCGCCGTGGCCGGTGACGAGCACGGGCTCTTGCCCGGCCGCCAGGGCGGGGGCGGCCAGGATCAGCGCGAGGGTCCAAAGGCCCGCGCGGCGCGTCGAGAATCGCGACCTCATACCGGCCAGGTACGGCGGCGGCTTCGAGCGGTTGAAGCCTCCCTCCGCACGAGGGGGCTCTCCCCTCGGACCGAGGCGCGACTTGACCCATACTGTCGACCGCGCGGACGGCCGCGTTCGGGGAGGGGACGATGGAGAGACTGCGAACGGGCTGGGGACTGCGCGCGAGGACCGCGGTCTTGGTAGCGGGGACCCTGGCGATGACCCTGCCGGCGAGCGCGCAGCCCGGCTCCTTCATCAACTTCGAGTCCGGCCCCGTCCGGCCGCTCGCGATCAGCGCCGACGGCGCGTCGCTCTACGCGGTCAACACGCCGGACGCTCGCCTCGAGATCTTCGACCTCACCGGCGCCGCGCCGCGCCTCGACGCTTCGGTCGCGGTGGGCCTCGAGCCCGTCGCGGTGGCGGTCGAGTCCGCCGGCCGGGTGTGGGTCGTCAATCACCTCTCGGACAGCGTCTCGGTCGTCGACGTGGCCTCGTCTCCGCCGCGCGTCGTGCGCACGCTCCACGTCGGCGACGAGCCGCGCGACATCGTCTTCGCGGGCCCCGGCCGGCGGCGCGCCTTCATCACGACCGCGCACCGCGGGCAGAACACGCCCGACCCGACCGGGGCCTACCAGACCCCCGGGATCGGGCGCGCCGACGTCTGGGTGTTCGACGCCGACGCGCTCGGCGCGGAGCTCGGCGGCACCCCGCGCGCGGTGGTGAACCTCTTCGGCGACGTCCCGCGGGCGCTCGCGGTCACCCCCGACGGCGCGCGCGTCTACGCGGCGGTGTTCTTCAGCGGCAACCGCACCACGACCGTCCCCGAGGGCGCGGTCTGCGACGGCGGCGCGGGCGCGGGCCCCTGCGACGTGTTTGGCACCATGTACCCCGGCGGTCTCCCCGCGCCGAACACCAACCACGCCGGGCTGCCCGGGCCCGAGACGGGGCTGATCATCCGCCAGCCCACCCTCGGCGGGCCCTGGGTCGACGAGCTCGGGCGCGACTGGAGCGCGGCCGTCCGCTTCACCCTGCCCGACGAGGACGTCTTCGCGATCGACGCGATGGCCGACCCGCCGGTCGAGGTCGCGGCCTACGCGGGCGTCGGCACGGTCCTCTTCGGCATGGCGGTCCATCCGAGCGGCGACCTGCTCGTGGTCAACACCGAGGCGCACAACGAGATCCGCTTCGAGGGCCCGGGCGACTACGTGCGCACCACCATGGCGCGGCCTGGCCTGCCGCCGACCGTACGCGGGCGGCTGCACGAGTCGCGGATCACGCGCGTGACCCCGGCCGGCGCGGTGACCCCGGTGCCGCTCAACCCGCACCTCGACTACGCGGCGAGCCCGCAGCCCGCCGACGCGCGCTGGCGCACCCTCGCGACGCCGACCGCGATCGCGCTCTCGGCCGACGGCGCCACCGCCTACGTGAGCGCGCTCGGCTCATCCTCGATCGGGGTGGTCCCGACGGGCGAGGTCACCGCCGGCACGATCGATCCCTCCCTGGACCGCGCGATCTGGCTGCGGGACCCGTACCCCGGCGGGCCGGTCGGGCTCGTCGTCGACGACGCCCGCGGCGCCCTCTACGCGCTCACCCGCTTCGACAACGCGGTCGTCACGATCGATCTCGCCTCGCGCGCGGTGACCGCGCGGACCCGGATGCACAGCCCCGAGCCGGCCGAGGTGGTGGTCGGTCGGCCGCTCCTCTACGACGCGGCCTACACCTCGTCGACCGGCGAGGCGTCGTGCGCGAGCTGCCACGTCTTCGGCGACAACGACCAGCTCGGCTGGGACCTCGGCAACCCGGACGACGACGCGCTGCCCAACCCGAACCCGCGCGGGGTCATCGGCACGAACCAGCCGTTCAACCCGCTCAAGGGGCCGATGACCACCCAGAGCCTCCGCGGCCTCGCGAACCACGGGCCGATGCACTGGCGCGGCGATCGGACGGCCGCGCACTCGGGCGGCGATCCGCTCGACGAGCGCAACGCCTTCGTGGAGTTCAACGTCGCCTTCGCGGGCCTGCTCGGGCGCGACGAGGGCCCGCTGACCGAGGTGGAGATGGGCCGCTTCGCCGACTTCGCGATGACCCTGACCTACCCGCCCAACCCCATCCGGCGCCTCGACAACACGCTGCGCGCCAACGAGGACCGCGGCCGCGACATCTACTTCAACCGCGCCGGGATCGACGCGGTCGCGACCTGCAACGGCTGCCACGTCTACGACCGCGCGCGCGGCTTCTTCGGCGGCGACGGGCGCTTCACCTTCGAGGGCGAGCCGCAGCACTTCAAGGTCGCGCACCTGCGCAACGCCTACACGAAGGTCGGCATGTTCGGGATGCCCGCGGTGTCCTTCGTGAGCGACCCGGGCGGCCACGCGTCCACCGGTCCGCAGGTGCGCGGCTTCGGCTACCTGCACGACGGCTCGGTGGACACCGCCCTGCGCTTCTTCCACGCGAGCGTGTTCGTCGGGTTCAGCAGCCTCGCCGAGCGCGAGGACATGACCGCCTTCGTGATGGCGTTCGACAGCGACCTGCCGCCGGTCGTCGGCCAGCAGGTGACCCTCGCGCCGGGCGCGGGGCTCGAGGCGCTCAACCGCGCGAGCCTCCTGATCCAGCGGGCCCAGGCCCCGATGGTCTGGCCGGGCGGCGCGACGGTGACGGAGTGCGACCTCGTGGTGCGCGGCGTGGTCGCTGGCGAAGATCGCGGCTTCCTCCTCGAGGCCGACGGCAACTTCCACTCGGACCGCGCCGGGGAGCCGCCGCGGACGACCGCCGACATGCTCGCGCTCCTGACCGGCGCGAACGTGCTCACCGTGACCTGCGCCCCGCCGGGCAGCGGCGCGCGGATGGCCTACGACCGAGACGAGGACGGGGCACGCGACCGCGACGAGCTCGACGGCGCCGCCGACCCGGCCGACCGGGCGCCGATCGCGATCCCCGCCTCCCCGATCGCGCCGCCCGTCATGCCGATGACCGACGCGGGCCCGGTGGACCTCGACGCCGGCGCGCCGGTCGCCGACGCCGGACCGACGCCGGGGCGCGACGCCGACGTCGGCTCGGACGCGGGCCCCGGCGTGGTCCCGGGCGTGGACGCCGGTCCCGGCGACACGATGACCGACGGGGGCTGCGGCTGCCGGGTCGGCGCGCGCCCGGGCCGCGCCCCGCTCGGGCTGCTCCTCGGCGCGCTCGCGGTCCTTCTCGCGCGGCGCCGCCGGCTCGGCTGAGCGTCGAGCCGGTCGGGCGGCTAGCCCGATCGGCTCGGCTCAGCCCGATCAGCTCAGCCCGATCAGCTCAGCCCGATCAGCTCAGCCCGATCGGCTCGGCCCCATCCGCTCGGCCCGATCAGCGCGTCAGTACTCGGGGCACTCGGGCATGCACTCGCCCTGGTCGCCCGGGTTGTCGGGCGGCCCGTAGCAGCAGTAGAGCCCGCGCTGACACGTCAGGTCCGCCGCGCCGCCGAAGTCGCAGGCGGCGCCCCGCGCGGCTCTCCGCCGGCCGCCGTCGGTGGCGTCGCCGCCCTCCTCCGCGCCCGCCGTCGTCGCGGCCTCGTCCTCCGCCGCCGCGCCTCCGCTCGATCCGCCGCAGCCGGCCACCGCGAGCCACCCCGCCGCGACCGCTACCCGCACCCCACGCATCCACAGCCTACGCATGGCGCGATCATACATGAGCGCCGCGGCTGGTAGGCTCCTCGGATGACCGCCCCGCCCCGGACCTATCGAGCCCTCCGGGCGGTGGCCCGCGCGGCGGTCCGCGCCTTCTACAGCACGATCGAGGCGACCGGCCTCGAGCACGTCGACCCGCGCCGGCCCACCATCTACGCGCCGACCCACCCGAACTCGATCATCGACCCGCTCCTCGTCGGGCTCTTCGAGGACCGCGCGATCCGCTTCGTCGCCCGCGACGGGCTGTTCCAGATCCCTGGCTTCGGCGCGCTGCTCCGGGCGGTGGGCGCCATCCCGGTGGCGCGCCGCACCGACCACGACGGCGACGTCGACAACGCCGCGGCCTTCGCTGCGTGCCAGGACGCGCTCCGCGAAGGCGCGGTGATCGTGCTGTTCCCCGAGGGCAAGACCCACGGGCGCCTCCGGGTCGAGCCGCTCAAGACGGGCCTGGCGCGCATCGCCCTCGACGCGGCCGCGGCGGGCGTCGACGTCGCGATCGTCCCGGTCGGGCTGAACTACCTCGTGCGGCACGCGTTCCGCTCGGACGTGCACGTCGCCTTCGGCGAGCCGATCGTCCCCGAAGGGGAGATGCGCGGGCTGACCGAGGAGGTCGCGCGCCGGCTGCGCGCGTTGAGCCTGCACGTCGAGCGCGCGGACGACGAGCGCCTGATCGCGCAGGTCACCTCGATCGTGGCCGAGCTGCGCGCGCGGGAGGGCGCGAGCCGCGCGACGACCCCGAGCGAGCGGGTCGCCCTCGCGCGCCGAGTGGTCGACGCCTACCGGTGGCTCGAGGCGCGCGACCCGGCGCGCACCTACGCGCTGCGCGATCGGCTCCAGGCGCTGCTCGAGGAGCGCGCCGCGCTCGGCCTCGGCGGGGAGCGGCCGGCGCTGCAGCACCGCGGCGAGACGGTGATCGCGAAGCGCTGGACCGAGAGCGTCGCGCTGCGCGCGCTCGCGGCCCCCGTCGCGCTCTACGGGGTCGTGAACCACCTGCCGAGCTACGTCGGGATCCGGCTCGCGCTCGCGCTGACCCCGCCGAGCTTCGCGCGCGGCGCGCTCTTCCGCCTCGGCGCGGGCCTCACGATCGTGGGCGTCTGCTACGCGACCCAGACCGCCTGGGTGAGCGCCGCCTTCGGCCCCGCGGTCGGCGCGCTCTACGGCCTGAGCCTCGCGCCGTCCGGGCTCTTCGCGCGGCGGTTCCTCGCCGAGCTGCGCGTGCACCGCCTCGGCCCGCGCCGGCTGCTCCGCATCCTCCGAAACCGCGACCGGGTAGCCCTGCTGCGCGCGGAGCGGGACGCGCTCGCCGAGGAGCTGGCGGAGCTGCGGCGCGAGTACCTCGCGCACGTCGGCGACGCCGCCCCCGCCCCCGCGTGAGGGAGGTCCCCTCTACATCGCACGCAGACCTGAGGTAGCGTGAGCCATGCGCTTGTCCTCGGTCTCCTCGGTCGGCCTCGCCCTGCTCCTCGCGGCGTGCAACTGCGACACCCCGGCCCCGGCCGACGCGGGCCCCCCGCGCGACGGTGGCGCCGCCCCCAGCGACGCCGGGCCTCGGACCGACGCGCCGAGCGACGACGCGGGCCCGTGCCGTGGCGATCAGGCTTTCCGCTTCGGGACCTGCGTGCCCGCGCCCGAGAGCTGCGCGATGGGCGAGGAGTGCCAGAACGACTCGTGCTGCGTCGAGGGCGAGTGCATCCCCTACACCGTGGGCCCCTGCGGGGACTTCGACCCGATGTGCGAGCGGCTCGACGCGCCGGGCGACTTCGTGCCGGAGCTCGAGTGCGAGTGGACCGTCCCGAGCGGCGAGCGCGGGGTCATGAGCACGCCGATGGTCGGCGACTTCGACATGGACGGCGACCCGACGACCGTCCACCCCTCGATCGCGTTCATCACCTTGTCGGGCAGCCTCTACGTCATCGACGGCGCCACCTGCGCGCAGCAGCTCCAGGAGACCGGCGGGTTCAACTCGGCGGCCCCCCCGGCGATCGGTGACCTCGACGGCGACGGCCGGCCCGAGCTGGTCGCGCGCGCGACCGACGGCCTCCGGGCCTACACCTACGACCTGACGTCGGGGAGCTTCCAGCGCCTCTGGACCGCCGCGGGGGCCGCGGGCGGGAACGTCGGCATCCACGATCTGAACGACGACGGAGTCCCCGAGGTGATCGCCAGCGGCCGCGTGTTCGACGCGGCGGGGAACCTCCTCATCGACACGTCGGGCGGCGGCGGCTCGACCCGCGCGGTCCTCGCCGACGTCGACGCCGACGGGGTGATCGAGAGCGTCACGTCGGGCGGGATCTTCGAGCCGAACTTCGCCGCGTCGCGCTGGGACCTCGAATCGTACTGGAGCACGCCGACCTACCGCCGCTCGTTCTGGGCGGTCGCGGACTTCGGCGACTTCGGCGACGGCCCGGGGGTGGCCGAGATCGTCTGGGTGGGCAACGGGCAGGTCACCATCTCGCGCATCAGCGGCGCGCCGGTCTTCGGCCCGGTGACGATGCCCGGACGCCCGCTCGGCGGGCCGCCGACGATCGCGGACTTCGACGGGGACGGCGAGCCCGAGGTCGGCGTCGCGGGCTCCGAGTCCTACGCGGTCTACGACCTCGAGTGCCTCGCGACGCCGGTCCCCGCGTTCTGCGTCGCGCCCGGGATCCGGTGGCAGCAGCGCTCGCAGGACGAGTCGTCGGCCCAGACCGGCTCGAGCGTCTTCGACTTCGAGGGCGACGGCGCGGCGGAGGCGGTCTACGCCGACGAGTGCTTCCTGCGGGTCTACGACGGGGCCACGGGCGCGGTGAAGTTCAGCGTCGCGCGCTCCTCGAACACGATCTTCGAGTACCCGGTGATCGCGGACGTCGACGGCGACTTCAACTCCGAGATCGTGGTCGGCAACAACCTCGTCTCGTTCCCCGGCAACTGCCCGGACGCGCACGATCCGCTCTTCACCGGGCCAGCGTGCGACGCGTCCACCCCCTGCGCGTCGCCGCTCCACGAGTGCGTCGGGGGCGCCTGCCGCGCGCCGCGCCAGGGCGGCCAGGGCATCCAGGTCTACGGCGACCTCGCCGACCTCTGGGTGAACTCGCGCCCCATCTGGAACCAGCACGACTACCACGTCACCCACGTGAACGACGACGGGACCATCCCGCGGACGAGCGCGTGGATGCGCAACTGGGACCTCCCGACGCTCAACAACTTCCGCCAGAACGTGCAAGGGATCCTCGGCAACGTCGCCGCGGCCGACCTCACCATCCGCCCGAACGACGGCTGGGACTGCAGCGGGAGCCCGTCCCAGACCTTCGCCGTCTCGGTCTGCAACCGCGGCCTCGAGCCGGTCTCGCCCGGCGTGCCGGTGACCTTCTTCGCCGAGGGCGCCTCCATCTGCGTCGGGAGCCGCACCGCGACCATCCTCGCGCCGGGCGCCTGCGAGGACGTCTCGTGCACGTGGGACATGGCGCCCGCGGAGCCGGTCGACGTCACGGTGGTGGCCGACGACGACACGGCGGGCTTCGGGGTGACCTATCGGGAGTGCCGCGAGGGCAACAACACCGCGGTGTTCGGCGAGGACAGCTGCGACCTGATATGAAGGCGGCGATGCCTCGCCTTCGCCTGCTCGCCCCCCTCCTCGCCGCCCTCGCGGCCGCGCACTCGGCTGGCTGCGGCGCCCGCACCTCGCTCGACGAGGGAGATCCGAGCGGGACCGACGCCGGGCCGTTCGACGCGGGACGACGCCTTGACGGCGGACGCCTCGACGCGGGGTCCCCTCGAGACGCCGGCCCGCCGCCGGAGGGCTGCCAGCTCGGGATCGTCGCGGGACCCGCCATCGTGTTCGACGGCATGGTCGGCGGGTTCCACTCGCCCCAGGTCGTGGTCCGCGACGACCGGCTCGACATGCTCGCGATCTGGCGCGACGACCCCAGCCGCGAGACGGGCACCGTGTTCGCGAGCTCGATCTCGCTCGCGCTCGACGACCCGCGGTCCCTCGGCGCGCTCCCCGAGACCAACCAGATCGCCGCCGAGCTGGCCTTCGAGCCGGGCGGGACCCGCACCCTCGCGGTGTGCTCGGCGGCGAGGGACCAGCTCCTCTTCTCGGTCCTCCGCCGCGGGACGTTCGACGTTCTGGGGGCGTTCGGCGCGACCCGCTGCTTCGGCCTCGCGACCACGCTGGAGGTCGCGCTCGCCGCCTTCGAGTCTCCGGGCGACCGCACGCCCGTGTGGGCGATCTTCAACGACTCCAGCCCCATCACGATGCCCACCCCGACCGACCCGGCCGCGATGGTCCCCGGGCACGTCGCGGTCACGTCCATCGAGGGCCTCGGGTTCGCGTACGCGTCGACCTCCCCGACGCAGCGCTCGGCCGCGGTCGAGGTGCTCGAGGTCATCGGCTTGCCGCGCGCGAGCTGGCGCATCGAGAACGTGCCGGGCCGCGAGAGCGCGCCGGCCCTCGCGAGCTGGGCCTTCGCCCCGGAGCAGCTCGCGCTCGCGTTCTGGGGTCCCGCCGGGCTCGAGGTCGCGGTGATCGACTTCGACGCCGGCGAGCTGGGGCGGACCACCCTCCCCGCCTTCTCGATGGCGGGAGACATCTCGCCGGTGACCGCGCCGATCCCCGGCGCGCAGATCGTCGGGGGCCTGGCGTACGGCGACTTCGATCCGACCGGCGGGGACCTCTACGTCGCCGCGCTCGGGCCGGACGGCGCGCCGATGAGCGAGCTGCTGCTGCCTACCCGGCGCACCGACGACATCCAGACCGGCGGGATCGACATCGCGACGCGAGGTCGGCAAATCATCCTGCATTGGACCGAAGCCGAGGTCGAGATGGGCTTCGCCCGCCCCGTCACCAAGGCCGTGGTCCTCGACTGCGTCGCCGGCGGTTGACTGCGTCGCGGGGTTGACCGCGCCCGGGGCGGCGCAGCGCCGGCGTCAACGATCGGGGAGGCAGGCGCCGATCGCTCGCGCCTCGACCGCGGTGTCGACGTCGTCGAGGATCCCCGGGTCGTCGACGTCGACGCTGGCCGGGTCGCGGACCGCGCGGAGCACCGGGCGCGCGCCTTCGGATCCACCCGCCGCCCCGAGCGCCGCGAAGAGCGCGCGATCGACGAGGTAGGGGTGCCCGTGCCGCCCGTCGAAGCGCGGCCGTACCCAGCGCGCGCCGCCGTCCGCGTGGGCACGGAGCAGCGCGGCCACCGTCGCGGCGCGGACGCGCGGCTGATCGACGAGCGCGACGACGAGCCCGCCGCAGCCCGCGTCGGTGGCCTCGACCGCGCGCTGGAGCGAACCGATCTGCCCGGCCTCGGGGGACGGGTTCCACACCACCGTCGCGCGGCCGTCGAGCGCGCGCGCGATCGCCTCGCCGTGGGGCTCCGCGACCACCACGAGCACCCGGGCGCATCCGCCATCCGTCAACGCGTCGACCACCCTCGAGGCGAAGGCCTCGCCCTCGAGGGTCGCCAGGGCCTTGGGCGCGCCCATCCGCGTCGACGCGCCGGCCGCGAGCAGCGCGCCCCAGACCGCGGTCACGCGACGGCCAGGGCCTCGACCGCGCGACGCGTGAGCACCCGGATGAGGTGACGCCGGTGGGGCGCCTCGTAGGGCACGTTCTCGAGCGGCTTGCACTCCTTGTGCGCCACGGCCGCGACCTCGTCGGCCACCTCGCCGAGCGTCCGCCCCACGACGCCGTCGAGGCCGCGCAGCACGCGGGGCCGCGCCGCGAGGACGCCGGCCACGACCTTCTGGGCGATGATCGGCGCATCCGCGCGGTCGGCCTCGAGGTCGAAGCGCAGCGCGACCGACACGAGCGGGAAGTCGATGCTCCCGCGCGGGCGCCACTTCACGTAGGCCGCGCGCCGCGGGCCCGGCAGCGGCAGGTGGATCGCGGTCGTGATCTCGCCCGGGAGCCGCTTGGTGTGGGCGAGCCCATCGGCGTGGAAGTAGTCGTCGAGGTCGAGGGTCCGCGCACCGTCGGGACCGCGCTGGTGGATGCGCGCGTCGAGGCTGATCAGCGCGGGCACACAGTCGCTGCTCAGCGCGGCGACGCAGTTGCGGCCCTTGGGGACGACGTGGCAGACGTCGCCCTCGGACTTGAGACAGCCGCCGATCGCGCTCCGCCAGAACTCCGTCTGGTTCACGTAGCGGCAGCGCGTGTCGAGGTTCACGTTGCCGCCGAGCGTGCCCATCTCGCGGAGCTGCGGGCCCGCGACCGCCCCCGCGGCGTCGGCGAAGCTCGGGAAGAGCCGCCGCACCACCTCGGACGCGTGCACGTCCGCGAGGGTCACTCCGGCGCCGATCCGCAGCTCGCCCGCCGCCTCGTCGAGCTCGATCGCGCGGAGCTCGTCCACCGCGTGGAGCGACACGAGGAGCGCGGGCCGGTCGAGGCGGTGCTTGAGGTTCGGCAGCAGATCGGTCCCCCCCGCCACGAGGCGGGCGTCCGGCTCGGCGAGGAGCGCGATGGCCTCGTCGAGGCTCGCGGGGGCGCGCACGTCGAGACGCGGCAAGCGCAGCATCAGGCGCTCCTCCGGGCGTCGCCGCGGGCCGGCGCGGCGCCTCGATCGGATCCTGGCTTGTGCGGCGCCAGCTCCCCCGCCGCCTCGCGCCTCTGCCGGTCCTCGATCGCGGCGAGGACCTTGGCGGGGGTGAACGGCAGCTCGGTGAGCCGGATCCCGACCGCGTCGTAGATCGCGTTGGCCACCGCCGGGATGCTCGAGTGGAGCGGCCCCTCGCCCGCCTCCTTCGCGCCGTAGGGCCCCTGCGCGTCCGGCGCCTCGACGATGATCGCCTCGATCTCCGGTGTGTCGAGGGTGGTCGGGATGCGGTAGTCGAGCAGGCTCGGCCCCGCGTGCACGCCGCCGTGCGCCGGGTCGACCATGTGGTGCTCGAGCGTGACCTCGGCCGCGCCCATGTAGGTCGAGCCCTCCATCTGACCCTCGACGATGCGACGGCTCAGCGCGCGGCCGCAGTCGTGCGCGACCCAGATCTTGTCGATCGCGACGTCGCCCGTCTCGGGGTCGACCCGCACCTCGGCCGCGTGGGCGGTGAAGCTGTAGGCGGGCGAGGCCCCGATCGTGCCGCCGCGGTAGTCGCCGTGCCGATCCTTGGGCGTGTTGTAGTTGCCCGCCGACGCGAGGAGGCCGTGGTCGGTCTCGGCCCACTGAAACGCCTCCTGGATCGACACCTGCCGCGCCGGGTCCTCCTGATCGAGCGCGCGCCGGTCCGCGAGGAGCACGCGACGGCGCGGGATCTCCCAGCGCTTGGCCACGCTCTGTTGCACGAGTCGCCGGAGCTGGCGCGCCGCCTCGAGGCACGCGTTGCCGACCATCAAGGTGATGCGCGAGCTGTAAGCGCCAAGATCCACCGGGCAAAGATCGCTGTCAGCCGAGAGGACCCGGACGTCGTCGATCGGGACGCCGAGCTCCTCGCTCACGATGACCGCGAGCATCGTGTCCGAGCCCTGGCCGATCTCCGAGGCGCCGCTGAACACGCGGGCGCGTCCGCTCCGGTCGAGGGTCACCTGGACCGCGGCCTGGGGCATGTCGTTCGGGTAGATCGGGTAGTTCGTCCCGCTGATGTAGGTGCTCCCCGCGACGCCGAGTCCGTGCCCGTAGGCCAGCCCGCCGCGCCGGCTCCAGCGCGAGGCCTCCTCCACCCGGTCGAGGCACTCGAGGAAGCCGCTCGAGCCGATCTTGAACTCGTTGACCGTGACGCTGTCGGGCGCGAGCGCGTTGCGGCGCCGCAGCTCGATCGGGTCGATGCCGAGCTCCACCGCGGCCTTGTCGAGCTGGATCTCGATCGCGAAGCGCGGCTGGACGCTCCCGTGGCCGCGCTTGGGACCGCACGCCGGCTTGTTCGTATAGGCCCGTCGGCTGTGGAAGCGGTAGCTGCCGAACGCGTAGGGCGAGCAGAGGAGCTGCCCCGAGTAGTAGGTGGTCACCAGGCCGAAGCTCGAGTAGGCCCCGCCGTCGAGGATCGTCTTTGCGTCGACGCCGGTGACGCGCCCGTCCTCGGTGAAGCCGGTGCGGTAGCGCATCTTCATCGGGTGGCGGCCGCGGTGGCTGTAGAAGACCTCCTCGCGCGTGTAGAGGAGCTTCACCGGGCGCCCCGTGATCAGCGCGAGCTTGGCCACGCAGAACTCGAGGTCGAAGGGCTCGGACTTGCCGCCGAACGCGCCTCCCACCGGGGGCTGGATGACGCGGATCTTGTGGGCCGGGAGCTCGAGCACCCGCGCGAGCTCGCGGTGCAGGTAGTGCGGCACCTGGGTCGCGGACCACACCGTCAAGACGCCGTTCGTCTCGACGTGGGCGACCGCGCAGTGCGGCTCGATCGCGGCGTGGGTCGTCCCGTGGAAGTAGTAGTCCCCCTCGACCACCAGGTGCGCGCCGTCGATCTCGGCGTCGACGTCGCCGAACTCGAGCTTCACCGCCTTGCTGAGGTTGCCCTTCTCCGGCTTGTGGTACGGGTTGATCTGGACGTCCGAGGCGAGCGCCTCCTCCGGGTCGAACAGCGCGGGGAGCGGCTCGTAGTCGACCAGCACCTTGGCCGCGGCCTCGATCGCGGTGTCCTCGTCCTCCGCGGCCACGCAGGCCACCGGATCTCCGACGAACAGCGCCTTGTCGACCGCGAGCGCGGTCTCGTCGCGCGTCCACGGGATGATGCCGTAGGGGATCGGGAAGTCCGAGCCGGTCACGACCGCGGCCACGCCGTCCATCGCGAGCGCCTCGCTCACGTCGACGCCGAGGATGTTGGCGTGGGCGTGCGGGCTGCGGACGAGCTTGGCGTGGAGCATCCGCGGGAGCTTCAGGTCGTCGGTGTAGCGGGTGACGCCGCGCATCCGCTCCATCGCGCCCACCTTGCGGTGGATCTGGCCAACCCCGCGGCCGCCCTCCTCGAGATCCTTGCCGCCGCGCGGCTCGCGCACGCTCATGAGCTCGCCTCCGCCTCGCCGCTCGCCTCGCCACTCGCCTCGCCACTCGACAGCGGCGCGCGGCTCGCGTCCACGACCGCGTCGATGATCTTCGTGTAGCCGGTGCACCGGCAGAGGTTGCCCGCGAGCGCGTCCTTCACCTCGTCCGGCGTGACCTCGCGCCCCGCGCGCCGGAGCAGCGCCTCGGCCTGCATCAGGATGCCCGGCGTGCAGAAGCCGCACTGGGCCGCGTTGTGGCGATCGAACGCGTCCTGGAGCGGGTGAGTCGTGCGGCCGGTGAGCCCCTCGACCGTCGTCACCTCGCGCCCCTCCGCCTGGGCCGCGAGCGTCAGGCAGGCGAGGACGGGACGGCCGTCGAGCTGCACGGTGCACGCCCCGCAGTCGCCCTTGTCGCAGCCCTGCTTGCTCCCGATCAGGTCGAGCTCGTAGCGCAGCACCTCGAGGAGGGAGTAGTGGGCGGGGGCCGCGACCGTCACGGGGGCGCCGTTGACGATCATGGAGAGCAGCTTGACGTGGTGGCTCATGTGTTGATTACGGGGCTTGATGGGGCATCATAGCTCGGGACCCGCCGAGGAAAACCGGACCCGTGAGCACGGACAAGGCCGCGCCTGAGCGCGCGTACAACTGGAACGAGCTGGCCGCGCCGCGCGATCGGCACGGGCTCGGCTTCGCGATCCACGACGAGACCCTCCGCGATGGGGTGCAGTGCCCCTCGGCGCTGGATCCGAGCATCGAGGCGAAGATCGAGATGCTCCACCTCCTGAGCGAGGCCGGGGTCGACTCGGTGAACATCGGCCTGCCCGGCGCGGGCCCGCGGCCGTACGAGGACGCGATCGTCCTGGCGCGCGAGATCGTCGACAACCGCCTGCCGATCCGCGCGACCGCGGCCGCGCGCACCGTGGTCGCCGACATCGCGCCGATCGCGACGCTCAGCCAGGAGGTCGGGATCGAGGTGGAGGTGATGACCTTCATCGGCTCCTCGCCCATCCGGCAGTACGCGGAGAACTGGACCTACGACCTCATCCGCAGCCGCTCGGTCGAGGCGATCGCCTTCGCCGTCGGCGAGGGCCTGCCCACCACCTTCGTCACCGAGGACACCACGCGCTCGGCGCCCGCGATGCTGGAGCCGCTCTTTCGCGCCGCGATCGAGGCGGGCGCGGGCGGGCTCTGCCTCTGCGACACCGTCGGCCACGCGACCCCGGACGGGGTGCGCAACCTCATCCGCTACACCCGCCACGTGATCGCGACCTGTCAGGCCGAGGTCACCGTCGATTGGCACGGCCACAACGATCGGGGCTTCGCGCTCGAGAACGCGATCGTCGCGATCGACGCGGGCGCGGACCGCGCGCACGGCTGCGTGCTCGGCATCGGCGAGCGCGTCGGCAACACCGCGCTCGAGATGCTCATGCTCAACCTCGCGCTCGACGACCGCCTCGGCGAGCGCTCGCTCGCGCCGCTCGGTCGCCTCTGCGAGCTCGCCGCCGAGTCGATGGGCATGCCGATGCCCGCCGATCACCCGCTGTCCACGCGGCGCCCGAGCGAAGTGCTCGACAGCGTCTGACGGCCCGGTGCCAACGGGGAGCGGAGCGGAGGAGCGCGGCTGCGAGCCCGAGCTCAGGGCGAACCGACGTCCGCCGTGTCCGGCGAATAGCCTCGCTCGCCATGGGAGCGTTCGGAGAACACGCCAAACCACACCGCGAGCCCGAGGAACACGATGCCGAAGCCGATGAAGAGCCTGCGCGCTCCCTCGCGCCCCAGCATCGCCACCCACATCCTCGACTTGGGGAGCGAGTAGAGCCAGTCCGCGTCCTGGATCGCGGCCACGAGGAGCACGAGGCTGCCGAACCCCATCACGATCGCGCCGAGCCACTCCATCTGCGACCTCCGCCTCTAGCCTACACGGTCGCGTGGATCTGCTCGACGATCCAGTCGCCGGTCGCGCGCGTCCCGAGGTCGCCGCCGACCTCGCGGGTGCAGTGGCCCGTCTCGATCGCGCGGCGCACGAGCGCGATGAGCTTGGCCTCTTCGCCTTCGAAGCCGAGGTGCGTCAGCAGCATCCCGACGGTGAGCACGGTCGCGAGCGGGTTCGCGACGTCCTTGCCCGTCAGCGGCGGCGCCGAGCCGTGCACCGGCTCGAACAGGCTCACCTTCCCCGGGTGGATGTTGCCGCTCGCGGCCATCCCCATCCCGCCCTGCAGCGCGGCGCCGAGGTCGGTGATGATGTC
>JAUHXR010000077.1 GCA_030426845.1 Polyangia bacterium | reverse complement strand
TCCAGCACATGCCGCCGATGTTCACGCGCTACCTCGCCGAGCGCCTCGACTCGCTCAGCCCCTACCCGGTGGTCGAGGCGGTCGACGGCATGCCGATCCAAGCCGGCCACGTCTACGTGGCGCCCGGCGGCCTGCACCTCGGCGTCCGAGAGGTGAGCCCGGAGCGACGCGTCTGCCACATCCACGAGGCGCCCCCCGAGAACTCCTGCCGCCCCGCGGTCGACGTGCTCTTCCGCAGCGGGGTGGCCGCCTGGGGGCAGAACGTCCTCGGGGTGGTCCTCACCGGGATGGGCAAGGACGGCCTCGCGGGCTGCCAGGGCATCAAGGAGGCCGGCGGCCAGGTGCTCTCGCAGGACGAGGAGACGTCGGTGATCTGGGGCATGCCCGGCTGGGTCGCCAAGGAGGGCGCCACCGACCGCATCCTCCCCCTCGGCAAGATCGCGCCCGAGATCGAGCGCCGCCTGTGGCGCCACCGGCGCCGCGTCCCGACCGCCAGGCCGACTTCAGAGAAGAGGACCGCGTGAACGCCCCCGACCACGAGTTCATCCGACGCTTCGTCAAGGAGCGCGCCGCGATCGTTCTGGACGCCAACAAGGGCTATCTGATCGACACCCGGCTCCTGTCCGTCTGCCAGGCGCACTCCTTCGAGGGGCTCAGCGAGCTTGTCACCGCGCTGCGGGCCCGGCCGAGCGGCGACCTCGCGCAGGACGTGGTGGAGGCGCTGACCACCAACGAGACGAGCTTCTACCGCGACACCAGCTACTACGAGGCGCTCCGCGACCAGGTCATCCCCGAGCTCATCGAGCGACGCTCCGCGGCCCGAAGCCTCAACGTCTGGAGCGCGGCCGCGTCGACCGGGCAGGAGCCCTACTCGCTCGCGATGATGCTCGCCGACCACCCCGAGCTCGACCGCTGGGACGTGAAGATCCTCGCGACCGACATCGACGAGAAGGTGCTGGCGCGCGCGCGCGAAGGCGAGTTCTCGCGCCACGAGGTGAACCGCGGGCTGCCCGCGGCCGACCTCAAGCGCCACTTCGAGGAGCGCGACGGCGGGTACCGCATCCGCGACTCCCTGAAGGAGCGCATCGAGTTCCGCCAGATGAACCTCGCGGCGCGGTGGCCGCCGATGGAGGCCATGGACCTCGTCCTGATCCGCAACGTGCTGATCTACTTCGATACCGCAACCAAGAAGACCATCTTGTCACGTGCCCACGGCGCGCTCCGGCGCGGCGGCTACCTTCTGCTCGGCGGCGCCGAGACCACCCTCAACCTCACTGACGAGTTCGATCGGGTCAAGGTCGGCCGCGCGGTCATGTACCGCGTGGCGGCGTAGCCCACGGAGGATCCAAGCGATGTACGAAGACGTGCAGCCGGCGCCGTCGACCGACGGTCTGCCCACGCTCCAGGACTGGGCGGACGCGATGCGCGCCGTCTCCCTCGAGACCGGCGTGGGGATGGGGTTCGAGGGTCTGTCGATCGAGCACGATCCGAGCGCGCCGGTCTACGAGACGGGAGCGCTGCTCCCGCTGGTCGGCCGGTGCGTCAACGTCCAGCTCGGCCTGCTAGGCGAGCGCGCCGCGCTCGAGCACGTCGCGCGGACGCTCTGCATGATGGAGCCGGACGAGGAGATCGACTGGGAGGACGCGACCGACGCGGTCTCCGAGGTCGTCAACGTGATCGCCGGGGCGCTCAAGACGGCCATGATCGACCGCGTGCCGACGCTGCGCCTCGGCCTGCCGATGTTCGCCGACGGCTTCCACCACCGCACCGGCGGGTCGCGCAGCGTGATGCGCGCGCGAATGCCGGGCGCGGAGTTCACCTTCGTGGTCGCGCTCGGGCGGCCGGAGTGCGGAGACAACACCTGATGCGCGATCGACGTCGGTTCTCCCGCGTCCCCTTCGACGCGCGCGCCCGCGCGGTCCTCGGCGGCGAGGCGGTGGTCTCCACGCTGGTGGACATCAGCATCAACGGCGCGCTCATCCTCGTCCCGCCGGGCAGCCCGGTGAAGCTCGGGGCCGAGGGCGGCCTCGACCTGCTGCTGGACGACGGCACGACGCGCGTCTCGATGGAGGTGCGCGTCGCCCACGTGAGCGAGCGCGGCGTCGGGCTCGAGTGTACGGCCCTGGACCTCGAGAGCGCCTCCCACCTGCGGCGGCTCCTCGCGCTCAACCTCGGGGACAGCAAGCTCGCGAATCGAGAGCTGGCCGCGCTGCTCGCCGCGCGCGCTTGATCGCGCGCGCCGAGGGGAGGCCGTGGGCGTCTCGGCGCTCGCGGCCTCCGGTCGTGTTGCCGACCGTGTTGCCGACCCGCGCGTGTCGCCGCTCACGGCCTCCGGTCGCGCCCGCGTCGCCGGCCCGCGCGCGCTCCGCCGTGGGCCGACGCCCGGCCGCGGTCCACCGTGGGCGCGACGGGCCAGGCGCGGCCGTCCGAGGCGAGCACGCCGACCGGGACCGGGTCCTCGAGCCGCGACGGGCTCAGTCTCGGCGCGGCGGGCGCGGGGGACGCCGGCGCATCCCCACGATCGCGTCGAACAGCCAGCGCAGCTCGCTCATCATCACTCGTCTCCCAGGGCCTCGGCGACCCGTTGCTCCGCTTCGCGCTCCAGCTCGTCGAGCCGCCCGAGCGGCATGTCGAGCGCGATGACCGCGGCGTCCACCAGGTCGTCCGGCAGCTCGCCCGGGTGCACCAGGGAGACGGACGCGCCGCCCGCGGTCGCGAGGTGATCGGCGAGGACGACGCGCGCGGTCAACGCGTCCACCGCGGGCCGGCTGTGGTGCTGGCGCACGGTCTCGCCGACGACCGCTGGCAGGTCCCACATCCCGCACATCTGCCACCCGAGGGGGCCGTGGATGCGCTCGATCTCGGGCCAGACCGCGTCGAGCGAGGGGGCCTCGTCGCCGTAGACGTCCGCGAGGAACATCAGCGGCGCCATCAGGCCCAGGTCGTGGAACAGCCCCGGCAGGTAGGCCGCGTCGTCGGAGATGCCGGCCGCGCGCGCGACGGCGCGGGTGAGGTGCGCGGTGGCGGCCCCGTGGTCGAGGAGCAGCTCGAAGGCGACCGCGTAGCTCTCGCACGGCGGCGTGGCGACCCGGATGGCGGCCTGTGAGGCGATCTCTCGTAGCGCCGCGAAGCCGAGGCGGTTCACGGCCTGGCCGATCGTCTCGATCGGCGCGCCGCGGAGGTAGGCGGCGCTGTTCGCGATCCGCATGACCTCGGCGGACAGCGCGATGTCGTGCTCCATGATCCGGGCGACCTCGTCGAAGTCGACCTCGTCGGCGTCCGTCATCCGGAGCAGGCGCAGGGCGGCCTGGGGCAGCGGACGGGGCCGGTAGCGCCGCAGCCCGAAGGCGCGGCGGATGAGGCGCAGGAGCTCCTCTCCGCTGGGGGCGTCCGGGGCCAGGGAGGCTCGGTCGGTCCAGGTCGCGCTCGACGGGGCGGAGGTGGCGGTCACATGGGCTTCATACGGCCGGCCCGCGGCGTCCTGTGGGCGCACCGGCGAGGATTCGCGTGGAGGGTTCACCCCGCGGCCAGGCCGCCGTCCTGTGAAGGTAGATGGACTCCACCGGCCACGACGCGCTCAGCGCGGCCCGCGCCCGCGTGCTCCGGCACGGCCCGGAGGGCTGGGTGCTGGAGGTGGAGCGGCTCGAGTACATCGACGGCTCGCTGTACCGCCCCGCGCGCACCTCGCTGCTGGGGCGCGAGCGGATCCTCGGCCACCTCGAGCACGGGAGCGAGAGCCCCGAGATCCGGCGGCTGGTCGAGGAGATGATCGACAAGGAGCCGACCGCGCAGCGGCTCGCGTTCCACCTCTCGGAGGAGGGCCTCGCGGTGGCCGACCCGACGGGCGAGGACGCACCGACCCTCTCGCCGCGCGTGCGGAAGCTCGAGGCCCAGGTGCGGGCCATGAGCCGCACCGTGGAGCAGCTCATGCGGCTCGAGCGTCGGCTCTCCAACGCCCTGCAGAACGCGCACCGCGCGCCCCCCGCGAGGTCGGCAGGGGACCCGGACGCGCCCCGCGAGGGGGCCCGCGCGGCGTCGGCTGGCGGCCAGGACGTCCAGGCCCCGGCTCAGGGATCGCCCAACGCGGGATCGCCCGGCGCGGGGTCGCCGGCGGCCGCCCCGCCCGACGCCGACGCGGCTCCGGCCGGCTCGGCCGAGGGAGCGGCCCTCGAGGCCGGCGCGGCCCCGGCGGGCTCCCCCGACGCCGGCGCGACCCCGGCCGACTCGGCCGAGGCGGCTCCCCCCGACGCCGGCCCGGCCGAGGCGGCTCCCCCCGACGCACCGGCCGCGGACGGTTCTCCGGAGGCTGGCGCGGCCGACGCTCCCGACGCCGAGGAGCCGGCCGCCCCCTCCGAGCCGAAGCTCGCGCTACCTGAGCCCGCCGAGTGGTCCAAGGGCCTCGCTACGCTGCTCGGCGAGACGCTCAAGCTGACGGCCGACGAGAGCGGCCCGGCGCTCGAGGACGCGGCCTACTGGATCTGCCCGCTGGTCGACGACGAGGACGCGCTCGTCGGCGCGATCCTCGGCGACATCCGCGCGCTCGTCCTCCAGGGCGGCGGGCTGATGATGATGGGCGACGAGGTCCTGAAGGAGCAGCTCGAGGCGGGCGAGCCCAGCGAGGACGTGCTCGAGGCCGCGAGCGAGATCTTCAACGTCCAGAGCCGTTGCTTCAACGACATCGACGGCAACCCCCACGTCCGGACGAAGGCCATCGCGAAGGTGGACCCGACGGAGCACGACTTCCTGCGCGCGATGACCGCGCGGCGAGACCTAGTGGACGAGAATCAGGGACGGACGGTGCTCGTGAGCCTGTGAGCCCGAGCGGAGGAGCGAAGACGATGAAGGTACTGGTGGTAGACGACAGCAAGGCGATGCGGATGATCGTGAAGCGAGCCCTGCGCCAGGCCGATCTCCCCGACCTCGAGGTCGTGGAGGCGGAGAACGGGCGCATGGCGCTCGAGACGATCACCGGCGGTGGCGGCCTCGACTTCGTGCTGTGCGACTGGAACATGCCGGAGATGAACGGCATCGAGCTGCTGCGGCAGCTCAACGCGCAGGAGGTCAAGATCCGGTTCGGCTTCGTGACCTCGGAGAGCACCGACGCGATGCGCTCCCAGGCGCGCGAGGCGGGGGCGCTCTTCCTCCTCTCGAAGCCGTTCACCCCGGAGATGCTGAAGGCGGAGCTCGCGAAGGCCGCCTGATCCGAGCCGCGCTGGAGGTCTGGACCCGGGGTCGCCACCATTTGCTTGGCGCCGACCTGCAACTACGCTACCGTGTCTCTACCCCCATGCGCGTCAAGGTAGTTCACGGCTCGAAGGCGCCCACGGCGGACGGCGCGACCGACGAGTCGCGCCTCTCGTCGTGGGAGCGTCAGACGGGCCTTCGCGCCGGCACGTGCGCCGTCTCCACCTGCACGGGGTGCCCGACCGTGGGAGCGCGCGTTCGCGGCGTCGTCAGCGCGGCGCTCTACGTCGTCCCCCTCTGCCCGACGCACCACGCGGGTCGCGAGGTCCTCGACGTGGGCGGGCCCGCGGTCTCGGCCGAGCCGAGCCGCGCCGCGGAGACCTCGTGCGAGCCCGCCCTCGCGGAGCCCAAGCGCGCCGCGCGGGGCTGATCGACCGTCGCGAGGTCGCCGGCGAGGCGCTCAGGCCGGACGAAGTCAGGCCGGACGAAGGACGAAGGCCATGGTCGTGCCCTGGCCGACCGCGGTGTCGATCTGGAGCGCGGAGTCGTGGCGCTCGAGCACCTTGTCGGCGAGCGCGAGCCCGAGGCCGGTGCCCTCGTACTCGCCCCGCGGGTGGAGCTGCACGAACAAGCCTCGGGCGCGCTCCGCGAGCTCGGGGTCGAAGCCGAGACCGTTGTCCCGGATCACGACCCGATAGCCGGCGCGGTGGGGCTCGGAGCGGACGGAGATCCGCGGCGCGCGGGCGGGGTCGCGGTACTTCAGCGCGTTGTGGAGCAGGTTCGCGATCAGCGAACGCAGCTCGGGGGCGTGGCCGCGCACCGTCGGGAGGTCGCCCACCTGGATGTCGCCCGCGACGGCGGCGATGTCCGCGTGGAGATCCTCGACGATGGCGGCGACCAGCTCCGCGAGATCGACCGGCGCCTCCTCCCGGGCGGCGGCGCTCAGCCGTGAGTACTCGAGGAGCCCCTCGAGCATCGCCTCGAGCCGCGCGGCGGCGCCGACGATGCGGGACACGTACATCTGTCCGTCGTCGCTCAGCTCTGCCGCGTGGTCCTCCTCGAGGAGCGCGCCGAAGCCGCGGATGCTGCGGAGCGGCGCGCGGACGTCGTGCGAGACGACGTGGGCGAGCCGCTCGAGCTCCTGGTTGCGGCGCCGCAGATCGCGGTTCGCCTGGGCCAGCGCGAGCTCGCCCGCCTTGAGCTCGGTGACGTCAGTGTGGATGCCGACCAGGCGCGGAGGACCACCCTCGGGGGCGGGGAGCGCCACCGCGCGCCACTCGACCCAGCGGTAGGCCCCTTCGGCGCCCCGCACCCGGATCGTCGACGCGATCGGCGTGGCCGGATCGATGAGGTGCGTCTGGATGGCCTCGACCAGCCCGGGGAGGTCGTCGGGGTGGACACACGCGTGCCACGCCTCCAGCACGCCGTCGCCCACCCCGCCGTCGATCCCCAGCTCGGCCTGCAGCCGCGGGCTCACCCAGCCGGACTGCTCCGCCAGCGTCCACACCCACGCGCCGTCGAGGGCCGGGCTGAGGAGCAGATCGAGCAGCGGCTCCGCGCCGCCGAGGGCCCGCCGGAGCGCCTCGCGCGGGTGCTCCGGCTCCGATGCACCGGGAGCGCCGGGAGGTCGGCGCGCGGCGTCGACGTCGAGGGCCATGCATGCGGTTACGGCTCGCCTCCGCTCGGCTTGAGCACCCCCTCAGCGTCGGTCGAGGACGCCGTTCGTGTGTCCCGATGCCGGACCACCCCGAAGCAGGTGAGACCGACCCCGTCGACTACCGGGCGTTCGTCACGGAGGCGTACGACATGATGTGCGTCGCCGGGGTCGACGGCCGCTTCCGATGGCTGAACGACGCCTGGCCCCGAACGCTCGGCTGGTCGAAGGACGAGCTCATGGCGCGGCCGTTCCTCTCGTTCGTCCACCCCGACGACCAGGAGAGCACCCTCGGCGAAGTCGCCAGCCTGGCCGAGGGCAAGCCGACCCTGAGGTTCGTCAACCGCTACGCCCACCGGGACGGGACGTGGCGCTGGCTGGAGTGGGTCACGCGGCCGACCGACGAGGGGCTGCTCTACGCGATCGCGCGCGACGTGACCGAGCTGCGCCAGTCCATGACCGCGCTCCGACGGCACATCGAGCTCCTCGAGGTCGCCGAGCAGGTGAGCCGCGTCGGCCACTGGCGGGTCGACCTCGCCAACGAGTCGGTCCACTGGTCGCCGCAGGTCTACCGCATCCACGGCTACGAGCCGGGGTCCTTCCAGCCTTCGCTCGCGGACGGCATCGAGGCCTACCACCCGGACGACCGCGAGGTCGTCGCGGACGCGGTCGGGCGCTCGGTGAAGGAGGGCTCGAGCTTCGACTTCCGCCTGCGGCTGATCCGCGCCGACGGCGAGGAGCGGCTCGTGCACTCGCGCGGCATGGCCGAGCGCGACGGCGCCGGCGGCGTCAACGCGATCTTCGGGGTCTTCCAGGACGTGACCGACCAGGTGTCGGACCTTCAGCGTCGCAACGAGGAGCTCGAGCGCTTCGCCTACGCGGCCGCCCACGACCTCCAGGCGCCGCTCAAGACGGTCCTCGGCTTCGGCTGGCTCCTGCGCGACGAGCTGGGCGACGCGCTGAGCGAGGACGCGAGCCTCTACCTCGAGCGGCTGCTGCGCAGCTCGGCGCGGATGGCCCGGCTCACCGACGGCCTGCTCGCCTTCGCCCAGACCGCCCGCGGGCGCCAGTGGGCGCCGGTGTGCCTGACCCACGTCGCGGAGGAGGCGGCGCTCGGCCTCGACGCCCAGGTGCGCGCGACGGGCGCGGAGATCACGGTCGGCGCGCTGCCCGTCGTCCAGGGCGACGAGGCCCAGCTCGGCTCGCTCCTCCAGAACCTGATCGCCAACGCGATCCGCTACCGGCGCGACGAGCCGCCCAAGATCGAGGTGAGCGCCGAGCGCGAGGGCTCGCGGTGGCGGGTCGAGGTCAGGGACAACGGCATAGGCATCGACCCGCAGCACACTGCGCGCGTCTTCGCGCTCTTCCAGCGCATCCAGCCGCGCGAGGACGACGACGCCGACCGACCGCTCGGGCTCGGCCTCAGCCTCTGCAAGCGGATCGTCGAGTCGCACGGCGGAGACATCGGGGTCACGTCGGAGCCGGGGGTGGGTTCGACGTTCTACTTCACCCTGCCGCGGCTCGAGTCGCCGGCCTGACGCGCGGCGCGGCTGGGTCGGCGGAGACGCCGGTTGCGGGCGAGGGCACCGCGCGCTTCGGACGGGGCGATCAGCCGACGGCTAGCGACGCGACCTGGTGGAACGGCTCGGTGCTGGGCAAGGGCCTCGAGAACAGGAAGCCCTGCGCGATGTCGCAGCGCTCGCGCGCGAGGCGCTCGAGCTGCTCGCAGGTCTCGACGCCCTCGGCCACGATCTCCATCCCGAGGCGCTGGCCGAGGCCGATGATCGCCTCGGCGATGCAGCTCCCTTTGTCCTCGTTGAGACGCTGGATGAAGCAGCGGTCGATCTTGAGCGTGCTCACCCGGAAGCGCTGGAGGTACGCGAGGGACGAGTAGCCGGTGCCGAAGTCGTCGATCGCGACGCGCACGCCGAGGTCGGCCAGGCCGTCGAGCATCCCGCGCGTGCGGTTGGTGTCGCGCATGAGGAGGTTCTCGGTGATCTCCAGCTCGAGCGCGGCGGGCTCGAGCCCCGCGAAGTCCAGGGCCTCGCCGACCGCCTCGACGAGGCCCGGCCGCTCGAACTGCTGGCCCGAGAGGTTCACGGCCATGCGGACGTCGGAGCGGCCGGTCAGCCCGCGGAAGCGGACCAGCTCCGCGCACGCCTCCTCGAGCAGCCACGGGCCGAGATCGCTGATCAACCGGAGCTCCTCGAGGAGCGGGATGAAGACCCCCGGGGAAACCGGCGTGCCGTCCTGGCGCGTCCACCGCATCAGCGCCTCGAAGCCGACGAGCGTGTGGTCCGCGATCGCGTACTGCGGCTGGTACGCGAGGGTGAACCGCCGCTCGCGTACCGCCTCGGAGATCTCCGACTCGAGCGACAGGCGGTCGGTGCTCTCGCGGGAGCGCGCGCCGCCGGCGTGGACCACCTGGTTCCGCCCCGAGCGCTTGGCCTGGTACATGGTCTTGTCGGCGGTGCGCAGGACGTCGTCGAGGGTCGCGTCGAGCTCGGGGACGATCGAGCCCACGCTCATCGTCACGAGCACCGAGGCCCCGTCGAGCTCCACCGGAGAGCGCATCGAGTCCACGAGCCGCTGCGCGACCACCGTCGCCGACTCCGCCTCGTCGAGCTCGGTCAGGAGCACCGCGAACTCGTCGCCGCCGAGGCGCGCCACCGTGTCGTGCTCGCGCACGCACGCCCGGAGCCGGCGCGCGACCTCCTGCAGGAGCTTGTCGCCAGCCTCGTGCCCGAGGGTGTCGTTGATCGTCTTGAACCGGTCGAGATCGACCGACAGGAAGCCGAGCTGCGTGCCCTGCTGACGGGCGAGGACGCGCGCCACGTTGTAGCGGTCCTGGAGCGTGCGGCGGTTGGCGAGGCCGGTGAGCGGATCGAAATGCGCGAGGGAGACAAGGCGGTTGACGTAGGCCTCCCGCTCGCGGGCGCGGACGAGCGCGCGTTCGAGCTGCGCGCCGTCCAGCGATCCCTTCAACAGGAAGTCCTGCGCCCCGAGCCGGAGGCTCTGGCGGGCGAGCGCCTCGTCGTCGATCCCCGACATCACGATCACCGCGCTCTCGGAGGCGGCCCGTCGGATCCGGCGCACCGCGTCCACCCCGCGCGCGTCCGGCAGGGAGAGGTCCGAGATGATCACGTCGGGCTGGCGCGTCGTGAGGAGCACCTCCGCCTCGCCCACCCGGCCGGCAACCTCCACCATCGCGTCGCAGCGACGCTCGAGGAGACGCTTCACGTGGGCCGCGTCGTCCGGGTCATCCTCGACGACGAGCACCGAGAACCGGCCCGGCGGCATCGAGGACACCGGGTGGAGGCGCCGGTCGTAGAGCTCGACGGCCCGCTCCACCATCTCGCGCAGGTCATCGGCGTCCCACGGCTTGGCGACCGTCGAGAGGATCGAAGCGTCGGTCGACGCGCTCCGGCGCAGATCGAGGTCCGGCATGCCGGTCACGATGATGAACACGAGCTGAGGCTGGATGCCCCGCAGGCGCTCGATCAGCGTGAGCCCGTCCATCCCGGGCATCCGCAGGTCCGTGACCACCACCTTGAACTGGCGGGCGCGCGCCAGGTCGAGGGCCTGCGCGGGGCTCTCTGCGGTCGTCACCGAGGCGTTCGTGCCGCGAAAGAGCCGCTCGAACGCCCGGCACACCGTGGGCTCGTCGTCCACGAAGAGCACCGGGCTGCGGGTCGCCGAGGGCTGCACCGGGACGCGGACGTCCGAGCGGCGGCGCGAGCGTTCCTGAGTCATGACGACCTCCCGATCGAGCCGAACGGCGCCCACCCCGCCCAGCAGCCTCGGCCGCGCCGTGTCGGCGGCGGGGGGACGGCGGCGGGGTTCGCCATGCTCGGTCGCTCCACGGGCAGGGCATCGGCCAGTCGCCTCGAAACTGAAGGGTCAACCCACTCCCGGCCAGGCCGTTCGGGGAGGGCGATGTCGCAGCGCAGCCGGGACCGCATCCGCTTCGTGTACTTCAGCCAGCTCGAGGACCGCCCGGCCTTCATGACGCGCGCCCAGTTCATGGACCTGCCGCGGGAGGCTCGCGCGCTCCTCGTGGTGCGGGACGAGGTCGAGTTCCTCGACGCGGAGGGCTGGACGGTGCCGCTGCCCGACGCGCTCGCCGAGCTGCGGGCGAGCTGGGAGACCGCGAGCGGGCTGCGGATGGTCCAGCGCCCGAACGCATCGGGCGACGAGCGCCGCCGCCACGCGCGCTTCCCCTTCGCCCGCGCGGCCGATCTGAACGGGGAGGACGCGGGGATGATCCAGGACATCAGCCGGGGAGGCGCGCGGGTGCGCACGCGGCGCAGCTTTGCCCCCGGGGACACGGTCGAGCTGGCGTGGGGCAGCTCCTACACCGGCCGCCGGCAATCGACGCGGACCGCGGTGGTGCGTCGGGTGGCGTCGGATCCGCCGGGGAAGCGCTCGATCTTCCCGGTCGAGGTGGCGCTCGAGTTCGCGGACCTGTCCAACGTCGCCGCGCGCTGAGCGCCGGCGTCGCCGATCGCCCGCCGCGCGCTCAGGCCGAGCCGCGCGCGATGAGGCTCTCGGCGGTGTCGACGATCGAGCGCTCGACCTCGCGGTAGGCGACCCCGAGGACCTCGCGCGAGCGGGTCGCGTCGAGGCGGACCTCCTTGCCGAGGAGCGCGTCGAGGGTCGCGCGGTCGACGCGCTTGTCGAACAGGCTTGCGATGTACATCGCCCAGTTCGGCAGCTCGAACGTCCGGATCTTCCGGGTCGGGTAGCGCTCCTTCAGGGTCAGCGCCATCTCACGCATCCAGCGCGCGCCGGCCGCGAGGAGGAAGCGGCCGTCGACCTCGCGCTCGATCGCGTTGGCGTGGGCCGCCGCGACGTCGCGTCCGTCCACCATCGCGAAGCAGAAGCGCGGCGCGGCCGGGAAGGTGCCCGTGAGGAGGTCGCGGACGACCGAGGGGCTGCTCCGCACGTGGGCGTCGGTCCAGACCGGGCCGAGGACGAGCCCCGGGTTGATCGCGACGCAGCGAGGCGCGCCGTCCTCCTCCGCGTAGCGCCACACCGCGCGCTCGGCCTGCGCCTTGGCGAGGCCGTAGGGGTCGGCCTTCAGGGTCGCCTCGTCGTTCCAGTCCGCCTCGTCGTAGGTGCGGCCCGGCGCGGGGCGGTTGTTGACCGCGGCCATCGACGAGGTCTGGACGAACACCCGCACCGAGCCGGCGGCGCGCGCCGAGGCGATCGCGTGGCCGACCCCGCGCACCGACGGGTCGACGATCTTCCGCTGCGGGTCATCGGCGGTGAGCATCGCGACCGCCGCGGTGTGGACGACCGCGCCGCACCCGCGGAACGCCTCGTCGAAGCCGCCCTCCTCCATGAGGTCCGCGGCGTAGAGCGTGAGCCGGTCGGCCGCGCCCTCCATCGCGCGGAGGTGCGCGGTCTTCGCCTCGTCGCGCGGGTCGCGCACCGTGCCGCGGACGACGTGGCCGCGCCGCAGCAGCTCGTCCACCACGTGCGAGCCGACGAAGCCCGACGCGCCGGTGACGCAGACCGGGGCGTCGCCCGGCGCGAGCGCGGTCACGCGTCGTCCTCCTCCGCGCTCTGCGCCGCCATGTGGGCCGCGATCTGGGCCGCGTCGAGGTCGAGGATCGTGTCGCGGGGGATGGGCCCGCTCGCCTGGGTCACCGCCTCGTCCGTCGCGGCGGGCGGCCCGCTCGGGGCGCGGGTGCGCGCGTCGAGGCCCGCGAGCCGGACCACCTGCTCGGTCGCGGCGCGCCGCACCACCTCGCGGATCCGGGGGGCCGCCGTCTCGAAGCCGGCGCGGGTCGTGGCCTGTCGGATGCGCTCGGCGATCTCGGCCGCGCGCGCCGGTCGCTCGGTGACGTCGCGGCGCAGCGCCGCGTCGATCACCCGCGCGGCGTCCTCCGGCAGGTCCGCGCGCAGCTCCGTGATCGACGGGATGTCGCGCCGCACGATCCGGTCGAGGGTCTCCGCCGGCGTCCGGCCCTTGAAGAGCCTGACGTGGGTGAGGGTCTCGAAGGCGACGATCCCGAGGGCGAAGATGTCGGAGCGGTGATCGAGCCGCTCGCCCATCACGTGCTCGGGAGACGAGTACGCGAGCTTGCCCTTGAAGTGCCCGGTCCGCGTCTCGCTCAGCCGGCGTGCGGCCCGCGCGATGCCGAAGTCCGACACCCGCACGAAGCCGTCGAGGCCGATCAAGACGTTCTGCGGAGAGACGTCGCGGTGGACGATCGCGAGCGGCGTGCCGTCGGCGTCGGTCGCGCAGTGCGCCGCGTCGAGCCCCTCGGCGATCTGGGCCACCAGCTCGAGCCCGACCGCCGGGTCGAGCGGCTGCTTGTGCGCGCGCAGGACCTGCGAGAGGGTCGCGCCGAGCACCAGGTCCATGGCCATGTAGAGCGTGCCGCTGGCCGGATCGCGGCCGACGTCCAGCACCGAGACCACGTTGGGGTGCTGGATGCGCGAGCACATCCGCGCCTCGTCGAGGAACATCGCGGTGTACTCCTCGTCCTGGGCGAGATCCTCGAGGATCACCTTGAGCGCGACCCGCCGCTCGAACCCCGCGAGGCCGGGCCGCTTCGCGACGAGGACGCGGGCCATCCCCCCCTCGGCCAGCACCTCGAGCGGCTCGTACGGCCCGACGGTCTCGAGCATCCCCTCCACGAGGCCTGACCGTACCGCATCCCCGTGCGGGGGTCGCCCTGACACGTGGAGACGAAACCCTCGACCAGCGCACGGCTCTTCGCCGCCTGCCGCACTCGCGGAGCCCCGCTTCCACGCCGGATCGGGCCCCGGAGATGCCTCACGCGAGTGGGCTTGCCTCCGGCCCGGTTTGCGGTTTGACTACGCGCCATGAGCTTCACCCTGGTCTACGTGCTCGCCGCCATCGGCATCCCGGCGATCACCCTCGCGGTCTGCTTGGTCGGCGAGAAGATCGGCCACTGATTCTTCTGGCGGTCCCCCCCATCGCTTCGCGATGGGACCCCCCGCGCCTGCGCGCCTCGCTTCGCTTTGGCGCTTGGCGTCGCGAGTCATCGGCGGGGCTTCGGGCGACGTCGGGCGGGGTCTGCCCCTGCCCGCTCGACGGTTCCTACGGAGGCCCGCTGAGCGCGCGCCTCGCTTCGCTTGGGCGCTGGGCGGCGCGAGTCATCGGCGGGGCTTCGGGCGACATTCGGGCGGGGCGCGCCTCGCTTCGCTTTGGCGCTTGGCGGCGCGAGTCATCGGCGGGGCCTCGGGCGACGTCGGGCGACGTCGGGCCCCCGCATCCCGTGAACCTGCCCCTGCCCGCTCGACGGCCACCGGGGCCTGGTCGCTGATCGATCGCGCGATGAGGGTGTGACCGCTCGGCGGTCAGAGGCGTACGCTATCGCGGCCATCGGGGTCCTCTCGTAGACAGCATGGGGGTTCTTCGGCATGGTCTATCCGGCCGGCGCGGGGCGAGGTGCACAGCCCTGCCCTCCGTCATCTCGCGCACTCGTCCGAGGAAGCTCCATGGCTCACCGCACCCTCCGCCGGCTCGCCGTCGCGGCCGCGCTCACGCTCTCCGCCTCGCCCGTCGCCCACGCCCAGCTCGGGCCGGGCACGCCGCGGCTCGATCGCTACTTCGACGGGCCCGCCGCCGCCGGGGCCCCCGCGGGGGCTCGGGCCGACGGCCTGGTGGAGGTCGGCCACGACGCCCGGCGCGGGGTCCCGACCCTCCTCGTCGGCCGGCGGCTCGTCCGCGCCGCGGGGCGGACCCCGGAGCAGATCGCGGCCAGCCACCTCCTCGCGCTCGCCCCGCGCTACGGCCTGGGCGCGGCCGCGCTCGGGACGGTGGAGACGCAGCAGGTCCGGCAGACCACCGGCGGCGGCCACGTGGTGGTCTTCACCCAGCGCGTGAACGGCGTGGAGGTGTTCGAGTCGCGCCTCACCCTCCTCATGGACCGCACCGGCGCGCTCGTCGCGGCCGGGGGCGCCCTCCACGGGGCGGCCGCCTCCTACACCTTCGATCGCGACCCGCTGGCCTCGGCCGGCGAGGCGCTCGCCGTCGAGCTCGGGCTCGGCGACGCACGCCGACGCGACCAAGCCCTGCGGCCCGCGGGCGCCAACCGCGACGGGAGCCTCCGCTTCGAGCTCACCGACGAGGCTCGACGCCGCGGGGCGCGGCTCGACCAGCCGGCCCGCGCCTACCCGGTCCTCTACCCGCTCCCGGAGCGCCTCGTGCCCGCGCACTACGTCGAGCTCTGGACCCCCGGCCCGGCGGGCGCGGGCGGGCCGCTCGTCGCCTACGTGATCTCGGCCGAGGACGGCCAGGTCCTCACGCGCCGCACCCTCACCGACGAGGACGTCTTCACCTACCGCGTCTTCGCCGACCCCGCCGCCCCGTGGCAGCCGGTGGACAGCCCCCTCGGCGACACCACCCCCGACCCGTTCGGGATGGCGCTGAGCACCCTGCCCCCCTACGTGTCGCCGATCGACGCGATGGTCGAGGGGCTGAACACCAACCCGTCGATGACGAGCGACCCGTGGCTGCCGCCGGGCGCCGCCTTCACCAACGGAAACAACGTAGACGCCTACGCCGACCTCTCGAGCCCCGACGGCCTGTCGGCCGGGGACCCGCGCGCGCCGGCCTCCAGCCCGGGCTCGTTCCTCTACACCTACGACCCGCTCGCCGACCCGAGCGGCAGCGCCGACCAGATCAGCGCGGTCGTGACGAACCTGTTCTTCATCAACAACTGGCTCCACGACTACTTCTACGACGCGGGCTTCGACGAGGCGGCGGGCAACGCGCAGGACGACAACTTCGGCCGCGGCGGCCGCGAGGGTGACCGCCTGCGCGCCGAGGCGATGGACTTCAGCGGGCGCAACAACGCCAACATGAGCACGCCGACCGACGGCTCGCGGCCGCGCATGCAGATGTACCTGTGGGACGGCTTCCAGCGCGCCTTCGTCGAGGTCGACGGCGTGAGCTACGACGTCTCCCTCGCGAGCTTCGGGCCGGACGGCTTCGACGTGACCGCGCCGCTGGTCGTCGCGGTCGACGGCGCCGCCCCGACCAGCGACGCGTGCCAGGCGATCACCAACCCGGTCAGCGGCCGCATCGCGGTGGTGGACCGCGGCAACTGCTCCTTCGTCCAGAAGGTCGACAACGCGCGCGCCGCCGGGGCGGTCGGCGTGATCGTCGTGAACAACGTCACCCCGGGCACCTCGACGATGGGCGGCACGTCGACCAACCCGACGCCCGCCCTGATGGTCTCGCTCGACGACGGCGCGACGATCCGCGCCGCGGCCGGGCAGGACGCGCGGCTCTTCCGCACGAGCCGCCCCGACGCGCCGAGCTCGATGGACGCCCAGGTGGTGAGCCACGAGTGGGGCCACTACCTGCACCGGCGGCTCGCGGCCTTCGGGCAGGTGCAGGGCCGCGCGATGAGCGAGGGCTGGGCGGACTTCATCGCGACCTTCGCGCTGATGCACGCGACCGACGACCTCACCGGCGCCTACCCGGCCGCGAGCTGGTCGGGCCAGTCCGACAACCCGGTCTACTTCGGCATCCGCCGCGTCCCCTACTCGCAGAACCGCGCGTTCAACGACCTCACCTTCCGCCACATCTCCCGCGGCGAGCCGCTGCCCACGACCGCGCCCCTCGGGCCCGGCCCGGCCGACAACGCCGAGGTGCACAACGCGGGCGAGATCTGGGCGACGGTCCTCGCCGACGCGATGTTCAAGCTGCTCGAGCTCAGCTTCTCGCCGACCTCCACCTACTCCTTCGAGGAGGCGCGGCAGCGGCTCGCGGGCTACGTCGTGACCGGCCTCCAGCTCCTGCCGCGCGACGCCACCTACACCGAGGCCGCCCAGGCGGTCGTCGCCGCCGCGATGGAGACGGACATGGACGACGCGCGCCGCATCGCGCTCGCGTTCGCCGGCCGCGGGATGGGCACCTGCGCCGAGTCCCCGCCTCGCAGCTCGGACGACCTCGTCGGGGTGGTCGAGCACTACGCGGTGGCGCCGCGCCCGAGCATCTCGGAGGTCCGCGTGGAGGCGATGGGCCCCGGAAGGCTCTGCGACGCCGACGACATCGTCGACGCGGGCGAGGACGGCTGGGTCCGGGTCGCGCTGCGCAACGACGGCATCACGAGCATGTCCGGGGCCAGCGTCGAGATCGCGGCCGACGACCCGGCGATCACCTACCCGGCCGGCCCCTCCGTGCCGGTCGCGGACCTCGGCCCCGGCCTCTCCACCGACGTCTGGGTGCCGTTCCACGTCGACGCGGCCGCCACGGTCGCCGGCGCGGTCGAGCTCACCGCGACGCTGCGCGGGCCGAGCCTCTGCCGCGACGTGTCGGCGGCGACGCGGGTCGCGATCGATCGGGACGCCACGCGGACCGACACCGAGGGCTTCGAGGTCGATCCCGGGTGGCTGCGCGAAGTCAGCGTCGACGGGATGACCACCGGCGTGTGGACGGTCGGGGACAGCGCGCTCGGCGACCCGGACCGCGTGCTCCGCGGGGCCGACCCGTCCGGGCCGACCGACACCGCGATGGAGCTGCCCGCGGTCACCGCGTCGAGCACCGATCCGCTCGTGCTGAGCTTCGAGCACCGCTTCGAGTTCGAGCCCGACCCCGGGACGTTCTGGGACGGCGGCGTGATCGAGCTGACCACCGACGGCGGGATGACGTGGCGCGACGTCGCCGACTTCGTCGCGCCGGGCTACAGCGGAACCCTCACCGACACCTCGGGCAACTCCCTCGCGCTCCGCGAGGCCTTCTCCGGCACCAACCCGAGCTTCCCCGGCTCCGACGTCGTGGCCCTCGACTTCGGCACCGCCTTCGCGGGCCAGACCGTGCAATTCCGCTTCCGCATCGGCACCGATCAGGCGTCGGGCGCGCGCGGGTGGGAGATCGACGATCTGCGGCTCGCGGGCGGCACCCCGCTTCCCTTCGACGGCTTCGCGCCGGACGCGACCGACTGCGCGGACGCGCCGACCGCGGACGCCGGGCCGGATCAGGCGGTGACCTCGGGCGACCTCGTCACGCTCGACGCCTCGGCGAGCACCGACCCGAACATGGACCCGCTCACCTTCGCGTGGGGCGCGGTCGGCGAGGACCTCGGGGCCGCGCTGTCCGACGCGGCGGCGGTGGGGCCGACCTTCACCGCGCCGGCGGTGACCGAGCCGACCACGCTCACGTTCCGCGTGCAGGTCAGCGACGGGGTCGCGAGCGACACCGACGAGGTCGAGATCCTCGTGTCGCCCGCGATCGTCGTGCTCCCGGACGCGGGCCCGCCGCCCGCGACGGTCGACGCGGGGCCGCCGCCGATGATGACCGACGCGGGGCCGCCGCCCATGACCGGCGACGACGCCGGGACCCCGCCGATGACCGCCGAGGACGCCGGGCCCGAGGCGCCCGAGGAGGACGGCGGCTGCTCGTGCCGGACGGTCGGCCCTCGCCGTGGCCCCTCGCGGTCCCCGTCGGCGCCGCTCGGCGTCGGCCTCCTCGCCCTCGGGCTCGCGCTCGCCTGGCGGCGGCGCCGATGAGCGCGATCGACGGCTACGACCGCTACCTCGACTGGGACGAGGTGGCGGCGCGGACACGGGCGATCGCCGAGCGGGCGCCCGCCTGGGCGCGCGTGGACGAGATCGGACAGACCCGCGAGGGTCGGCCGCTCCTGCTCCTCACGATCGGCGATCAGGCCGGCGACCCCGACGCGCGCCCAGGCTTCTGGCTGGACGGCGGCACCCACGCCTCCGAGTGGACGAGCGTGATGGCCGCGCTCTACGCGGCCGAGCGCTGGGTCGACGCCCTCGCGGCGGGCGAGCCGGACGCGATAACGCGGTTCTCGCGCCACACCGTCTATGTGGCGCCGTGCATCAGCCCGGACGGCTACGACGCGATGCGCCGCGGCGCGCCCTACATCCGATCGACGCTGCGCCCCGCGCGCGACGGACGCCCGCGCCCGGGCTTGCGCGCGCGCGACCTCGACGGCGACGGCGAGGTCCGGTGGATGCGGTGGCGTCACCCCGCGGGGAGCTGGGTCTTCGCCGACCCCGAGAACCCCATCAAGATGCGGCGGCGGCGCCTGGACGACGACCCCGCCGACGCCTTCTTCGTCGCGACCGAGGGCACCTTCGACCACTTCGACGGCGTCCGCTGGCTCGAGGCGGGGTGGGAGCACGCGCTCGACCTCAACCGGAACTTCCCCGCCGCGTGGGGCCCGTTCTCGATGTTCGGGATGGACGGCGGCGACTTCCCGCTCAGCGAGCCGGAGAGCCGCGCGGTGGTCGAGGCGTTCCGCGCGCGCCCGCGCATCGCGGCGGGCCTCACCAACCACACCTACACCGGCTGCATCCTGGTGCCCCCGTACCGCGATCCGAGCCCGCTCGGGCGCCCCGACCTCGAGCTCATGGAGCAGCTCGCCGGCGAGGCGGTCGAGGGCACGAGCTACCGGGTCTTCAAGATCGTCCCGGACTTCACCTACGACCTGAAGCAGTCGGTGGTCGGGGTCTGGGCGGACACGATGGCGGCGACCTTCGGGGTCGTCGGCTTCACCCTCGAGCTCTGGGACCCGTTCGGCTTCGCGGGCGAGTCGGTCGAGAAGCCGGCGGAACAGTTCCGCAAGCCCGACGAGGGCCTCCTCCACCGCCTGCTCGACGCGTTCCGCGACGAGCCCGGCGCGGTCGTCCCGTGGCGCGCGTTCGATCACCCGCAGCTCGGCCCGGTCGAGCTCGGCGGGATCGCGTACCAGACGACGATCCGAAACCCGCCGCCGCGGCTCCTCCCCGAGGAGTGCGCGCGCGGCTTCGTGGTGGCCGACAGGATCCTGCGCGCGCTCCCGCGCGTGCGCGCCACCGCCGAGGCGACCGCGCTCGGGGGCGACGCGCACCGCGTGGAGCTGCGCCTCGAGAACCTCGGCTACCTCGCGACCAGCGGCCTCCGGCGCGCCGAAGCGATCGGTACGGCCCCGCCCATCCACGTCCGCGCGGAGGGCCTCGAGGTGCTCGAGGGGACGCGCGCGCAGGACAAGGGCTGGCTCGACGGGTGGGGGACCCACAAGGTCGGCAGCCACCACATCTACCCGGACCTGCCGAGCGATCGTGGGGTCCGCGTGGCCGCGACCTGGATCGTGCGTGGAAAAGGCACGTTGACGCTCCACTGGGACGCAGGGCGCGGGGGCGTGGGCACGGTCACCCTCGAGCTGGGCTGAGTTCGTCGAGCTCGGCGAGCCCGCGGGCGGGGGGACCCGGCGCCGGCGCGCTCACTCGCAGACGCGGAGCGAGACCACCTGGAGGACCCCGCTCGAGCCGTCGTGCATCGCGATGTGCGCGTGGCCGCCGGAGTCGACGCCGATCGCGGTGCCTCGCCCGCTCGCCTCGAAGGCCGCGACCTCGCGGTCCGACCAGCCTCCGGTCGCCGCGCGGAACGCGTAGCGGTAGGTCACGACCGAGGCGCGCGGGACGCGCGAGGCCAAGTGCACCTCGCCCCCCGGGGCCGCCCAGAGCGAGAGGTCCTCGCCCACCTCGACGTTGGGCGGGAGCGACTCCACGACCCACGGCGCGCCCGGCGCGCGGCGCGCGTAGGACCAGCCGCCCGAGCTCGCGCGGTAGACGACGTGCAGGCCTCCGGCGCCGTCGACCGCGGCCACGTGCGCGCTCACCTGCCCGCCGAGCGCGGTCGAAGCCCAGCCGTCGCCCGAGCGCCGCAGGGTCCTCAGCTCGCCCGAGCCCTCCTCGCGGTAGACCACCTGCACGCCGTCGGCGAGCCACAGGCTGGGCTCGGCCACCGTGCCCGTCTGGGACGCGAGATCCTCGACCGTCCACGCGTCGTCGCGGTAGCGGAGGTACGCGAGCTTGCGCGCGTCCGCGCCGGCCGCGCTCGAGCCCACCGCGACGTGCACCGCGTTGTCGCCCGTGACCGCGACGTGGGGCGCCGCGCCGACCTGCCCGCTGCCGAGAGGGAGCGCGGCGCGCGACCAGCCGAGTAGATCGCGCGTGGCCAGCCACACCCCGCCGCCCGCTGCGTCCTCGTAGGTGAGGTACAGGCGCTCGCCATGCGCCGCGAGCGCGCTCGCACGGCCGCGGTCCGGCCGCGGATCGACGTCCTCCTCGAGCCATCCGCCGCCGGTCTGCTGGACCGCGTAGCGCAGCGTCCGCGTGACCGGATCGTGGAAGCTGAGGTGGAGCGCGTCACCCACGACGAGGAGCGCGGGGTCGAGGGCGCCGCCCGGGCCCAGGCCCGTCGCCACCACCGTCGATCGCGGCGGCACAGGCTCGCAGAGACAGGCGTCCCGGAGGCAGCTCCCGCCCGCGCAGACCCGGTCTACCGGGGTGTAGATGCAGCGGCCCTCGGCGCAGCGGCCCGACTCGACGAACACCTGGAGCGTGCTCGCGTCGAGGCAGCGCGACCGAGGCGGCGCCTGGCACGTCAGCGGCCGGCCCGCGCACATCCCATCGTCGCAGCGATCCGCGATCGTGCAGGCGTCGCCGTCGTCGCACGCGCCCTCGCGGGTCGGGTAGACGCAGGCCCCCTCGGCGCAGGCCCCCTCGCTGCGGAAGCACTGGCCCGGCGGCGTCTCGCAGACGCGCGGCATCCCGACGCAGATCCCGCCCGCGCAGAGATCGCCGTCCGTGCAGGGGTCGCCGTCGTCACAGGTCGCGAGCACGGGGCACCAGCCCACCGGGCCGTCGACGCCGCCCGCGTCGAGCCCCGCCGCGTCGCCGGGCGCCCCGCCCTGGACGCAGCCGTGCGCGCAGGCCAACGCGGCCACGCCGAGGATCCAGAGGAGCCGCGCGCGGAGGAGCACCGGGAGATGGTAAAGGCAGAGGCCGGAGCGCCCAAGGGGCTCAGACGAGGGCGCCCTCGCGGATCACGTCCACGACGCCGGGATCGGCGAGGGTCGAGGTGTCGCCCAGCTCGTCGCCGCGGCCCTCGGCGATCTTGCGGAGGATGCGCCGCATCACCTTGCCCGAGCGGGTCTTCGGCAGCCCGGGGACGACCTGGATCTTGTCGAGCTTGGCGTGGGCGCCGATCTGCGATCGGCACGCCTGGTTGAGCTCGGTCAGATCGACCGTCTCGCCCTCCTGCGCCACCACGTAGGCGTAGACGCCCTGGCCCTTGAGGTCGTGCGGGTAGCCGACGACCGCCGCCTCCGCGACCGAGTCCACCGACACGATCGCCGCCTCGAACTCGGCCGTGCCCATGCGGTGGCCGCTGACATTGAGGACGTCGTCCACCCGGCCGGTGATCCAGTGGTAGCCGTCCGCGTCGCGGCGGCATCCGTCGCCCGTGAAGTACGCCCCCTCGATCGTCGAGAAGTACGTGGCCACGAAGCGGTCGTGATCGCCCCACACCGTGCGGGCCTGACCCGGCCACGGGTGATCGATGCAGAGCAGGCCCTGGCCGGGCCCGCGGATCACCGCTCCCTCGGGGGTCCGCAGCGACGGCTGGATGCCAGGCATCGGCAGGGTCGCCGAGCCGGGCGCGGTCGGGGTGGCGGGCGCGATCGGGCTGATCGCGATGCCTCCCGTCTCCGTCTGCCACCAGGTGTCGACGATGTTGCAACGCCCCTTGCCGACGACGTCGTAGTACCACTCCCACGCCTCGGGGTTGATCGGCTCACCGACCGTGCCGAGGACGCGCAGGCTCGACAGATCGCGCTTGTCGACGTGCGCGTCACCCTGCGCCGCGAGCGCGCGGATGGCGGTCGGCGCGGTGTAGAAGATCGTGATCTTGTGCCGCTCGACCATGTCCCAGTACCGCCCCGCGTCGGGGTAGGTCGGGATCGACTCGAACATCAGCGTGGTCGCGCCGTTCGCGAGCGGCCCGTAGACGATGTAGCTGTGGCCGGTGATCCAGCCGACGTCGGCGACGCACGCGTAGACGTCGTCCTCGCGCAGGTCGAAGACAGTGGCGTGGGTGTAGCTCGTGTAGGTCAGGTAGCCGCCGCTCGTGTGGACGACGCCCTTGGGCCGCCCGGTCGACCCGGAGGTGTAGAGGACGAAGAGCGGGTGCTCCGCCTCGAAGGCGTGCGGCTCGTGCTCCGCGCTCGCGCCGCCCACGGCGTCGTGCCACCAGACATCGCGCCCCTCGTTCCACGGCACCTCGACGTCGCTGCGCTTGTAGACGAGGACCTTCTTGACGCTCGGCGAGCCCTCGAGGGCCTCGTCGGTGGTGCGCTTGAGGGGGATGTGCTTGCTGCCGCGGAGGCCGACGTCCTGGGTGATGACGATCTCGGCCCCGCAGTCGCGGATCCGGTCGCGCAGCGCCTCCGCCGAGAAGCCGCCGAAGACGACCGAGTGGACCGCCCCGATGCGCGCACAGGCGAGCATCGCGATCGCCGCCTCCGGGACCATCCCCATGTAGATGATCGCGCGCTCGCCGCGCTTGAGGCCGAGCTCGGTGAGCGCGTTCGCCGCCTTGCACACCTCGGCGTGGAGCTCGCGGTAGGTGATCTTGCGGACGTCACCCGGCTCGTCGCCTTCCCAGAGGATCGCGACCTTGTCGCCGCGCGACGCGAGGTGCCGGTCGAGGCACGACACGGTCACGTTCAGCTCGCCGTCGCCGAACCACGAGAGCGGCCCGCGCTTGATCGTGTCGAAGCCGCCGACCAGGCCCTCGGTGGGCTCCTTGCTCCACGCGACGCGCGCGCGCGTGACGTCCAGCCAGAAGCCGTCCGGGTCGTGGACCGCCTGTGCCGCGGCCTCGCGGTAGCGGTCCAGGTCGCGGATCGGGGTGGCGGCGCTCTCGCGCACCCGGGCGGGGACTTCGTATTTCATGGCCGGCCACGCTACCAGCTCCGGCCAGCGCGATCGACCTCGCGATCGACCTCGCGATCGCCCGCCCGCGCGCGGCGGGCGGGACCACGAGCTTCAGCCGCCGACGCGGGCGTTGAGGCGCACGTTCACGACGATGTCGTTGGAGACCTTGAGCCGGACGGGCGCGGGCACCGAGATGTTGTGGTCGGTGAGGCGGACCGTGAAGCGGGCCTGGGCGCGGACCTGGTTGGAGTCCGGGATCCAGCGGACGGTCGCGTTGATCGTGACGGGTCGCGCGACGCCGTGGAGGTTGAAGGTGCCGCGCAGCCGCAGGCGGGTCGCCGTGTTGGGCTCGAGGCGCGTCGCGCCCTCCACCCCGGAGATCTCGAGGGTGATGTTCGGGTTGCGCGCCGCGTCGAGCCAGCTGTCGCCGCGGAGGTGCTCGTCACGAAGGTCGATCCCCGTGCGAAGGCTCGCGACCGGGACGCTGAGGGTGCCCGACACGTTCGATAGGTCGGCCGGGTCGAAGGACAGCTCGCCGGTGAGGCTGCTGCTGCGCCCGGTCATGCGCTCGAGCGGCGCGTCGGAGACGAACTGGATCCCGCTGCCCCGGCCTACCGCCGCGGTCCGACGCTGCGCGCTCGCCATCGCCGGCACCGCGAGGAGCGCGGCCAGGGCCAACAGGGTTCCCATCTTCACGGGGTGGCTCATGCCCCGTTATCGCCAATCCGTCCCGGCATGTACACCGTCCTCTTGCGTCTGCGCGCCCACGGCGCTCGCACCCTTGTACGAGGCGCCGCGGGCGCATATTCACAGCCGCCTACGCGCCGCAGGCGCGCCGGTCTCAGGAATTCGACGCGCGCCGCGCTCGGATCGAGAAGCTGAGCGGCAGACCGAGCTCGCCCTCGGGCAGGCGCCACAGCCCGTCCGGGTGCTTGGTCATCGACGGGATCATCGCGGAGCAGTTGCCGTCGTGCTCGTGGAGGAAGTCGAGGCACAGGCCCGCGTCGATCAGCGCGGTCACGACCTGGCCGAGCTCGAAGATCCAGACGGCCTCGCGCCGGTTCTCGAGCGTCGCGTCGGGCGCGGCGTAGCTGCCCTCCACCGTCGCCTCGATCGGCTCGGCGGTGCGGAAGTACGGCCAGGTGCGCCGGCCGTCCGCGGACCCGTCGAACAGCAGCATCGTGGGGTGCGACTCGACGAGGTAGAAGACGCCGCCCGGCGTGAGCAGCGCGGCGACCGCCCGCGCCCACGCGTCGAGGTCGGGCAGCCACCCGAGCACCCCCCAGCTCGTGAACACCACGTCGAAGGTCTCGCCGCCGAGCGCGTCGGGGGCCGCGGTCACCTCGCTCTCCACGAAGCGCGCGGCGAGCCCTGCCTGCTCGGCCAGCTCCGCCGCCTTGGCGATGGCGGCCGGCGCGAAGTCGACGCCCGTGACCCGCGCGCCCCGCCGCGCCCAGCTCAGGGTGTCGAGCCCGAAGTGGCACTGGAGGTGGACGAGCGACTTGCCCCGCACGTCACCGAGCTCGGCGAGCTCGATGGGCAGCAGGCTGCAGGCCCCGGCGAGGAAGCCCTCGACATCGTAGAAGCGCGAGCCCGCGTGGATCGGGACGAGCTCGTCCCAGCGGCGCCGATTGAGCTCGATGGGATCGGTCATACGCGGAGGCTACACGCTGGCTCCGCGCGGCTCACCGTCGCCGAGCGAGGAGCATGCACCGCGCGCTCGGGTGCTCTGCGCCCTCGACGGGCTCGCGCTCGACGCGGGCGTGCAACGCGAAGCCGGCCGCCTCGAGGCTGGCCACGATCGCGTCGGGCGCGAGAAACCGGAAGCGGACGTCCACCGCCTCGCCCATCCACTCGGTGAGGTGGAGAACGTCGCCCGGCCGGTGCTCGGCGTCGGCCACGTGGAACGCGAGCAGGAGCCAGCCGTTCGGCTCGAGGACCCGGGCGAGCTCCCTCATCGCGAGCTCGCGCTCCGCGTCGTCGAGGTGAATGATCGCGTAGAGCGCGAGCGCCCCGCGCAGGCCGCCGTCGTCGAGCGGGAGCGCGAGCATCGAGCCCACTCGGTACTCCGGCCCCGGATGGCGAGACCGGGCGACCTCGATCATCCCCTCGGAGAGGTCGACCCCGACGACGCGCGCGCCGCGGGCCGCGAGCCACGCCGCGACGTGACCCGGTCCGCAGCCGACGTCGGCGATCGTGCCGCCCTCCGTGAGCTCCACGAACGCCGCGAGCAGCGCCCGGTCGAGCACCTTCGGCGCGAGCTCGCCGCCGATCGCGTCGGCGTAGCGGGCGGCCACCGCATCGTAGGAGTCGCGCAGCGCGCGGCCGCCCGGGTCCTCCACGTCGCGCAGGGCTCGGCCTCAGATCAGCCCGGCGATGTGCGAGCCGCGGCGGCCGAAGCGGACCAGCTCGCTGCGGTGGACGTCGTCGTGGATGTCGACCCCCTCGCGCGGCGGCTCGGGCCGCTCGCTGCGGGGCAGCCCGCCGAGCGTACGCTCTCGCGCGACGAGCACCGGCAGGTGGGCCATCTTCATGAGCTCCTCGGCGACCGAGCCGAGGACCATCTTCTCGAGGCCGCGGCGCGCGTGCGTGCCGACGACGAGGAGGCTCGCGTCGTAGTCGATCGCGACCTGGTGGAGCGCGTTGGCGGGCTCGCCGACGCGGACGTGGAAGACCATGTGCTGGTCCCACTCCTCACCGGGGAAGGCGCGCTCGCAGACGTCGTGGACCCGCTCCTTCATCGCCGCGAGCGCGTCCTCCATCTCACGCGACATCTTGGCGAGGTCGTCGGCGGTCGGGCTCGGGCCCGCGGACCTGACCACGTTGACCGCGTGGAGCTCGGCGTTCGTGTGCTCACGCGCGAGGCGCAGCGCGTCGGCGATCGCGTCGTCTCCGGTCTTCTGGAAGTCGACGCCGATCACGATCCGGTAGCGGCTGCGCGGGCTCTCAGTGGTCATCTCGTCCTCCTAGGGGTCCAGCTACGCCCCACGAAGGGGGGCGGCAAGGTTCGGCTACTGCCTGGCTCAGGACGGCCGACGCTTCAAGCCGCCAGCCGCTTGACCCGCTTCACCATCGACTCGAGCCCGTTGCGGCGCCCCATCGACAGGTGCCCCGCGAGCCCGAGCTGCTCGAAGATCGGGCCGGCTTCGGTGGCCGCGATCTCCTCGGCGGTCCGGTGCGAATAGATCGCGAGGACCACCGCGATGAGCCCCTTGACGATGAACGCGTCGCTGTCGCCGCGGACGACGAACCGCGGCGGCGCCTCGTCGGTGCGCTCCGCGACCATCCACACCTGGCTCATGCACCCGTCCACCTTGTGCTCTCCGGTGCGCTCGCCGTCCGTCATCGGGGGCAGCTCCTTGCCGAGCTCGATCAGATAGCGGTAGCGCTCGTTCCAGTCGTCGAGCAGCTCGAAGGCCTCGACGATGTCGTCGAGAGCGAAGGGGGGGTCGCTCGGGCTCATGGGTGTCAGGGGCTGGTGTGTCAGGGGCTGCGGGGTCAGGGGCTCGGGGGTCAGGGGCTGGGGGCGCTCGCCGAGTAGTTGATGGTGCAGCCGTAGAAGCGCATCGCGCTCGAGCTGATCGCGTCCGTCGGGACGCTGAAGCTCGAGTAGAGGAAGTAGCGCGCGGCCGCGTTGTCGACCACCGGCGAGGTGATCGTCACGTCGGACGCCGACTGGACCGAGGTGGAGCTGCCGGTCGAGGACAGCGTCACCGTCGCCACGGTCGAGCGAGAGGTCGAGGTGAGCGCGGCGCGGTAGAGCGACACGCTCGTCGAGAGGTCGCTCGTCGCGCTGCTGTCGTAGTAATGGCAGGTGACGCCGGTGATCGTGACCCCGTCGGGCAGGGTCACGGGAGCGGCGATCGGCGCGCTCCACGCGCTGTCCGGCGCGGCGCCCGGGTAGAGGTAGCCGAGCGAGCTGCGGAGCACCGTGTCGTCCTCGTCGTCGGCGAGCGTCTGGAACACGACGCCGGGGACGCTCACCGCGCCGGTCCGCGGCGCACGGTAGGCGAAGCTGTCGGCGGTCACCGCGCCCTGCACGGTGAGGCCGCCGGTCATCGTGTCGCCCGACGCGTTGACGAAGCGGCCGTCGTGCGCGCTGCCGTCCGCATAGCTCGCCGAGAGGCTCACCTGCCCGCCGGTCACGGTGACTCCCGCGCCGCCGCTCACCGGCGGGGCGCAGGTCACCGAGCCGTCCGCGCCGATGCCCGTGACCACGTCGCCGACCGCGCAGCTCTGGCCGGACGTCGCGAAGTCGGCGCCCGAGTAGGTGCGCCCCGCGGGGCCGCACATCAGGGTCCCCGTCGCGTCGAGGCCGACGACCGCCTCGCCCGCCGGGCAGCTCTGCGCGCCGAGCACGATCCCCGCGGGGAGCGACGCGGTCGGCACCTCGCCCTCGAGGTCCTCGAAGGTCTGGGGCACGTTCGCGCAGTACTCGGCGTAGGCGGCGTAGGGCACGGTCGCGATCTGGACGCGCTCCATCTCCGGATCGCCGTCGACCGCGATGGCGAGGTGCAGCGCGGGCTCATCGCGGAACAGGCCCAGGTCGAGCTCGGCAACCTCACCGAGGTACGCGACGAAGAACCCGTCCGAGACGGAGACCGACTGGCGCTCCGACCACACCGGCGTACCGCCGGTCGGCGCGTTGTAGAGGAGGAAATCCATCTGCACGGTGCCCTCGATCGGGACCCCGTCGGGATCGGTGAGGTTGCCCTGGATGGGGACGAGCGGGGGCCCCGCGAGGGCCACTCCCGGCGCCGCGAGGACGAGGGCCGCGAAGCCCAGCGCAGAGAGGCCCAGCGCCGCGGCGCGCATGGTCGCGCGGGTCATCGACCGCTCCGGGCCGCGGCCGGGCCGAGGCGCAGACGGAAGCGGGGGCTCTCGAGCTCGCCGACCGGGCGGACCGGCGCGACGTAGACGAGGGCGTGGGTCTCGCCCGAGGCCCCGGTCGCGCCGCCCGAGGTCAGCGCGACGTCGGGGCTCACGCGCCCCTCCTCCGGATCGGGCGGCTCTTCACCCCCCTGCGCGCAGCCGACCGCGCTCGCGAGCGCGCATCCAAGAACCGTCGTTCGAAACCAAGACCGCATCCCGACCTCCCGCTACCTCTGCATGGATAGTCCGCCCTCGCCCCGAGGCCAAGCTTTGGGACGCCGTCCGTGGCCGCGGACCCCCTGCTAAAGCGCCAATCGGTTTGAAACCGCCGCAAATCACGGGCGGGACAGCCGTCCGGCGCGGACAGCCGCTCCTCGACGATGCCTGAGCATCGCCTCGTCACGTCTGACCACGCCGAACGGCCGTCGCGCTCCGAGCTTTCTCGACTCTCCAAACCGATTGGCGCTCTAACAGCCCGTTGAAGAACCTCCCCGCGCGCCTCACGGCCGGGAGCCCGCGCCTGCGTAGTGCAGCGCTCCTCGAGAATCCTCCGGGATTCCCTCGTCCCGCTGCGCCACGCAGGCGCGCCCTCGCAACCGCGATCCATCACGGTCGGTTCTTCAACGGGCTGTTAATGCGGCTCGACGTTGATCCTGCCCGGGGGGCTGGCATGCTGTTTTCTCGGGGGAGGGCGCATGGCCGAGCGCACACTGATCGCGGTAGTAGACGACGAGCCCACCTGGCTCGCGACGATGGGGCGCGCGCTCGCGCGCGAGGGCTACCACGCTCAGCTCATCGGGGACGGCGAGGCCGCGGTCGATCTGATCGTGGCCGAGCGCCCCCTCGTGGCCGTGCTCGACCGGCACATGCCGCGCATCTCCGGGCTCGAGCTGAGCGCCCGCCTGCGCGCGCGCCTCGGCGAGAGCTGCCCCCCGCTCGTCCTCGTGACCGGGGACCTGAACGAGCTGAGCGAGCCCGAGCTCGACCGCTTCGACGCCGCCTACGAGAAGCCCGTCCCCCTCGCGCTCCTCATGCGGACCGTGCGGCGGCTCGTCCGCGGTCAGAAGAGCTCCGGGACGATCGCGGCCGTCGCCGAGGAGGCGGCCGACGGGCCGCCGGTCGACGAACAGCAGACCGGCTGACCGCCGATCAACACCTCAAGCGAGCTTGCGGCCTCGCCCGCGCCGCTTGGCCGGCACGACCTCCCGCCCGAACACGGGCGTCGGATCCTTGGCGAGCAGCTCGTCGAGCCGCCCGACCCGATCACCGAGGATCTGCGCCATCAGCGCGTCGGTGTTGTTCTGCGTGCGCTGCGCCAGGAGCGTGAGGTCGAGCGCGATCTGGCTGGTCGCGATCTCGGCGATCGCCGCCGTCTCGCTGATGACCGCGTTGTCGTTGTCGTCGCCCTCGGTCGCGCCGATGAGGGTGCGGTGATCGTCGGCGACGATCACGAGCCGGTGCTTCCAGAAGTCCTCGAGGTCGCGCTCCGAGAAGCCGTAGCTGAAGTGCGTGCCGACCACGCCCTCGGGGATCGCCGCGTGGCTGAACACGAAGACCGCGACCCGCTTCCGGGCCGCCTCCTCGAGGCTCGGAGCCAGCGCGGCCAGCTCGCGCGCCCAGCCGCTGAGCACCACCTGCTCCTCCGCGTTGACCACGAGCTGCTTGGCCTCCTCGAGCACGCGGTCGTAGCCGTGGACGCTGAAGGCGTCGGGGACCGGGGGCTCGGTGTCGAGGCTCCGGACCGCGTCGTCGAGCTTGCGGACCGAGGCGTCGAAGCGATCGCGGAGCAGCGTGAGGAGCGTCTCGGCGGGGGCGGCGACGAAGCGCTCGGGGGAGCCGGCGATCGAGCGCGCCGCCCCCGCGCTGACGAGGCGCCGCAGCGCGCCGTAGACCGCCGAGCGCGGGATCTGCGCCTTCTGCCCCACCTCGTAGCCGGTCGACGGCCCGCTCTGGAGCAGCGCCGTGTAGGCCCGGCTCTCGTTGAGGCTGAAGCCGTGCTCCGTGAGGGCCGCGATGAGGTCCGCCTCTCCCATGACGCGGAACTAGCACGGATGACCGCGCGAGGCACTCAGGCAGGAGTTACGGGGAGCGGCCAGCGGACCGGCCGGCCGATGAGCCCGTCGAGGGTCAC